>NZ_JAQVEJ010000079.1 GCF_028698005.1 Hydrogenophaga sp.
ATGCCCGCAGACGATGTGTTCGTCGCTCAGGGTGAAGCCCTTGGGCAGGTTGCGCAGGGGGTCGCCTTCGCCACTGCCATTGGCGTTGGCTTTGGCCGCGTCGCGTGCGCCATCGCAGGATGTCGGATCGACCGCCTGTGCGGCGGCCAGCGCCGCCAGGTCTGCCGCTTTTTGCAGCTCACGCTTCTGGTAGAAGAGATAGCCCAGCTCGGTGCCGATGAGCAGGATGAGGAGGGTGCTGAAGGCGATGGCGACGGTGATGGTGACCGAGCCCGATTGTCGCCACCGTCGGGCTTGCCGCGCGCGCCGGTCATCGGGGTGCTTGGAGGACATGATGAGGGTCATTGTTGTTGTCGCGTGCTCCCAGTCGTTCGTTGTCCGCTGCAGGCGCGCGCTCAGCGGGTGCGCCTCGTTGCCGTGCGCGAGTACGGCCGTGCGCACCCTCTAGCCGGGCCGGTTGACCATGGAGCGGTGAGGGGTTGGGCATGGTGGTCATCGGATCAGAACACCAGGCCGGCGTGCCCCTTGCAGTCCAGGGTCTTGAGTTCAACGTCGATTTGCCCGAGGTTTACGCCCAGCACTTGGGTCAGCAGCGGCGTGATGACTCCGCTGCCAACGGTATCGAAGACGGGCTTGAGGAGATCAAGAAGGAACCCCACCACCGTCACAAGACCGCTGGGTGGACGGTTGCCGCTGCGAGGGTCGTCCAGCAGCGATGCGATTTCGGCCTTGCACGCTGCATCGCTCGAGCCAATGAGCGCAGTACAACCACCGATGATTCCTCCAATCAGGTCGCCGAGGCCACCCAGGAGTCCGCCAACGACGCTTCCCACACCCTGAAGGAGACCACCCAGATCCAGGGTCAGGAGGTCACCGACGATCCCCAGCGTGTCGAGTAGGACATTGCCAAGAAATCCGCTCAACCCCGAGGTGACGGCTTCCATTTCGTTTTTTACGTCTGTCAGTCGATCGACGCGGCATTGGCGGCTAGGACACGCTCCACCATGCTTCTCCCAGAGCTCGGCTGCCATTTCTGCACTTTGTCCGGGGGTGAGAGGATCACCTTCGTACAATGATTGGAACAACAATGCTCCCAGCAAGCCGTTGGTAATTTCCTCAACTGTAGTCCCCAGCAGAAGGTTGTTGCCGATCGTGGCACTTTCGCCTTCGGCTAGGACCACACTTCCGCCACTTCGAAACGCGTTGAGCTTGAAGTTCGTGTCCAGGGCAATCAAGTCCGTGCCGAGCAAGCTCACCTTGAGAAGCTGTTCGTTTTGCAGACCATCTTCGCAACTGGCACTGGTGGAAAACAGCGGCTCGTCAAGTTTGCCGACACAGATCTTGGCCACCGAGGCATCCACCTCGATCTCGGCGCGGTCAATGCCGTCGTGCGTGCGCAGGTCGGCCGTGCACAGCTCGGTGATCGTGCCCTGGCCGTTGGCCACGTCAATGATGAGCGGCAGTTTGAGGCGCAACAAGTTGCCGATCAGGGGCAGTGCCCCAGTGTCGATGTTCACGAAGGTGCGCACCTGCGCCGTGTAGGCGGTGGCACCCACGCCACCGATGCCGATCGAGGGTGGCTCGATTACCGCCACCTTGGCATTGACCACATTGGACGGCAGCAGGCCCAAGTCCAGGTCCACGGCGCGGTGGCTGGTGGCCACGCCGATGGCGGTGTGGATCAGGTCCAGCGCGTTGACACTCGTGTTGAGTGCGGCCGACGCGGTTGGCGCCACGACCTCTGCGAACAGGCCCGACGCAGTGGCGTCTGATCCCAGACGCACCAGCAGGTCGCTGATGCCCAGCTTGGTTTCGATTGCCTGCAGCAGCGCCGCGTTGGTGTCCAGCAGGCTGTCCTGTCCGGCCAAGTGGACCGCCGCGTCCAGCAGAACGCCCAGCGAAACCTCTTGCGCGGCCAGCAGGGTATTGAACTCGCCGATGTCGATGTCGGCGGCCACGGGAATGCCCAGTGCCGCGAGCAGGCCACCGGGGGTGATGGTCGCGTCGGCCAGGCCGTCGTAGCCCACCAGCGAGGTACCCACGAGGTCCAGACCGATGGTCTTGAGAAGATCACCCAGCAGCGAGTCACCCACCGCGGCCAGCTTGCTGCCCACGGAAAACGAGGCCAGTGGCGTGTGCTCGGACGCCACCGCATCCGCGTGGATGTGGCGGCTGCCTGGAAAAAATGGCAGCAAGGATGGCGGGGCGCCCGTTTTCGTGACGTGCACCGCGTTGAACTCGGTCTGGTTGGCTTCGAAGTGCCGCTCGGCCGCCGATGCCGCATCCCAGCGCCCGCAAATGATGTCTTCGTCAGCCAGCACGAAGCCTTTGGGCAGGTTGCGCTTCGGATCGTTTTCGCCACTGCCATTGGCGTTGGCCTTGGCCGCCTGCCGCGCCGCGTCGCATGAGGTTGGTGCCAATGCTTGCGCCCCGGCCAGTGCCGCCAGATCCACCGCCTTTTGCAACTCGCGCTTCTGGTAGAACAGGTAACCCAGCTCAATGCCGATGAACAGCACGATGAGGGTGCCGAAGACGATGGCCACGCTGATGGCCACCGAGCCTCTGGCCCGCTGCCGCGCGCCAGGTGTCCGGCGGGCGCGGATGCCCCAGGCCTGATGCCGTCCTTGCTGTGTGGCCGTCGTCGTCATCGTGCTTCTCCCTTGTCTTGCTTCCTGTGTGCCAGCCAGCTTGTCCGCCTGCTCGTGAGCGGCTCCGCCTCAGATGGGCAGCGCCGCCGTGGCGTGGCTTTCCAGGATGTCGGGAATCCACGTGCTGGCGCTCAGCAGTGGAACGTCGGGAAAAGGGTTGCCGACCGTGCGGTAGGGGTAGCGAACGGTGATCGTGACGGTCGATGCCGCCGGCGGCGGGATATCCACGGTGACGTGGGTCGCCACCCATTCGCGCCGCCCCTGCGGCGTCCTGCCGCCCGGTCCGGGCACGACCAGGGAGCGGGCCAGCGAATCGCGCACCGCGTTCTTCACGTTGTCGATGGCGGCGTTCACCTCGTCGGGGGTACCCGCCAGGAAGGCCGGCTGCATCAGCGCGGCCCGGGCGCCGTCCTCGGCGGCGCGCGAGAGTGTCTGCTGGGTGTAGAGCACGACGCCGAAGGTCACCAGACCGAACAGCAGCAGCAACAGCCCGACCATGACGAACGCGAACTCGATGGCCGCCACGCCGCGCTGGGGTTGGCGCTGCAGGGCTGATGGCATGCCGATGCTCATGTGCCACCCCCTTCGAGCAACACGCTGGCCTGACCGGTCAGGCTGTCGGGCAGGGCGAACTCGGGCATGGGCAGGGCGAACAGGTGTTTGCCGTTGTCGTCATCGACCAGGTCCATGGTGATGGACACCTGGATGCTGCAGCGGTTTGCCCATTCCGGCCCGCAGATGGCGCCTTCCTGCACCAGGTCGGCCTTGGGCTCGGGGGCATCGAGCGCCCCTGGCCACCAGCCTTGCACGCGCAGCCTGGCCACGTTTTCGGCTTCGGCGAGGCGCGCGGTGATGTCGGGCTGGTAGCGCAGCGCCGCGCGCGCGCCTTCCTCGGCGGCGTTCTGCAGCGCCATCCGGTAGGTCAGGAGGATGCCGTAGCAGATGATGGTGTAGATCAGCCCGAACAGCAGCAGGAACGTGAAAGCGAACTCGATGGCGTAGACACCCCGCTGCGCCCGTGCCACCGGGCGCAGGCGCGGACATCGTCGCTGACGAAGGTGCGGTCGGGCGGTCATGCGTGGTCAGTTGGCCGGTGTCTTCACCTGTCGGCCAAACCAGACCGGCAGGGGCTGCTCGAAGCTCTTGAGGTAGCGTTGGCGGGCACTGTCCACCATCGGACCGTCCAGGGATTGGGGGTCGGCGCTGGCGGCGACACTGCCTTCGCGCTGGCGCTGCAGCAAGCCGCGCGTGGCCTGTCCCATGGGCAGGGCCTGGGGTTGCAACGCTTCGGTCGTCAGCACCTCGTCATTTTGGGCACTGGCACTTTGTTCCTCGACAGTCTGAACCCCGGGTTCGGCGGACGTGGGGGCCGGGGTGGCGGCGTCGGCGGCAGGCTGTTGCGCCCACAGGGGCGTGGCCAGGGCCAGGCTGGTGGCCAGAAGGGCCAGGCGGTGCCAGGTGCGGGAAGGGGTGGCGTGGTTGGCGTGCATGGTGAAGTCCTTACGGTTGGCTCGTTCGGGAGGACGCTGGCCGTGGGGCCTGGGTGGCGCCGGGCTCAAGCGTGAGCGCACGGCTCAGTTGCAGGCTGCTGCGCAGCACCAGGGCTTCCTGCTCCGGCTCGAACCGCCGGGAGGGGCTGCTTGGGGTTGACGGTGACCTGGGTGCTGCGCCAGCCATGGAGGCGTCCGTGCCATGTCCGAGGCCACGTGCCAGCCGCTCGATGGCTTGCCGCGTGGCGGGGTTGAACCCGGCCTCGTCCATGAAGCGGCGGGCGTCTTCGGGGCGGTTCTGCACCAGCAGGTACAGCGCCAGGTTGCTGCGCACCTTGGGGTGCTGGGGCAGCAACTGGGACGCTTGCATGATGGGCAGACGCGCGTCGTCGTAGCGCTGGGCCATGATGAGGGCGAAGCCCAGGTCGCTGAGCAGCAGACCGTCGGTCGGGCTGGCCTGACGTGCCTGCTCGAAGTGGCTGACCGCCTCGGCATAGCGGCCCTGCGCACCGGCGATCAGGCCCAGCCCCCGCCAGCCGGCGGCACGCAGGGATGAGCGTGTGAGCTGCTCGTACAGGCGTACGCTGGCATCGAGTTGCTCGGTCTGGCGCAGGGCTTCGGCACGCAGCAGGCGGCTGTCGTCGCTGGCACCCCAGCGCTGCTCCAGCGCGTCGATGTGTGCCAGTGACGCGTACCACATGCCTTTGTCCTGCATCTGGCGCACCAGGGCCGCGTGGGTGGCGGGGTTTTCCAGGCTGGGCGTGGCCGGCGGGTCAGAGCGATTGTCACCGTCCCGGGGCGGCACGGCGCAGCCGCCCAGTGCCAGGGCGAACGCCAGGGCGAGCGCCGACAGGCTGGCACCCCGGATCGGCGGGGTGTGGCGGTGGGTGCTCGGGGCATTGATGTTCATGGCTGCATCCTCACCGGCCCATGCCCGAGACGGCGTGTCCGATGGCCAGGAAGCCGGGTCCGGCTGCCACCAGAATGAGCGCCGGCAGCAGCGTGGAGACCATGACCACCGTCATCTTGACGGTGATCTTGCCGATGCGTGCCTTCATGTCCATGCGGCGCTGCAGGCGCAAGCGCTCGCTGAACTGGCGAATCGGTTCCTGAACGGCGCCGCCGTGACGGTCCACCTGGATGAGCAGTGTCACCAGGTCGGCCAGGTTGTGGTTGCCGTGCAGATGGGCGATGCGCCGGAAGGCGTGTTCGCGCGTGCGACCCTGGCTGAACTGACGGTTGGCGTCGTCCAGTTCGGTGCCGATGATGGGCAGCACGTGGCGGAAATCGTTGGCAACCACCTGCAGGCTCTGGTCCAGGCTCAACCCCACACTTTGCAGCAGGCCCAGCAGATCGACGAACAGGGGCAGCTCCAGGCTCACCTTGTTGCGGCGCTTGGCGGCAAGGTTGCCCAGGATCCACTTGGGCAGCATGAAGCCGATGCCAAAACCCACCCCGTAGAGCAGCACCGTCCTGCTGAAGGCCTGGCCTTCGCGGCCGAGCAGGGCCTGGGCCAGCAGCGGCAGGGCGATGGCCAGTATGCAGCGCGAGGCCAGCAGCACCAGTTGTGCCTTGGTCGAGGGGAAGCCACACTGGGCAATGAGCTTGCGATCTTCGTCCGCGACCAGGGCGCGCCCCAGGCCACTGTTGAGCCAGTGGCTGGGCAGCTGGTCGCCGTACAGCAAGGCGAGCTCGTCCTCGCTGCCGTCTGCCGCATCGCGGTCGATGACGGCGGCGTCGGCCAGGGCACGCTCGATGGTGCGTGCGCTTTGGCCCCGCGAGGCCTGTCGGCGCAGGATCAGTCCGGCCACCAGCAGCAGGGCCGCGGCCAGCAGCAGGAGGGCAAGGATGGACAGGTGCAGCGGATTCATGCCGTTCAGTCCAGTTTGGCCAGCCGGTACAGCAGGACGATGCCCGCCAACTGCAGGCCGGCGGCACCGTAGACCAGGTTGCGCCCTGTGGGGTCGTTCCACATGCGCGCGAAGTAGTCACCATTGATCAGAATGAGGGCCCCGCCCACCACGATAGGCAGCAGACCCAACACCCACGCCGACAGGCGGGTTTCGGCCGTCAGCGCCGAAAGCTCCTCTTCGGATTCCTCGCGGTCGCGCATGAAGTTGCCCACGCGTTCCAGCAGGGCTTCCGAGCGGCCACCGTAGCGTGCGCTCAGGCCGACGATGGCCGACAGCAGGAACATCTCGGGGACCTGCACCTTGCGGGCGACCTGCAGCAGCGCCTGGTCCAGGTCGAAGCCGGCGCGCGCCATGGCCAGGGCACTGTCCAGGTGCGCGCGCAAGGGCTGCTTGGTGCTGCCCACGGCGGTCTGGAACGCCGACTGGATAGAGTTGCCCACGGCCACCAGCCGAACCAGGATGTCCAGGAAGCCGGGCAGCAGGCGCACCAGCTCGCGCCGCATCTTCTGTACACGCAGCCACATGACAAAGACGCCACCCAGCAGCAACAGCACCGCCAGGCCGACCGCGCGCAGGGCATCGGTCAGCAGCCAGGCGAGCACGAACAGCACGCCAATGACGGCCAGACCGCCGTACAGCAGTTCGGGCGTGACGGCGCCCTGCGCCCAGCCCGGCACGGGCAGGCGCTCGAGCACCGAGTCAGGTTCTTCCGCTTCCGGCTCGGGCAGCGGGGCGCCGAACCGCAAGTCGCCCAGCGCCACGGCCGGCGCCGGCTCGGGTGCCAACTGGGCCTCGATGTGGCGGCGTGCCTTGAGGCGGGCCTGGCGGCGTGTGCTGTAGTCCCACAGCAGCAGGCCGGCGGCGGCCATCAGCAGCGCGATGATGGCCAGGACGAGCAGACCCTTAGCCATGCTGGTCTCCATCCTGCAGGTGCTGGCGCATTTGCTGGCGCTGCAGCGACTGGCGCAGTCGCGCGATCTTGGGCGAGTGCGGGTGGATACCCAGCGTGACCCAGCGGTCGCGCTCCTGGCCATCGGGTGTCGCCTGCAGTTCGTGGCGGAACAGCTCCTGCATGGCGATCACGTTGTCGTTGAGGCCGGTGATTTCGGTGATCGAGACGATGCGGCGGCTGCCGTTGGGCAGGCGCGCGATCTGGACGATGAAGTCGATGGCGTTGGCCACCTGCCGGCGCAGGCTGATCTCGCTGCCCTGGAAGCCGGCGAAGCCGGCCAGCATTTCCAGGCGGTATAGGCATTCGCGTGGCGAACTGGCGTGGATGGTGCCCATGGAGCCATCGTGGCCGGTGTTCATGGCCTGCAGCATCTCGGTGACTTCGGCACCGCGCACTTCACCGACGATGATGCGGTCGGGGCGCATGCGCAGGCTGTTGCGCAACAGGTCGCGGATGCTGACGGCCCCGGCACCGTCGTAGCCGCCGGGGCGGCTTTCCAGCCGGACCACGTGCGGGTGGTTGAGCGCGAGTTCGGCCGTGTCTTCGATGGTGACGACGCGCTCGTTGGTGGGCACGAAATTGGCCAGCGCATTGAGCAGCGAGGTTTTGCCCGAACTGGTGCCGCCGCTGATGAGGATGTTGCAGCGCGCGCGTACGGCCATCTCCAGCAACTGGGCGATGGCCAGGTCGAATGTGCCGAGCTGCAGCAGTGCCTCGGGGGTCAGCGGATCCTTGCGGAACTTGCGGATCGAGACGGCGGGTCCGTCGATCACCAGCGGCTCGATGATCACGTTGATACGACCACCGTTGCTCAGGCGCGCATCCACCATCGGGTTGGACTCGTCCAGGCGTCGGCCAATGGGCGCCAGGATGCGCCGCACGATGCGCATCAGGTGTTCGTTGTCGGCGAAGTGGATCTGCTCCTGCTGCAGCACACCCCGGCGCGAGACGTAGACCTGGCGGCTGCCGTTGATGAGGATGTCCTCGACGGCGGGGTCTTCCAGCAGGTCTTCGAGCGGACCGAAGCCGGCGAACTCCTTGGTCAGCGCTTCGGCAACGAGTTGCGTCTCTTGCGCGTTGATGGGTACACGGTGCAGGCGCACCAGGCTTTCGCACTCCAGGCTGACGAATTGCGCAATCGTGCTGCGCGACCAGCGGCCGAACTCGGCGCCCAGTTCCTCGATGCGGTTGAGCAGGTGTTCGTGAATGAACGCCTTGACGGTCTGGAACTCGGGCGAGTTCAGAAACGCCTGGTTGCTGTCGGAAAATTCAACGTCCATCGGCATGGGGCGTCATCCTTGGGTTTTCCAGGGCCGTAGCCATCGGCTGACCCAGGTGGGCGCGCCGCCAGCATCGGCGGCGGGGCGTTCCAGTTCGCCGCCATCGATCCACGGCAGCAACGCGCGCGCCATGTCGGCGACGGCCTGGGACCATGCATCGCCCGGGGCATCCTGCACGACCAGCTTGCCCCGGGTGGCCGCGGCCAGCAGGGACTGCCGGCGAGCCGGCAGCACGTAGGCCAGGGGGAGGTCGAGCTGCCGGGCGATGTCCTGGGCCGGCAGATCGACACCGGGCTCGAAACGGTTGACCACCAGCGACAAGGCGGCCGTATCCACCCCGCGATCGCGCAGCTCGCGCAGCAGGTTCGAGGTCGAGACAATGGCGCCGATGCTCTGGTCGCACACGACCCAGACCTGATCGGCCTGGCGCACCAGTTGCGCCAGGAACTCGGGCGTGGTGAAGCCACCCAGGTCGATGATCTGCAGGTCGAAATAGTCGCTGAGCAGGCGGGTGAAGTTGACCGACTGGCTGTGCGAGATGTCGCGCACCTGCGTCAGGTCGGCGGGCAACGGCAGTACGGCGGTGCCGTTGGCGTGGCGGGCGAGGGCGGAGTCCAGCAGGGTTTGGTCGAGCCGGTGCAGGTTCTGCACCCCGTCGACAAAGCTGAAGCTGCTTTGCAGACCCAGGTAGAGCAGGCCATCGCGCGCCGGCAGACCCAGGTCGAGCAGGGCCACGCCCTGGCGCTGGCTGCGCGTGTCGACCGTGGCCGATGCGGCCTTGCCGGCATGCCGCTGCGCCCGGGCGCGCAACTGCTGTACGCTGGCGGCCAGATTGCAGGCCAGCGTGCTCACACCGAGGCCGGCGCGCGCACCGAGCAGGGCCAGCTTGCGCCCACTGGCCGCCGGTGTCCGGGCGCTTTCGCGCTGGGCCAGGCGCTCGCGCAGCAGCGGCACCACACCCTCGCCGGGGCCGTCGAGGTCAACAAAATCGTCCACGCCGGCGCGCAAGGCCGCCAGGGTGCCCTGGGTCTGACTGGCATGCCCCAGGGCGATCAGCACCAGCTCGGGCCAGGTGCGCCTCAAGGCGCTGGCCAGCAGGGCGCTGCGTTCGGCCTGGTCGCCGGTGAAGTCGAGGAACACCGCCTTGGCCCGCTTGTGGCCGATGGCGTCCATCAGGGCCACCTCTTCCAGCGGCACCGAGCTGAGCAGGCCGTGGCCGCTCAGGGCGCTGGCCAGCCAGGCCGTGTGCTGGCGCGTGTCTGAGGCGTGCAGAAACACCGCATTACCCAGTAGCGTGGTGTTGCCATAAGGGGGCAGGGAGGTCATGGCAGGGCCCGGGCTGTCGTTCACCGCGAGAATCCGGGCAAGAGGTCGTCCGATGCCGCACCCCCGAGGTAGCTGCGCCACACCCCCGGTTGGTCCTGCTCATTGCTGCCGGGCAGTGCGGTGTCGGGCAGCGTGCCGCGGGCCATGGGCTGCACCAGGTGGGGTGTGACGATGATGACCAGTTCGCTCTCGTCGCGCTGGAACTCCATGCTCTTGAACAGCGTACCGAGCACCGGGATGTCGCCCAGCAGGGGCACCTTGTCGATATTGGAGGCCGTCTGGCGCGACACCAGCCCGCCGATGACGAAGCTCTCGCCGTCGCCCAATTCGACCGTGGTGTCGGCGCGGCGGGTGGAAATGCCCGGCACGACGGTGCCATTGAGCTGGACGGCCTGGGCGTAGTTCAACTCGCTGGCCTCGGGTGCGACCTTGAGGGCAATGCGGTTGTTGGCCAGCACCGTGGGCGAGACGGTGAGGCCGATGCCGAAGGGCTTGTATTCGACACTGACGGTACCGAGCCCCTGGGCAATGGGAATGGGGATTTCGCCGCCGGCCAGGAAGTTGGCGCTCTGGCCCGAGAGCGCCACCAGCGTGGGCTCGGCCAGCACGCGCGCCAGGCCATTGCCTTCCAGCAGACCCAGTGCCGCGCCCAGGCCCGCCTTGCTGGAATAGCCGAGCAGGTTGAAGGCGCCGACCACCGGCGAGGCCAGGCTGTAGGCCAGCGTGGTGGCCGCGGCGGCGCCAGCGGCCGACGCGGTATTGGACAGATGGTCCGCCGTGTGGCTCAGCGTCTCGGTGACGGGCGAGTTCCTGCCGTTGATGGCCGACACCGCGCTGCTGGCGCTGGTGTTGGCCGCGCTGCCCAGGCTGTTGCTGCTGCTGCTGTTGAGCTGCGACTGCACGCCAACGCCGAACGAGGGGCTGCCGCTGCCCGGTGTGGACACGCCAAAGGTGAAGCCGTGCCGGTTGCTGGCGGCGCTGAAGAAATTGATGCCCGCGCGTTTGAGCACGTTCTTGCGCAGCTCGACGATCTTGACCTCGACCTGCACGGTGTGGCTCTTCAGGGCGAGCGTGGAACGGTCGATGGCGGTGGTCTTGTCACCGAAGGTGGACAGTGCCTGGGCCATGGCATGGCGGCGTGTTGCGGCGTCGGTGAAGCTGCCCTCGATCACGGCCTGGCGACGCTGGACCTCCACCTGGTAGGTGGTGGCACGTGTACTGCCTTGTTCCCACACCAGCAGCGTGGTGCTGCCCGGCCCCTTGGCCGTGAGGATGAGGCGTGCCGCGGGTGAGCCCTTGGTCTGGCGTGTGACCGTCACGCCCAGCACCGATTCGTCGCCGATGGCGATGCGGCCGACCCCCTTGTCGATGACCAGCTCGTGCTGGGTGCCGGCGGTCAGGCTCAGGGTCTGGGGACTGGCGGCGACAACGGCCTGGGCCGTGGCGGCCACGGGGGCCGCCAGAGGCATGGTGCCGCACAGCAACAGGCCCAGCCAGGGGCGGAGGGGAAAGGGCAAGGTCAGGCGTCGGCGCATCGCGGATGCTCCATTCTGGTTGTTCAGTAGTGCACGGTGTCGCGGCGGTCGCCGCGGATGATTTCAACTTCGGTGCGGGCCGGTCGCTGCGCCCCTGGTTGGCCTGCGACCCGCCCGGTGGGGGAGGCCGCCGTCCGGCGCACGTTGGCCGCGCCGCCGGCCACCAGGTCGGGCCGGGCCAGGCCGGCCACGGCACGGTCAATGCCAGTGAGCGGGCCGCGCGTGGTGCCCGGCTTGGGCGGCAGCGGCTGCAAGGCCGGGGGCAACTGGGCAAACAGGGTTGGATCGGGCTCGCTGGTGTCGGTCGGGTTGCGCAGCGCCAGCAGCAGGCTGCCGCTGGCCTCGGCCAGGGTCAGGCGGTTGACGTCGTCCACCGGTACGGCCAGCACGACGGTGCGTGCCTGCGCCGGGCGGCGGTTGGTGTTGCTGTTGCGCGGTTTGGCCATCAGGCTGCCGCCGGAGGCGCCGTCGGCGGCCGACTCGTCGGGGGGCAGGGCGTCGAGTGAATCCTGCCCGTAGGCCAGCACGCGCTTGCGCGCCATCAGCAGGCGGGTCTGGCTGCGGTCCACGTCCTTGCCGTCGGCCTTGAGGGTGAAGAACACGTCGACGTAGTCGCCGGGGCGCACGTTGTTGCCCACGCCCAGCACCTCGTCGGCCTTGACCGCGACGGCGCGTTCACCGGCTTCGAGCTTGAGCGCCAGGCCGGTGGCCATCTGTCCGGCCAGCAGCGGGCTGCCTTCGCCCAGGTCGAGCACAGGCACCTTGCCGGTGACGGCGGCCACGCTCTGGAAGGCCCCCGCGGGGTTGACGGTGAGCTGCACCACGCGCACGGCGTCGGCGGCAATGGGCTGGCCGGCCGGCAGCGGTTTGGTGGCGACCACCACGGGCCAGGTGGGCTCGGCGGGTTTGCCGGGGGCTGTGCTGGCGGCGGTGGGCGGCGGTGGTGCCGGTTGGCGGCTGAGCATCCAGGCGTACACGCCCAGGGCCATGGCCAGCAGCACCAGCACGACGGCAATGATCTTGGAGAAGCGGAGCATGGCGGTTGCCTAGTAAAGTGGAGCAGCAAGGGCCGGGGCGCTACCGCGGCCGCCGGCGATCCAGATCAGGGTGGCCATGGCCAGGTAGGCGGCCAGCGGCACGTGCCGTGCCTTGCGGGCCGGTGTGGCGGTGTTGCGTTTGCCGTCACCGTTCCGCGCAATTCGGGGGGAGGACAGGGCCAGGAACAGCCGGGGCGCCACCGGCCAGCGGCGCAAGGCCAGCCACAGCGCGGCGTGCAGACCGGCCAGCACGCTGGCCACGGCCCAGATGAACAACAGCGGCGCCAGGCCGGTCCACAGGCCCAGCGCGCCGGCGAACTTGACGTCGCCCGCGCCCATGAGGCCCAGCGCATAGCACAGCAGCAACGCGCCGAAGGCCACGCCGCCGCCGGCCAGCGCCTGCGCCCAGCCCAGGCCAAAGGGCTGGGCACCCGGCCACAGGGCCAGCAACGCCCCCGCTGCGCCCAGCAGCACAAGGCTGTTGGGTACGCGGCGGCGGGCGAAGTCGCTGGCCATGATGGCGAGCAGGAACAGGACGAAGCCGGCGAGCATGGTGGATCGGATTGATGAATCAGCCGCCAGTGGAGCCGCCGCTGGTGCCGCCGCCGAAGCTCACTCCATCAACGGCTGTTTTGATCTTGCCGAACAGACCCTCAAGGATGGCGCTGACACCAGTTGTGTCATCAGTAAAAACGAACACAAGAATCACAGCCATCAGCCCGGCGATGATGCCGTACTCGATGGCGGT
>NZ_JAQVEJ010000080.1 GCF_028698005.1 Hydrogenophaga sp.
CGGCATCAGCATCGGCGTCCGCATCGGCATCGGCATCGGCATCGGCATCAGCATCGGCGTCCGCATCGGCATCGGCATCGGCATCGGCATCGGCATCCCCATCGTTAGGCCCAGGCTTTTTGCCGCCGCCACCACCGCCGCCACCGCCGCCATTGCCGCCATTGCCGCCGTCATCCGATGCAGGCGGTTGGCCCGTGCCGCCATCAGCCGGCGCGTCATCATCGTCATCCAGGAGCGCGGCCAAGGCGCCCACGCCCAAAGCACCCAGAGCAAAATCGCCCAAGCTCATACCGCCAGCCAATGCTGGCACGCTCTTCTTGACCATCAGGGCGGCGGCATCGGACGAATCATCCGATTGGACGATCAGATCACCTTGCGCCACATCCACTGTCACCTGCTCCATGCCGCTGGGTAGGCGGGTGGTGGAGAAGGTCGCATCGGAACCACCCGTCAGCACACCCGACAGGGGCGACGGCGACCCGCCGGGCCCCGGAAAGGTCACGGCGGCCTGGCCACCCTCGGGCACGACAACACGGTCGCCCACCAGCAGAGGCGCCGAACCCTGCACCGGGATGCTCTGGCCGTCCCGGATGATTTCGACCCCGGGCGTGGCTTGCGACAGATTGCCCAGCGCGCGCGCACCGCTCGCTGCGGCGGAACCCGCCTCCATACCGGCTGCCTGTGGCGCTTGAGCGATCTGCACCGCCTCCGGTGCTGCGGCCAGGTTGGTTTCTGCCAAAGGATTAGACGTTGACTGGATCATGACACCCTCGCTGGTAAGAAAAATTAATCAATTCGAAAAAGACTATCCGGACGCTTCACACCGCCTGAGTCGGCCGCCATTGGCGGTGAAAGGCGCTGTGACCGTGGGCCCCGCGGCCTCAACGAACAAGGGCACGCAAGCGCCATACCTGAGTTATCGACTCAACCTCTCTCAGAAAACACCAACGTAACCTATTGATTTACTTAGAGAAAATTTACAAATACAGATAATCGATCACAAATTGACGCAAAATTCCGGTATTCACCCAAAACGTTACGTAACAGCTCAATCGCGATCTGAGTAACAGCCACAGCGGCATCAACCGAGCCGACGTCAACCCGTTGACAAGGCGACACCCAGGCCCGCCGACAGGGCATTTCCGGACATCACGCCGAAGCTCCAGCGGTCCGAAAAGATGCCGCTCATGTACATGTCGACGAAATCGCGTGATGTGCAGAACTGATCCAGTTCCAGCAGATTCACGAAATAACCATCACCGTCGACCAGGACGACTTCCACCTGCTGTGTGAGCAGTGTCTTGATTGCCTGGAGGATCTTTCTGCGGCCCACCACGGAGGCCTTGATGCGCATGTCGACCATGACGCCAGCCAAATGCCTGAGGCGGCCGTCCATGGCCATGCTCACCAGCACGGCCATGACGTCCTGGGCATTCGCGGGTTCGCTCTGGAACTGCGCGATCGCCATGAACTCGTCGCGCCTCATGACGGCATACTTCATGTCGTCAAGCGACATCAGTTCCGAGTTCCACTGTTGACCGCGCCCCCCGAAGGCGCGGTGGCCATCATTGCCCTGATTCAGCAGTTCGGCCATCGACACATAACAAGGACGTCCGGTATCCATCGTCTGCACTTTCCTTGAACGCGCTTGCCGCGGGACCATGTGCCCCCATCCCGTTCCGGCCCCATGCCAGGGGGATACGGCGCGCGATACACGCAGTGACAGAATTGCAAAAGCGATGCCAGACGTCCCTCAGCCGTCAGATGGCTTCAAGGGCAAAAAATCCTGTTGATTTATATGGATTTTTTTTTGGCAATGATTGTGGTCCGGGTGCGTGTTACGTAACATCCCGCCTACGGAACATACGCACGGACACATTTGCCTTGGACCCGAGACGCGCCAGCCGGGCGTCCCCGCCGGTGGGGACGCTGCGCTCAGACCCAGCGTTTGTTGCGGCGACCCAGCGGGCCAATCGGCCACGCTGGCGCGGTGGCGCCGCGCCACCCCCACCTCATTTACTGCGGTCGCTGCAGACCCGCCAGACCTTTGAGATCGAATCGGCCCAGCGCTGTCTTGACCTCATCGATACCCAGGCCACGACCATCAAACTCCACCAGCACCCCGTTGGGCAGGGCCACCATCAGTTCGGCATGGCTGCCGTTCTTGCCGTACGCCTCCTTGAACGACAGGCCGTCGCGCTGGTAGATTCTTTCCACGCTGTCCTGGGTTTCGCGCTCCATCGAGGTGGCTGTCCAGGCCATCATGCCCATGGCCAGCGCTGGAACGGCGCCGACATCGATGACCTTGACGTCCAGTTGCTGGTTGTCGCGCTCGTAGGACGCCTCCACCGATGCCATCGACAGGCCCATGGTCTGGTTGCTGCTCACTTCGAACGACGTGCGCGCCAGCCCACCCAGTTGCTCCGGTACAAAGGCACGCAGCGCGCTGGTATCCATGGCCTTGGCTGCCGCACCGCCGCCCAACGCCCCCATCATCTCGCCCAGTGCCTTGCCGGCGGCAGCACCGTCACCCCTGGCCTGCGCCTCTTCCATGCGCTTGGCCGCCTCTTCCATCTTCTTGCCGGCTTCCTCAAGCTTGGCAGTATCCACCTTGATCTCGGTGCCCGGCACCTTGATCGTCATGTCGGCCGGCGCCTTGCCCATCATTGAAGCCTTGCTGCCGCCCGTGAAGATGGCGCTGACGGCACCCACGATGAGGCCGGCCACGATGCCGCAGACGATGAGCACCGCCGTATAGACCAGCGATTTGTCCTGCGGCGTCTTCATCATCACCGGAACGCCGGTGTAAAGCAGGTAGATCGAGTACAGTGCCGCCAGCAGGCCCAGCATCGACAGTGACGGCAGCAGGTTGAAGATGCCACCGACCAGACCGGCCGTCGCGCCATAAGCCACCAGCTTGAAGGCGTTGGGCAGGTTTTTCTCGCCCTGGAAGCGTGGTGCCAGCTCGTTGGCGATGAGCGCCAGCACATAGATCATGGCCAGCGACAGCACGAAGCCCACCACCATGTTGACCAGGCCACTCACGATGGGCACGCGGAAATGCATCCCAAACCCGCCGAAGCCGATCAGGCTCATGCCGATGAACGTGGCCACCGCGGGTATGGCCGCCAGATAGATCAGGTAGTTCTTGTAGATCGACGGGATGTCGTCGGTCTCTGTCGCGATGGCCGGCCAGGTCTCTTTGGGTTTGAACAGAATGTCCTGTACCCGCTGAATGATGTTCATGCGTCTCTCCTCTCCGCTGACAACAACGGTGTTAAGCACGAAGCATTATGGGGGAGTTCGCGCGATTTCCCTGTCATAGCGTGCAAGTTGACGCCTGGTCGCCACGCCGCCTCAGTGCGATGCCCCCAGTAGCCACGGCAGGCACTGCGCCGCACGCTCGCGCACGCACAGGTGCGCCATCTCGTCCAGTTCGGTCTCTGCCGGATTGATCACCACCACCAGCGCGCCCTGGCGCCTGGCCACATGGGCCAGCCCGGCCGCCGGATAGACCATGCCCGAGGTGCCGATCACCAGCATCAGGTCGCACGAACGGGCCGCTTCGTCGGCCGCCGCCAGCGCCCGTGTTGGCAGTGCCTCGCCGAACCACACCACGTCCGGGCGGCGCAGATTGCCGCACACCGGGCAGCGCGGCGGCGCACCCGGCTCGATGTTGCGAACATCACAGCAGGCCCGTGGCTGGTCGAGCCAGCGGTCCTGCAGGATGCTGCCATGCAAGGCAATGGCGTCGCCACTGCCGGCTCGCTGGTGCAGGCCGTCCACGTTTTGCGTCACCAGCGTCAGCCGGCCCGAGTGGCGCTTGCCAAACCAGGCCAGTGCCCGGTGCCCGGCGTTGGGCTCGACGGCGGCGATCAACTCGCGCCGGTACTGGTACCAGCGCCACACCCGCTGCGGGTCGGCACGGAACGCGGCCTCGGTGGCCAGCTCTTCGGCACGGAACTGGGCCCACAACCCCGTCTGTGCATCGCGGAACGTGGGCACGCCCGATTCGGCACTCATGCCCGCCCCGGTGAGCGCGGCCACGTGGCGTGCCTGGGCAATCAGGCGCCGCGCCTTGGTCAGGTCAGGGTGAGCGGCTGATGCAGCCTCATCCACGCTGGCGCAGCGCCTCGTAAAGACATACCCCGCTGGCAACCGACACGTTCAGGCTTTCGACCGCCCCGCGCATGGGAATGCTCACCAGCTCGTCGCAAGTCTTGCGCGTGAGTTGCCGCATGCCGGCACCCTCGGCGCCCAGGACCAGGGCCACGGGCCCGCTCAGGTCCACCTGGTACAGGGTCTTGGGCGCGTCGTCGCTGGTGCCAATGATCCAGATGTTGCGCTCCTTGAGTTCGTTCAGGGTACGCGCCAGGTTGGTCACCATGAAATACGGCATGGTCTCTGCGGCGCCACTGGCCACCTTGGCCACCGTGGCATTGATGCCCGCGGCATGGTCCTTGGGCGCGATCACCGCGTGCGCACCCGCGCCATCGGCCACACGCAGACAGGCCCCCAGGTTGTGGGGGTCGGTCACGCCGTCCAGCACCAGCAGCAACGGCGCCTGGTCGTTGGCCTCCAGCTGGTCCAGCAGATCGTCGAGCGATCGGGCACTCTCGAGCGCGTTGACGCGCGCCGCCACGCCCTGGTGGCCGTGGCTGCCGGCCAGCTTGGCAATGCGCAGGCTGTCGGCCTCGATCACCCTCGTACCAGCCTCCTTCGCCCGCTGCAGGAACTGGCGCATGCGCTGGTCACGCCGCGACGGATCGACATAGATCTCGATGATGGATTGCGGCGCCGTCTTCAGGCGCACGCCGACGGCATGGAAACCGAACAGGACTTTGGGGGCGGATGACATGGGGGAATTATCCACCCGGCCCAGGTACCGAAACGCTCTCCGTGTTCAGCGCCGCACCAGTTCCACCCGCAGGTTGCGAGCACGCCCTTCTTCACTGGCGTTGCTGGCCAGGGGGCTGCGTCAGCCCCCTGCCCTCGGCCCGCAATCTGGCGCGTTCGACGCCACGCTCGACCACGGCCTGGGCGCGCTGCCGCGACAGCGTCAGGTTGAAGTCTGCGCCGCCTAGGTCGTCGTTGTGGCCGATGACCGCCAGCTTCAGCGCCGCACGCCCTGCCGTCACGCCGCAGATTCGATCCCCCCTATGGCTCCTGCCTCGATGGTGATGCGCCGGTCGCAGCTGCGCGCGATGCCCTGGTCGTGCGTCACCAGCACCAGCGTCGTGCCCTGCTCGCGGTTGAGGTCGAACATCAGCTCCATGACCTTCGCACCGGTGGCGAAGTCCAGGCTGCCCGTGGGTTCGTCGGCCAGCAGCACCGCCGGCTGCACCACGAATGCCCGCGCCAGCGCAACGCGCTGCTGCTCGCCGCCCGAGAGCACCTTGGGGTAGTGGCGCAGGCGCGCGCCCAGCCCCACCCGCTCCAGCATCCGGGTCGCGGCAGCGCGGGCATCGCGCCGCCCGGCCAGCTCCAGTGGCAGCATCACGTTCTCGAGCGCCGTCAGGTTGCCCAGCAACTGGAAACTCTGAAACACGAAACCGATCTTCTCTGCACGCAGGGCCGCACGCTGGTCCTCGTCGAGCTGGAACAGGTCGATCCCGTCGATCACCACGGTACCCCGGGTCGGCGTATCCAGGCCAGCGATGATGGACAGCAGCGTGCTCTTGCCCGATCCCGAGGCCCCGACGATGGCTGCCGACTGGCCGCACGGCAGCGAAAAATCGACATCGCGCAGAATGTCGAGCGTGCCGGTGGCATCGGTGACGGACTTGAACACATGCCGCACGGCAATGATCTCGTTGGCGGAAGATGAGGGCATGAGCTGGCGGCAATGAAAAAAGGAAAGGACGCACCGTTGAAACGACGACACTGTAACGTGGCGCTGACCGCCCTGCTGCTGGCCGGTAGCCTGCCTGCGGCCCTGGCTCAGCAAGCCGCCGCAGGCAAGCCCACCACCATCCTGGTGGTGGGCGACTCCCTGAGCGCCGAATACGGGGTGCGGCGCGGCGCCGGCTGGGTGTCACTCCTGGCAGAACGGCTGCAACAGAAGAAGGTTCCCGCGCGGGTCATCAATGCGGGCGTCAGCGCCGACACCACGGCGGGTGGTCGCTCGCGCCTGCCGGGCCTGCTGCAGCAGCACCAGCCGGACATCGTCGTCATCGAGCTGGGCGCCAACGACGCCCTGCGCGGCCTGCCCCTGACCACCACGCGCGACAATCTCAGCACCATGGTGCGTCAGTCCAAGGAAGCGGGCGCGAAGGTGCTGCTCGTGGGCATGGAGATGCCGCCGAACTATGGTGCCCGCTACACCCAGGAGTTTCGCGCGGTCTTCCAGACGGTGGCCAAGGCCGAGAGCGTGCCGCTGGTGCCCTTTCTGATGCGCAACGTGGCCGACGTCCCCCACGCGATGGAGTTGTTCCAGAGCGACCGCATCCACCCCAACGAGAAGGCACAACCCATCCTGCTGGACAATGTCTGGCCGGCCTTGCGCAAGCTGCTGCCCGCCTGAAGCACCGATAATCCGGCCATGTCCGTTCGCACGCTTTCAGCCACTGACGCCCTGGCGCAGTTGGCGGATTTTCACACTGTCATCGACGCCCGCAGCGAAGACGAATACGCGCTCGACCACTTGCCCGGGGCGGTCAACTGGCCGACCCTGAACAACCAGGAGCGCATCGAGATCGGCACGTTGCACCGGCTGCAGCCGTTCGAAGCCAGGAAGCGCGGCGCCGTCTTTGCCGCGCGCAACATCGCCGCCCACATCGAGCGCGAGACATTGGACAAGCCACGCGAGTGGCGACCGCTGGTGTATTGCTGGCGTGGTGGCCAGCGCAGCGGCGCGCTGGCCACCATCCTGGGTGCCATCGGCTTCCAGGTCACCCGCATCGAGGGCGGCTACAAGGCCTGGCGTGCGGCCCTGGTGGCAGATACTCCCCGTCTCGCTGCCTCGCTGTCCTACATCGTCATTTGCGGCCCTACAGGCAGCGGCAAGACCCGTCTGCTGCAGGCACTGGCTGCCGAAGGCGCCCAGGTACTCGACCTGGAGGCCATCGCCTGCCACCGCAGTTCGGTGCTGGGGCACATTCCCGGGCTGGAGCAGCCCAGCCAGAAGCGCTTCGACAACCTGATCTGGCAGCAGTTGCGCCAGTTTGACCCCGCGCAGCCGGTGTTCGTGGAAAGCGAAAGCAGGAAGGTCGGCAATCTGCGTGTCCCCAACGCCCTGATCGAGGCCATGCGCGCCAGCCCCTGCATCGACCTGCAACTGCCCGACGCCGAGCGCGTCGCGCTGCTGCTGGAAGACTACGATTTTTTCGTTCGTGACAGCGAGCATTTCTGCGCGCGGCTCCAGGCGCTGACCGAGCTGCGCGGTCACGCCACCGTCAACGGCTGGATCGCCCTGGTGCGTGCCGGCCATATCCCCGAGGTCGTTCAGGCCTTGCTGTCGCAGCACTACGACCCGGGCTACGCGGCCTCGATCCGGCGCAACTTCGCACAATACAGCCGGGCGACGCCCCTGGCCCTGCCGGATCGCTCGACCGGCAGCCTGGCCGCCGCAGCACGCCAGTTGATGGCCGGGCGATAACGCCCTTTCAGGGCGATACCAGGGCGGACAGCGCCTGCGCCAAATCGGCTTTCAGATCGTCCACGGCCTCCAGGCCGACCGCAAAGCGCACCAGCCCGCCCTGGTGCGGCCAGCGCGTGACGGAGCGGATAGCCGGCACGTCGTAGGGGGCACACAGGCTGATCGGCCCGGCCCAGCTCCAGCCCAGGCGGAACAGCCGCAGGCGGTCGCAGAAGGCGTCGACACGCGCCTGGTCAAAGCGTTCGTCGAACACCGCGCTGAACAGGCAGGCGGCCGCCGTCGCGTCGCGGCGCCAGTATTCGTGCCCGGGCGAGCCTTCCAGCGCCGGGTGCAGCACACGCACCACCCCGGGCTGCGCCTGCATCCATTGCGCCAGCGCACGCGTGGCCGCGTCCTGCGCCGCATAACGCAGGGCCAGCGTCGGCAGGCCGCGCAGCACCAGCTCGGCGTCGTTGCCGCTCACCCCCAGGCCGAGCCGCATGTGCGTGAGCAGCACCTGGCGGTGCAGCGCCTCGTCGCGCGTGACCACCGAGCCCATGAGCACATCGGCACCCCCGCTCGGGTACTTGGTCAGGGCCTGCATGGACACGTCCACGCCCAGCTCGAAGGCCTGGAAGGCCACCCCGGCACCCCAGGTGTTGTCCAGCGCCGAGACGATAGGCCGCTCGCGCCCGGCGTTGGCGGCACGGACCACCGCCACCAGTGCGGGAATGTCGGGGAACTCCAGCGTGATCGAGCCCGGTGCCTCGATCCACACCAGCCGCGTGGCCGGCGAAATCTTGGCCGCCAGGTCGGCCGGGTCCATCGGGTCGTAATAGCGGTGCGCAATGCCCCAGGCCTGCAGCTCGACGTGCGCGAACGATTTGTTCGGCCCATAGGCGTTGTCGGGCAGGAGCAGTTCGTCACCCTGGCGCAAAAAGGCCATGTCCACCAGCGAGATCGCCGACAGGCCACTGGGTGCCAACACGCAGAAGCGCCCGCCTTCGATGGTGGCGATGCGCTCTTCCAGCGTGAAGGTCGTGGGCGTGCCGTGCAGGCCGTAGGTGTAGCCGCTCTTGTCTTTCCATTCCTGCGTGCGCAAGGCATGCACGTTCGGAAAGAACACCGTGGAGGCCTTGTGCACGCCCGGCGCCACGGCCTCGAAACCCTCCGGCGGACGGTACGGGTGGTGGATCAGACGGGTCGGCAAGGTGCTCATGTTTCGGCGCCGGGCCGCCCCAAGCCGAAACGCACCCCCTTGGGGGGCAGCGACCCGCGCAGCGGCGGAGCGTGGGGGCTCATAATTTCCACTTTTCGAGCAGTTGCGCGGGCCGCAGGTTGTCGTAGCCTTCGAACGGCTGGTGGATCCAGGGGTTGGTCGGCAGGAATTCCACCGAATAGTCGGGCGTGAACACCGAGGCCGCCTTGCTCCAGATCACCGCGCTGCGCAGCTCGGTGATCGGCTTGTAATGGGTCTTGAGCGTCTCGATCACCGCCTTGAGCGTATGGCCCGAATCGGCCAGATCGTCCACCAGCAGCACCTTGCCGGCGATTTCGCCCTTGGGGGTGGTGATGTAGCGGGCAATATCGAGCTGCCCCTGCACCGTGCCCGCCTCGGCCCGGTACGAACTGGTCGACATGATGGCCAGCGGCACGTTGAAGATGCGCGAGAGGATATCGCCCGGCCGCATGCCCCCGCGCGCCAGGCACAGGATGGTGTCAAACTCCCAGTTCGACTGGTACACCTTCAGGGCCAACTTTTCGATGAGGTTGTGGTACTCGTCGTAGGACACGTACAGGTGTTTGCCGTCTTCGGTCAGCATGGCCGCTCCGGGTGGTTGGGTGGGTTCGTGGGATTCTGCACCAAAGCCTGCGCCCCGGCTCAGGCCTGGTACGGATGGTGGATCAGGATCGTGTGATCGCGATCGGGGCTGGTCGAGACCACATGGATCGGCACACCCGTGGTGGCCTGGATGCGGTCGAGGTAGCGGCGCGCATTGGCCGGCAGGTCCTCGTAACGCGTCACGCCCACCGAAGACTCGCTCCAGCCCGGCAGCGTTTCATAGATGGGCTGGCAGCGCGCAATGTCCTCGGCACCCAGCGGCAGGATGTCGATCGTCTCGCCGTCGAGCTCGTAACCCACGCACAGTTTGAGCTCGGGCAAGCCGTCGAGCACGTCCAGTTTGGTGATGCACAGGCCCGACAGCCCGTTGACCTGGGCCGAGCGCTTGAGCAGTGCGGCATCGAACCAGCCGCAGCGGCGGCTGCGCCCGGTGGTGACGCCCTTTTCGGCACCGACGGTCGCCATGTGCCAGCCCGGCGTGCCCTCTTTCTCCCACTCCAGTTCGGTCGGGAAAGGGCCGCCACCCACGCGCGTGCAGTAGGCCTTGGTGATGCCCAGCACGTAGTGCAACAGGTGCGGCCCCACGCCGGACCCCGCAGCGGCATTGCCTGCCACGCAATTGCTCGAGGTCACGAAGGGATAGGTACCGTGGTCGATGTCCAGCAGCGTGCCCTGGGCGCCCTCGAACAGCAGGTTGGCACCGGCCTGGTGGGCCTCATTGAGCTCGCGCGAGACATCGGCGATCATCGGCCGCAACTGCTCGGCCTGGGCCATGGCTTCGGCATAGACCGGCTCGAACTGGATTTCGCCGTCCTTCATGTAGCGCGCAAGCTGGCCATCCCAGGCCATCTCGGCCGAATGCAGCCATGTCTTGAGCACATGGTTGTGCAGCGCCAGCAGCTCGCGCAGCTTGGTTGCGAAGCGCTCGGGGTGCTTCAGGTCCTGCACGCGCAGCGCACGACGGGCGATCTTGTCCTCATAGGCCGGGCCGATGCCTCGGCCCGTGGTACCGATCTTCTCGGACCCGGCCTTGACCTTGGCCGCCTCGCGGGCGATGTCGATCGCAGCGTGGAACGGCAGGATCAGCGGACAGGCTTCGCTCACGCGCAGACGCGAACGTACCTCGACCCCGGCCTTCTCCAGCCCCTCGATCTCCTCGAACAGCTTGGCCACCGACAGCACCACCCCGTTGCCGATATAGCACTTGACCCCGGCACGCATGATGCCGCTGGGGATCAGGTGCAGGGCGGTCTTCACACCATTGATCACCAAGGTGTGACCGGCGTTGTGTCCACCCTGGAAACGCACCACACCCTGGGCCGTCTCGGTCAGCCAGTCGACCAGCTTGCCCTTGCCTTCGTCGCCCCACTGGGTGCCGACCACCACCACGTTGCGCCCCGGCTGTGCGGCGCTGCTGCTGTTCTTCATCTGTGCTGATTCCGTTTAGAGGTTTCTGACAATCCAGGCGCCATCCGCCGGGTTTTTGACCAGTTCGCGGTCGCAATGGAATTCGTCGACTTCGTGCCCGGGCCCGGCCAGGGCACACACCACCGTCTGCCCCTGCCGGCGCAAGGCGGCGACCGCCGCGCGCAAGGCCGGTTCAGTGCCCCAGGGCGCCCGGATGGCGGCCTCCAGGGGGCGCGGCCGCACACTGGCGACCAGTGTCTTGAGATCCAGGCTGAAGCCGACGGCCGGGCGCTTGCGCCCGAACACCGCACCGACCTCGTCGTAGCGGCCACCACGCGCCAGTTCCACCGGTTCACCCCGGCTGCCACGTGCAAAGATGGCAAACCGCATACCGGTGTAATAGGCATAGCCACGCAGATCGGCCAGATCGATCGATACCGGCATGCCCCGCACCTGCGATGCCAGCCAAGCCAGGCTGTCCAGCGCCTCGCGCAACTTCGTCGAAGGCTGCAATACGCGGCTCGCCTCGTCCAGCACGGTCACATCGCCGAACAGGCGCGTCAGCGCCAGCAGATCGCGCCGCACAGCCACAGGCAGATCGTGCGACAAGGTGGCGATCTCGGTGATGTCCTTGGTCGCCAGGGCGGCGTGGATCGCCTGCACGCGGGCCGGCTCCAGCGCCACGGGCGCCAGCACGGCGTCGATCACCCGCACATCCGCGAGATCCAGTTGCATGCCCTGCACCCCGGCGGCGGCCAGGCAGGCCTGTGCCAACTCCAGGGTTTCGAGGTCGGCCTCCAGACCACCATGACCGAAGATTTCGGCACCGAACTGCAGCAATTCGCGGCTGGCGCCCGGACGGCTGGCCTTGGTGTGAACCACTGGGCCGCAGTAGGACAGGCGCGTCACACCCTGGCGGTTGAGCAGATGGGCGTCGATGCGCGCCACCTGGGGCGTGCTGTCGGCACGCAAACCCAGCGATCGGCCCGAGAGCTGATCGACCAGCTTGAATGTGTGCAGACCAAGCGCCTCCCCCGTGCCGGTCAACAGGGATTCGAGGTGCTCCAGCAAGGGAGGCATGACCAGCTCGTACCCGTAGCCACGGGCCGTATCGAGCAGGCTCCTGCGCAATTCTTCGATGTGCCGGGCCTCGGAAGGCAAGACATCGGCTATGTGATCCGGAAGGACCCAGGCGGACATGTCGGGACTCAGGGGTCTGTTAAAAAGGGGATTCTACCGGCGATGGGCCATCGGGTGGCCGCCGGGGCATGCTGCACACCCCGTGACTCAGGATTGCCACCACCACCACATCAGACCCGCCGCCACACTGAGCAAGCCGTAAAAGCGGATCTGGCCGTCGCGCAGGCGCAGCAAATCGGTGAACACGCGACGCCACAGGCCGGGTGCCAGCAGTGGCAGCAGGCCCTCGATGATCAGCACGAGGGCCAGCGAGGCCCAGATGATATCGGCCACGCGGCGCGCTCAGCGCCCCGGCGCCGCCGATCGCATCGACTTGAAGAAATCCGACGACTGATCGATCACCATCACGTCGGACTTGCTGCCGAAGCTGGCCTTGTAGGCATCCAGGTTGCGGTAGAACTGGGCAAAGGCCGGATCGCGTCCGAAGGCCTCGGCATAGATCGCGGCCGCCTTGGCATCGCCCTGACCCTTGACCGCCTGCGCATTGCGGTAGGCTTCGGCAACGATGATCTCGCGCTGGCGATCGGCCTCGGCGCGAATCTTCTCGCCCTCGGCAAAACCGGTGGAGCGCAGCTCGTTGGCCACGCGCTTGCGCTCGGCTTCCATTCGGTCGTAGACCGAGCGGGTGATGGTGTCGGCATAGTCCACGCGCGTGATGCGCACGTCCACCACGTCCATGCCCCAAGGCTTGTCGGCACCACGCACCGCTTCCAGCACTTCCCTTTTCACGTCGGCCATCAGTTGCTCGCGCTGCGTGTTCAGCAATTCCTTGAGTGTGCGTTTGTTCACCTCCTGCTGGAAGGAGTTGCGCACCACCCG
>NZ_JAQVEJ010000247.1 GCF_028698005.1 Hydrogenophaga sp.
CCGGGCTATGGCCTCGCCAAGCACAAGGGCTATGGCACAGCCGCACACCTCAAGGCCCTGGATGCGCTGGGCCCGAGCCCCATCCACCGCCACAGCTTCGCCCCCGTAAAGGCCCGCGCAACCGCCTGAGACGCCTGTGGGAGCGGCCTCAGGCCGCGATTTCTGAAGCGTCCGGCTATGCGTAACGGACCACCCATGACCGATATCGACGTCGACCATTTCAAACGCAAACTCATGGCGGCGCGCGACGCCATCCTGGCCACCCAGGAGGCCCGTGATGCGTCGGCCGCGACCGTTGAATTGGATCAGTCCAGCGTCGGGCGCCTGTCGCGCATGGATGCAATGCAACAGCAGGCCATGGCCCAGAGCAACCGGCAGCGTGCCGACGTGGCCCTGCGGCGTATCGACGCAGCCCTGAGGCGCTGTGACGACGGGAGTTACGGCCTGTGCCTGGAATGTGACGAAGCGATCGATCCGCGCCGCCTGGAACTGGATCCCGCCACGCCCTTGTGCATCACCTGCGCGCAGGCCTGCGACCGCTGAGTTTGTGATACCGCGCCGCCAACCGGCGCTTCCTGTGTCTGCGAGGCCCGGATTCCGTTACGTGTGCCAAATTCCCTGGCACTGTGTTATGGTGCGCCCCCATTTCGCGCGCCTGGCATCATGTCCCTTACTGTTTCCTCCCGTCTCAGTCCGCCATAGCCCCGCCGGCACGCTTTCCGACTTCGCAACGCGCGAATTCTTCCCATCGCTTTGAAAACAACCGCGTCAGCGTAGTGACGTGGCCGTGATTTTTTGGATCAAGCATGCTGCAAAACATCAGTAAAGACTGGTTTTCCAATAGCCGTGGCGACGTGCTGGCCGGCCTCGTCGTCGCCCTGGCGCTCATCCCCGAAGCCATCGCCTTCTCCGCCATCGCAGGCGTGGATCCGAAGGTGGGGCTGTACGCCTCCTTCTGCATCGCGGTGGTGATCGCCTTTGTGGGCGGACGACCGGGCATGATCTCCGCGGCGACCGGCGCCATGGCGCTGTTGATGATCACGCTGGTGAAGGAGCACGGTCTCGAATATCTGCTCGTTGCCACCTTACTCACCGGCGTGTTGCAGATCATTGCCGGCTATCTGAAGCTGGGCTCGCTGATGCGGTTTGTCTCCCGCTCGGTGGTGACCGGCTTCGTGAATGCCCTGGCCATCCTGATCTTCATGGCGCAGTTGCCGGAACTTACGAACGTCACGTGGCATGTCTATGCCATGACCGCGGCCGGTCTCGCCATCATTTACCTGTTCCCGTATCTCACCAAGGCAGTGCCGTCGCCGCTGGTCACTATCGTTGTGCTGACTGCCGTGGCCATGGTGCTTGAGCTGGACATCCGCACCGTCGGCGACATGGGGGAACTGCCCGACACGCTGCCCGTGTTCCTCTGGCCCGATGTGCCGCTGACCCTCGAAACCCTGGCCATCATTTTCCCGTATTCCGTATCACTGGCCGTGGTGGGCCTGCTGGAATCGCTCATGACGGCCACCATCGTGGACGACCTGACCGATACGCCCAGCGACAAGAACCGCGAATGCAAGGGGCAGGGCGTTGCCAACATCGCCGCGGGTCTGATGGGCGGCATGGCCGGCTGTGCCATGATCGGGCAGTCGGTCATCAACGTGAAATCCGGCGGACGCACCCGATTGTCCACCTTCACCGCGGGCACGGTACTGCTGATGTTGGTGGTGTTTCTGGGTGACTGGGTGGGCCGCATTCCCATGGCTGCGCTCGTCGCCGTGATGATCATGGTGTCCATCGGTACGTTCAGCTGGGAATCCCTGCGCAATCTGAAAAAGCACCCCAAGAGCACCAGCTTGGTCATGATCACCACGGTGGTGGTCGTGGTCGCCACCCACAATCTGGCCTATGGCGTGTTCGTGGGCGTGCTGTTTGCGGCGATGAATTTCGCCAACAAGGTGGCGCAGTACAAATACGTGACCTCCCGTCTCAATGACGACGGCACCGTGCGCACTTACAAGGTGGTCGGCCAGGTGTTCTTCGCGTCGGCGGACAAATTCGTCGAGTTTTTCGATTTCAAGGAAGCGCTGGACAGGGTGGTGATCGACCTCACCCATGCGCATTTCTGGGACATTACCTCGGTCAGTGCCCTGGACAAGGTGGTGATAAAGTTCCGGCGCGAAGGCACCGAGGTGGACATCGTGGGACTGAACGAAGCCAGTGCCACCATCGTCGACCGTTTCGCGGTACACGACAAACCCGGCGCAGTAGACGCCCTGATGGGGCACTGACGGAGGCGACCCATGAGTAACGTGATTGCATGCATCGACGGAACCAGCGTGTCGCCTGCGGTATGTGACTATGGCGCGTGGGCCAGCCTGCGCCTGAGTGCGCCACTGGTGTTCCTGCACGTGCTGGAGAAATCCGAATATCCGGCTGAAAGCAACCTGAGCGGCAATATCGGCCTGGGCAGCCGCGAGGCCCTGCTGGAAGAATTGGCCACCCTGGACGAACGACGTGGCAAGTTGGCCCTCGAACAGGGACGGCTGATGCTCGACGCCGCCAGGCAGCGGGCCATCGCCGACGGTGTGACCGACCCGACCACGCGGCAGCGCCACGGCAACCTGGTCGAAACCCTGAGTGAAATGGAACAGGACATCCGTCTGCTGGTGCTCGGCAAGCACGACGAACACCTGGGCGAACACGTGGGCAGCCGGCTGGAAACGGTGGTGCGTACCATGCACCGACCGATCCTGGTCACGTCAGGCGGTTTTTCAGCGCCTGAGCGGGTCATGCTTGCCTTCGACGGCAGCGACACCACGCGCAAGGGTGTGGAGATGGTTGCGCGCAGTGCATTGTTCCGGGGCCTGCAATGCCATGTGGTGATGGTCGCCGCGGATAACGACGAGAACCGCATGCAGCTTCAATGGGCCACCCAAACCCTGGAGGCTGCCGGCTTGGACACGCCCGGCGTCGTCATCGAAGGCCCGG
>NZ_JAQVEJ010000248.1 GCF_028698005.1 Hydrogenophaga sp.
ATCGAGGTCGAGCGTCCAGGCACCCGCCTTCGGCACCAGCGGCACGCGCCGCACATGCGCGCCGAGGATGGCCGGCTGCGCGACCAGATTCGGCCACACCGGCGTGACCGCCACGACCTCGTCGCCGGCTTCGAGCAGCGCCTGACAAGCCAGCATGAGCCCGTTGACGCCGCCGGAGGTCACCGCCACACGCTCGTGCCAGTGCCCGGCGCCGCGCCCGGGATGCAGGGCATCCGTGTAGGCCGCGATGGCCTCGCGCAGCTCGGACAGGCCGAGGTTGTGCGCATAGAAGGTCTCGCCGGCCTGCAGCGAGGCGATCGCCGCCGCCCTCACGGGCTCCGGACTGACCTCGTCGCTTTCGCCGAACCAGAAGCGCAGGACATCCTCGCGCCCCATGCCTTCGTTGGCGACCTCGCGGATCCTGGATTCCTCCAGGTTTTCGACCAGGGCTCTCATGCCGTCTCTTCGCTGTTGTGGGCAAGCCCGGTATTGTCGGCGAAGTGTCAGCGGCCTTCGGGCCGGCGCATCTGGCAGGTGGTGGGCTGCTCGGCCTGCTGCGGCGTGAGCTGGCGGATCACGCGGAATCCGTAGCCCGAGCCCTCGACGTCGAACTTGACGCCCGGCGCGCCCTGGCGGTCCATCACCGCCACTGCCAGGGTCTGCTGGAACTGGTGGTCGGCCGCGCGCATCCGGCCCCCCTGCCCGGCCAGGTCCACCTGTGCTTTTTCGAGCTGTGCGGCGATGGCAGCGGCATCCACCTGGCCGGCGCGCTCGATGGCCTGCGCGAGCGCCTCGACCAGCAGTTGCATGCGCATGTGGACGTAGTCGTCGGCCGGGTTCGGGAAGCGCTGGCGGAAGGACTGGTAGAACGCCTCGGACTCGGCCGTGGGCACGTTGGGGAACCAGTCGGCCACGGCCACGACCTTGCCGATGCCGGCATCGCCCAGCGCCGCGGGCGCACCCAGCGCGTTGCCGTAGAAGGTATAGAACATGCCGTCGAAGCCGACCTCGCGCGCGGCCTTCACCAGCAGGGTCAGGTCGTTGCCCCAGTTGCCGGTGAGCACGGCCTGGGCGCCGCTGGCCTTGATTTTCATGGCGTAGGGCGCGAAGTCCTTGACCCGGGCCATCGGGTGCAGCTCCTCGGCCACGATCTTCACGTCGGGGCGATGCTGACCGAGCTGGGTACGCGCCTCGCGCAGCACGGCCTGGCCGAAGCTGTAGTCCTGACCGATGAGGTAGATGCTGCGCAAGGCCTTGTCATCGGCGATGACGCTCATGAGCGCGCTCATGCGCATGTTGGCGTGGGCGTCGAAACGGAAATGCCAGTAGCTGCATTTTTCGTTGGTCAGGATCGGATCGACCGCCGAGTAGTTGAGGAACAGCACCTGGCGTGCCGGGTCGCGTTCGTTGTGCTTGTTGATGGCATCGACCAGGCCGGCCGCGGCGGCCGAGGAGTTGCCCTGGGCCACGATGCGGATGTCCTTGTCAACGGCGGAACGCAGGCCCGACAGGGCCTCCTCGGTCTGGCCCTTGCTGTCGAAGCGGTCGATGATCAGTGGCCGCCGGCCATCGGGCAACCGGACGCCGCCCCGGGCATTGACCCGCTCGGTGGCCCACACCAGGTTGCGGTAGACCGCCTCGCCGGTATTGGCCAGCGGCCCGGACAGGGCCTCGATCAGGGCAATGCGGATCGGTGCGCCCGCGGGTGCGGTGGCGGGGGCCTGGGCCTGGGCGGCACCGGTGACCAGGGCGGCGAGTGCCAGCGCGGCCAGCGCGCGGCGGACGGGGCGGAAAAGCAGTGAAGTGCTGTGCAAAACGATCTCCGGAATGTCTGGAATGCAGTCGCCGCACCGGCCATGGAGGCGGCCGGTCACCGGCATGCGCCACACGTGCGTGTCACATAGGCGACAGATAGGGAGTGTAATTTCTTCGCCCGACCCGCTCAATCCGCGGCCCCGGGCGCCGGTGCCAGCTCGGCAAGCGGCCAGCGCGGGCGGACGTCGAAGCGATAGTCCGGCTGGTGCAGGGCGGCGTCGGCCAGCCCGGCCTGCACGCGCAGGCCGGCCGCCAGCGCGATCATGGCGCCGTTGTCGGTGCACAGGTGCAGCTCGGGGTAGTGCACGCGCACCTGGCGGCGCTGGCAGGCCGCATCAAGTTGCGCGCGCAGCCGGGCGTTGGCACCGACACCGCCGGCCACCACCAGGCGGCGCAGGCCGGTGGCCTCCAGTGCCGCCAGCGATTTTTTCACCAGCACGTCAACGATCGCGGCCTGTACGCTGGCAGCGACGTCGGCCCTTTGCTGCGGCGTCAACGGATCGGCCAGGCGACTGGTGGCCGGCCCTTCGGGGCGTGCATGGGCCAGCTTCTTGACCTGGGTCAGCACCGCCGTCTTCAGGCCCGCAAAGGAAAAATCGAGGTCGCCGCTGTGCAGCAGCGGCCGCGGGAAACGGAACGCCTGGGGGTCGCCCGCCTGCGCCAGGCGCGCCAGCGCCGGCCCGCCCGGGTAGTCCAGACCGAGCAGCTTGGCCGATTTGTCGAAGGCCTCGCCGGCTGCATCGTCGATGGTTTCGCCCAGCAGTTCGTAACGCCCCACCCCGTCAACCAGCATGAGCTGGGTGTGGCCACCCGAGACCAGCAGCGCGACGAAGGGAAACACCGGCGGATCGGCGCTGAGAAAAGGCGAGAGCAGATGCCCTTCGAGGTGGTGGATGCCGATGACCGGCTTGCCCAGCGCCATGCCCAGCGCACAGGCCACGCCCGAGCCGACCAGCAGCGCCCCGGCCAGGCCGGGGCCGCGCGTGTAGGCCACGGCGTCGATGGCCGACAGCGGCCGGCCGGCCTCGGCCATCACGGCATCGGCCAGCGGCAGCACGCGGCGGATGTGGTCGCGGCTGGCCAGCTCGGGCACCACGCCACCGTAGGCACGGTGCATCTCGATCTGGCTGTGCAGCGCGTGGCCGAGCAGGCGCGGCGTG
>NZ_JAQVEJ010000081.1 GCF_028698005.1 Hydrogenophaga sp.
GTAGGCGCCCACGGCCCAGAACAGCACCAGCACCATCGCCACCAGCAGCACCCATGTGGTTGTCGTCATCCCTGTCCCTCCTGCACGCGATGATCTGTACCTGCGGCGCAGGCACGGCCGTGGCCCATCCGGGCCCGGCGCACGCAATATACCGCAGGGGGTCACGTGCCTGGCGCCGCCGCCACCGGCACGGCGACGAAAAAAGGCCCCCGGCCGGATGACCGGGGGCCTTGATGCACCGAACGGCAGACGCCGTCCCGGTGTCACTCGCCGTCGGAGGGTGCAGCCTCGCTGTTGGCGGCCTCGGCCTGGTCGGCCGCCAGGGCCAGGGCATCGGCCTCGGCAATGGCGCGGCGCTCCTCGTCGTCCATCTTTTCCTTGGCACGACGGGCCTCGTGGTAGGCCATGCCGGTACCCGCCGGGATCAGGCGGCCGACGATGACATTCTCCTTCAGGCCGCGCAGCTCGTCCTTCTTGCCCATGATCGCGGCCTCGGTGAGCACGCGGGTCGTTTCCTGGAAGGAAGCGGCCGAGATGAACGAGTCGGTCGACAGCGACGCCTTGGTGATACCCAGCAGCACGTTGCTGTAGGTGGCCGGGATCTTGCCTTCGGCGCGCAGGGCGTCGTTGGTGTTGAGGATCTCGGAACGCTCGACCTGCTCGCCGGCGATGTAGGACGAATCGCCCGGGTTCTCGACCACCACGCGACGCAGCATCTGGCGCACGATCACCTCGATGTGCTTGTCGTTGATCTTCACACCCTGCAAGCGGTAAACGTCCTGCACCTCATCGACGATGTAGCGCGACAGCTCTTCCATGCCCAGCAGGCGCAGGATGTCCTGCGGATCGGCCGGACCGTCGACGATGCTCTCGCCCTTGTTGACCACCTGGCCTTCGTGCACCAGGATGTTCTTTTCCTTGGGGATGAGCTCTTCCCAGACCTTGCCTTCGGGGTCGGTGATCTGCAGGCGGATCTTGCCCTTGGTCTCCTTGCCGAACGACACCGTGCCGGTCATCTCGGCCAGGATGCCCTTGTCCTTGGGCGAGCGGGCCTCGAACAGCTCGGCCACACGCGGCAGACCGCCCGTGATGTCACGGGTCTTCTGGCCTTCGACCGGGATGCGGGCCAGCACTTCGCCGGGGCCCACGTCCTGGCCATCGCGCACCTGGATCAGGGCGCCGACCTGGAAGCCGATGGTCACCGAATGGTCGGTACCGGGGATCTTGACCTCGTTGCCCTGGGCATCGATCAGCTTGACCTGCGGCCGCACCACCTTGGCGGCGCCGCGGCGTTTCGGATCGATCACCACCAGTGTGGACAGGCCGGTGACGTCGTCCACCTGCTTGGCCACCGTCAGGCCCTCTTCCACGTTCTCGAACTTCACCGTGCCGGCGTACTCGGTGATGATCGGGCGCGTCAGCGGATCCCAGTTGGCCAGGATGGTGCCTGCCTTGATGGTCTCGTCGGGCTTGACGGTCAGCACGGCACCGTACGGCACCTTGTGGCGCTCGCGCTCGCGGCCGTGCTCGTCCTGAATGATGATCTCGCCCGAGCGCGCAATCACCACCAGCTCACCCTTGGTGTTGGTCACATAGCGCATCGTGGCGTTGAAGCCGATGATGCCGTTGGACTTGGCCTCCACGCTCGAGGCCACGGCGGCGCGCGACGCGGCACCACCGATGTGGAAGGTGCGCATGGTCAGCTGCGTACCGGGTTCGCCGATCGACTGGGCGGCAATCACGCCCACGGCCTCGCCGATGTTGACCAGGCCACCGCGGCCCAGGTCGCGACCGTAGCACTTGGCACACAGGCCGTAGCGGGTTTCGCAGGTCAGCGCGGTGCGCACCTTGACCTCGTCCACGCCCGCGGCTTCGAGCTCGTCGAGCATGTCCTCGTCCAGCAGCACGCCGGCCTCGACGAGGACCTGGCGCGTCTCGGGATGGATCACCTCCTCGGCCGTGGTGCGGCCCAGGATTCGGTCACGCAGCGACTCGATCACCTCACCACCCTCGACGATGGCACGCATCAGGGCACCATTGGTCGTGCCGCAGTCCTCGTGGGTGACCACCAGATCCTGCGTCACATCCACCAGACGGCGGGTCAGGTAACCCGAGTTCGCCGTCTTCAGCGCCGTGTCGGCCAGACCCTTGCGGGCACCGTGCGTCGAGATGAAGTACTGCAGAACGTTCAGGCCTTCGCGGAAGTTCGCGGTGATCGGCGTCTCGATGATCGAGCCGTCCGGCTTGGCCATCAGGCCGCGCATGCCGGCGAGCTGACGGATCTGGGCGGCAGAACCCCGGGCACCCGAGTCGGCCATCATGTAGATGGAGTTGAAGGACTCCTGGTCGACTTCCTTGCCGGACGCGTCGATGGTCTTCTGCTTGGCCAGCTGGGCCATCATGACCTTGGAGATCTCGTCACCGGCCTTGCCCCAGATGTCCACCACCTTGTTGTAGCGCTCACCGGCGGTCACCAGGCCCGAGGCGTACTGGTGCGAGATTTCCTTCACCTCGGCTTCGGCGCGCGCGATGATCTCGGCCTTCTGCGGCGGCACGAGCATGTCGTCCACGCAGATCGAGATGCCGGCGCGCGTGGCCAGGCGGAAGCCGTTCTGCAGCAGCTTGTCGGCGAAGACCACGGTCTCCTTCAGACCACACTTGCGGAACGAGGCGTTGATGAGCTTGGAGATCTCCTTCTTCTTCAGCGCCTTGTTCAGCACCTCGAAGGGCAGACCCTTGGGCAGGATCTCGGACAGCAGGGCACGACCGACCGTGGTGTCGACCAGCTTGGTGTTGGGCACGAATTCGCCCGTGGCCTTGTCCTTGAGCCATTCGGTCAGGCGGACGCTGATCCGGGCCGTGATCTCGACCGAGCCCGAATCCAGCGCACGCTGGACTTCGGCCACGTCGGAGAACACCATGCCCTCGCCCTTGCCGTTGATCTTTTCGCGGGTCGTGTAGTACAGACCCAGCACCACGTCCTGCGACGGCACGATCGAGGGTTCACCCGAGGCCGGGAACAGCACGTTGTTCGAGGCCAGCATCAGGGTGCGGGCTTCGAGCTGGGCTTCCACCGACAGCGGCACGTGCACGGCCATCTGGTCGCCGTCGAAGTCGGCGTTGAAGGCCGCGCAGACCAGCGGGTGCAGCTGGATCGCCTTGCCTTCGATGAGGATCGGCTCGAAGGCCTGGATACCCAGGCGGTGCAGCGTCGGCGCGCGGTTCAGCAGGACGGGGTGCTCCTTGATCACCTCTTCCAGGATGTCCCACACCACCGGCGTGCCGGCTTCCACTTCCTTCTTCGCCGCCTTGATGGTGGTGGCGATGCCCATCGCCTCCAGGCGCGAGAAGATAAAGGGCTTGAACAGCTCCAGCGCCATCAGCTTGGGCAGGCCGCACTGGTGCAGCTTCAGGGTCGGGCCCACGGTAATGACCGAACGGCCCGAGTAGTCGACGCGCTTGCCCAGCAGGTTCTGGCGGAAGCGGCCGCTCTTGCCCTTGATCATGTCGGCCAGCGACTTCAGGGCGCGCTTGTTGGCGCCCGTCATCGCCTTGCCGCGGCGGCCGTTGTCCAGCAGGCTGTCCACGGCTTCCTGCAGCATCCGCTTTTCGTTGCGCGCGATGATCTCGGGCGCCTTGAGCTCCAGCAGACGGCGCAGACGGCTGTTGCGGTTGATGACGCGGCGGTACAGGTCGTTCAGGTCGGAGGTGGCGAAGCGGCCACCGTCCAGCGGCACCAGCGGACGCAGGTCCGGCGGCAGCACGGGCAGCACGTCCAGCACCATCCACTCGGGCTTGATACCCGATTTCTTGAAGGCTTCCAGCACCTTCAGGCGCTTGGCGTTCTTCTTGATCTTGAGTTCCGAGCCGGTCAGGTCGTTGCGCAGCTTCTCGATCTCGGTGTCGAGATCGATCGACTCCAGCAGTTCCTTGATGCCCTCCGCGCCCATCTTGGCGACGAACTCGTCACCGTACTCGCGGCGCTTGGCGTCGTAGTCCTCCTCGGTCATGATGCCGAACTTCTTCAGCGGCGTCATGCCGGGGTCCACCACCACATAGGCCTCGAAATACAGCACGCGCTCGATGTCGCGCAGCGTCATGTCCAGCACCAGGCCCAGACGCGAGGGCAGCGACTTCAGGAACCAGATGTGGGCGCAGGGCGCGGCCAGGTCGATGTGACCCATGCGCTCGCGGCGCACCTTGGTCTGCGTGACTTCAACGCCGCACTTCTCGCAGATCACACCCCGGTGCTTCAGGCGCTTGTACTTGCCGCACAGGCACTCGTAGTCCTTGATGGGGCCGAAGATCTTGGCGCAGAACAGACCGTCACGCTCGGGCTTGAAGGTCCGGTAGTTGATGGTTTCCGGCTTCTTGACTTCACCGAAGGACCAGGAACGGATCTTTTCCGGCGAGGCCAGGCCGATGCGGATGGCATCGAAGTGCTCGTCGGGTGTGAACTGCTTGAACAGGTCGAGCAAGGATTTCATATGTGTGTTTCCTCTACTTCAGTGAATCACGAACGCTCAAGCTCAATGTCGATGCCGAGCGACCGGATTTCCTTGACCAGCACGTTGAACGACTCGGGCATGCCGGCGTCGATGGCGTGCTCGCCCTTGACGATGGACTCGTACACCTTGGTACGACCCTGCACGTCGTCGGACTTGACGGTGAGCATTTCCTGCAGGATGTAGGAAGCGCCATAGGCCTCCAGTGCCCACACTTCCATCTCGCCGAAACGCTGGCCACCGAACTGCGCCTTGCCGCCCAGCGGCTGCTGCGTGACCAGCGAGTACGGGCCGGTCGAGCGGGCGTGCATCTTGTCGTCCACCAGGTGGTGCAGCTTGAGGTAGTGCATGTAGCCGACGGTGGTCGTGCGTTCGAATGCATCGCCGGTACGGCCGTCGTAGAGCTGCGCCTGCGTGCGCGTCGCCGTCAGGCCCTTGGCCTTGGCGATGTCGTCCGGGTAGGCCAGCTTGAGCATGTCCATGATTTCCTGCTCGGAGGCACCGTCGAACACCGGCGAGGCGAAGGGCACCCCGCTGGTGAGCTCCTGCGCCATCGCGCGCACCTCGTCATCGGACAGGCTGGACAGGTCTTCCTTGCGGCCGGTCTTGTTGTAGATCTCGTCCAGGAAGGCACGAAGCTCGCTGGTGGCCGCCTCGCGCTGCAGCATGTCGCCGATGCGATGGCCCAGGCCCTTGGCGGCCCAGCCCAGGTGAACCTCGAGCACCTGACCGATGTTCATCCGCGAGGGCACACCCAGCGGGTTGAGCACGATGTCGACCGGCGTGCCGTCGGCCAGGTGGGGCATGTCCTCCACCGGCGTGATCTTGGAGACCACGCCCTTGTTGCCGTGACGGCCGGCCATCTTGTCACCAGGCTGCAGGCGGCGCTTGACGGCCAGGTAGACCTTGACCATCTTGAGCACGCCGGCGGGCAGCTCATCGCCCTGCGTGAGCTTCTTGCGCTTTTCTTCGAAGGCCAGGTCGAAGCTGTGGCGCGTCTGCTCCATCGAGTTCTTGATGGATTCGAGCTGCGCGGCCACATCGTCATCGGCCGGGCGGATGTCGAACCAGTGGTACTTCTCGACCTCGCCCAGGTAGGCCTTGTCGATCTTGGTGCCCTTGGCCAGCTTCTTCGGGCCGCCGTTGGCGACCTTGCCGATCAGCAGCTTCTCGATCCGGTCGAAGGCGTCGGCCTCGACGATGCGCAGCTGGTCGTTCAGGTCCAGGCGGAAGCGCTTGAGCTCGTCGTCGATGATCTGCTGGGCACGCTTGTCGCGCTGGATGCCTTCACGCGTGAAGACCTGCACGTCGATGACGGTACCGGACGAGCCCTGGTCCACGCGCAGCGAGGTGTCCTTCACGTCGGATGCCTTCTCGCCGAAGATGGCGCGCAGCAGCTTTTCTTCCGGCGTCAGCGTGGTTTCGCCCTTGGGCGTGACCTTGCCCACCAGCACGTCGCCCGGCAGCACCTCGGCACCCACGTAGATGATGCCCGAATCGTCCAGGCGGTTGAGCTGCTGCTCGGCCAGGTTCGGGATGTCACGGGTGATTTCCTCGGCGCCCAGCTTGGTGTCGCGCGCCATGACCACCAGCTCCTCGATGTGGATGCTGGTGTAGCGGTCGTCGGCCACCACGCGCTCGCTGATCAGGATCGAGTCCTCGAAGTTGTAGCCGTTCCAGGGCATGAACGCGATCAGCATGTTCTGGCCGATCGAGATCTCGCCCAGATCGGTCGAGGCACCGTCGGCGATCACGTCACCCTTGGCCAGCTTGTCGCCCCGCTTGACGATCGGACGCTGGTGGATGTTGGTGTTCTGGTTCGAACGCTGATACTTGATCAGGTTGTAGATGTCCACGCCCACTTCACCGGCCACGGCTTCGTCGTCGTTGACACGGATCACAATGCGGGTCGCGTCGACATAGTCCACCACGCCGCCGCGCTTGGCGGTGACGACGGTGCCGGAGTCGACCGCGGCCACGCGCTCGATGCCGGTGCCGACCAGCGGCTTTTCCGGACGCAGCGTGGGCACCGCCTGGCGCGACATGTTGGCGCCCATCAGCGCGCGGTTCGCGTCGTCGTGCTCCAGGAAGGGCACCAGCGAGGCCGCCACCGACACGATCTGTGCCGGCGACACGTCCATGTACTCGATGGTCTCGGGCGGGGTCAGGATGGATTCACCCTTTTCACGGGCCGACACCAGATCACCGGTCAGGCGGCCATCGGCGTCGAGCGCCGCGTTGGCCTGGGCGATCACGTACTTGCTTTCCTCGATGGCCGACAGGTAGTCGATTTCGTTCGTGACCTTGCCGTCCACCACGCGGCGGTACGGGGTCTCGATGAAGCCGTACTCGTTCAGACGAGCGTACAGGGCCAGCGAGTTGATCAGACCGATGTTCGGGCCTTCCGGCGTTTCGATCGGACACACGCGACCGTAGTGCGTCACGTGCACGTCGCGCACCTCAAAGCCGGCGCGCTCGCGCGTCAGACCACCCGGGCCCAGGGCCGAGACGCGGCGCTTGTGCGTGATCTCGGCCAGCGGGTTGGTCTGGTCCATGAACTGCGACAGCTGCGATGCGCCGAAGAACTCCTTCAGAGCCGCGGAAATCGGCTTGGAGTTGATCAGGTCGTGCGGCATCAGGGGGTCCTGCTCGGCCTGGCCCAGACGCTCCTTCACAGCCTTCTCGATACGGGCCAGACCCGTGCGGTACTGGTTCTCGGCCAGCTCGCCGACACAGCGCACGCGGCGGTTGCCCAGGTGGTCGATGTCATCGACCTCACCGCGGCCGTTGCGCAGATCCACCAGGATCTTGACCACCGACAGGATGTCGTCGTTGTCCAGCACCATCGGGCCGGTGGCCTCGTCACGGCCCACGCGGGCGTTGAACTTCATGCGACCCACGCGCGAGAGGTCGTAGGTATCCGGGTTGTAGAACAGGCGATGGAACAGGGCCTGCACCGCGTCCTCGGTCGGCGGCTCGCCGGGGCGCATCATGCGGTAGATGGCCACGCGGGCGGCGAACTCGTCCGCCGTCTCGTCGACGCGCAGCGTCTGGCTGATGTAGGCGCCCTGGTCCAGTTCGTTGGTGTAGATGACTTGCAGATCCTGCACGCCGGCCGAGCGCAGCTTCTTGAGCAGGGTTTCGGTCAGCTCATCGTTGGCCTTGGCGATGATCTCGCCGGTATCCGGATCGACGATGGTGCGCGCCACCACACGACCGATCAGGAAATCCTCCGGCACGCTGATGTGGGTGGTGCCCGACTGCTCCAGCTCGCGGGTGTGGCGCGCGGTGATGCGCTTGTCCTTGGCCACCACCACCTTGCCGCTCTTGTCGGTGATGTCAAAGCGGGCCACCTCGCCGCGCAGACGCTCGGCCACAAAGGCCATCTGCGCACCGTTGTCCATCAGACGGATGTGGTCGTTGACGAAGAAGTTGGCCAGGATGGCTTCCGGCGTCAGACCAATGGCCTTGAGCAGGATGGTCACGGGCATCTTGCGGCGACGGTCGACGCGGAAGTACAGGATGTCCTTCGGATCGAACTCGAAATCCAGCCAGGAGCCGCGGTAGGGGATGATGCGGGCCGAGAACAGCAGCTTGCCCGAGCTGTGGGTCTTGCCCTTGTCATGCTCGAAGAAGACGCCGGGCGAGCGGTGCAGCTGGGAGACGATCACGCGCTCCGTGCCGTTGATGATGAACGAGCCCTTGTCGGTCATCAGGGGCACCTCGCCCATGTAGACCTCCTGCTCCTTCACTTCCTTGACCACCTTGGACTGCGGCGTGGACGATTCGCGGTCGTAGATGATCAGTTGCACGCGCGCGCGCACGGCCGAGGCGAAGGTCAGGCCGCGGGTCTGGCATTCGCGCACATCGAACGCGGGTTTGGCCAGGTTGTACTCGACGAACTTCATCTCGACGAAGCCGTTGTGCGAGACGATCGGGAAGGCCGAGTTGAACGCCGCCTGCAGGCCTTCGTCGGTGCGGCGGGTGGGTGGAACGTCGGCCTGCAGGAACGCCGTGTAGGCATCCTTCTGCATCTGCAGGAGGTAGGGAATCGCGAGCACGTTTTCGCGGCTGCCAAAGCTCTTGCGGATGCGCTTGCGTTCGGTGTACGAGTATTGGGATGCTGCCATGAGATCTCCGATGAGGTCTGCGGCGACTGACGTGCGCACCGGGCGGGCCTACCCGGTGGCGTGCTTGGCGGCAGGCCACTACCTGCCGTTGGCTGACGGCCCGCGCATTGCACGCGGGCCCGGACCAAGTGGTCTTCTGCAGTCGGGGTCAGAAGACACGGATAAGGGGACTCGCCGGAATCGCCTTATCGGTGCCTTTCTCGCAAAAGCACCAAAGGCTGGAGGCCCTTGCAGGTCACTCCAGCCTCGGGACAGGACCGAATTACTTGAGTTCGGCCTTGGCGCCGGCTTCCACCAGCTTCTTGACGGCGGCTTCGGCGTCGGCCTTGGCAACGCCTTCCTTGACGTTCTTGGGTGCGCCGTCGACCAGGTCCTTGGCTTCCTTCAGACCCAGGCCGGTGATTTCGCGCACGGCCTTGATGACGGACACCTTGTTCGCGCCGGCTTCGGTCAGCACGACGTTGAACTCGGTCTTCTCTTCGGCGGCGGCAGCGCCACCGGCGGCGGCACCACCAGCGGCCGGAGCGGCCATGGCGGCGGCGGACACGCCGAACTTCTCTTCAATGGCCTTGACCAGGTCATTGAGTTCCATGACGGTCATGCTGTCCAGAGCCGTCAGAAATGCGTCTTTATCGAATGCCATTTTGATTTCCTAACAATTGGTTGATTCAGGGGAATGGGCCACGCACTCAGGCAGCGGCCACCTCGCCCTCGCCCTTCTTGGCCGCCAATGCGCCCAGCACCACGGCGGTGCGGGAGATCGGCGACTTGAGCAAGCCACACAGCTGTGCCAGCAGCACTTCCTTGGAGGGAATGCTGGCCAGTTGCTTCACGCCGTTTTCGTCCAGGACTTTGCCGCCGTAGACGCCACCGCGGATGACCAGCTTGTCGTTGGTCTTCGCGAAATCGGCCACCACCTTCGCGGCGGCCACGGCATCTTCGGAGAAGCCATAGATCAGCGGGCCCGTCATCTGGTCGCCGGCCACCTCGAACGCGCTACCGGCCACAGCGCGGCGAACCAGGGTGTTCTTCAGAACACTCAGGCTGACACCGCTGCTGCGTGCCTTCACGCGCAGTTGGTCCATGGCAGCGACCGTGATGCCGCGGTATTCCGCCATCACGAGCGTTTGAGCTTTAGCGGCGAGGCTGGTCACTTCGTTGATGACCGCTTCTTTCTCACTGCGATTCAGACTCAAGGTCTACTCCTTCAATGTGCCTTCGGCCTTTCGGCTTCCGGCACGCTTCATTGCAGCGACCAACTGTTTCGGAACGGATTCCTTCTGCAGCGGGATCGCCATCTGCGCTGGCGGTTTCTGCACCATTAAGCCGCTTGGCCCTGCCGGGCTTCGCGTCACCAGCGGTCTTGGATGGCCCCGTCCGCCGGTCATTCGACCGATGGCCAGGCCCACCACACCCGGGGCCACCGCGGCGGCCCCGAATTCCTTCACGTATTACGCCCCGATGGTCGAGGTGTCCACGCGGACGCCCACGCCCATGGTCGAGGACACAGCCACCTTGCGCAGGTACACACCCTTGCTGGTGGCCGGCTTGGCCTTGTTCAGTGCATCGACCAGCGCGGCCAGGTTGCCTTGGAGCTTGTCGGCATCGAACGAGCGGCGGCCGATCGTGCCGTGCACGATACCGGCCTTGTCGACGCGGAACTGGACCTGACCGGCCTTGGCGTTCTTCACGGCCGTGGCCACATCGGGCGTCACGGTGCCGACCTTGGGGTTCGGCATCAGACCGCGCGGACCCAGGATCTGGCCCAGGGCACCGACGATGCGCATGGCATCCGGCGAGGCGATGACCACATCGAAGTCCATCTTGCCGGCCTTGATATCGGCGGCCAGATCATCGAAACCGACGACGTCGGCGCCAGCGGCCTTGGCTTCCTCAGCCTTGGCGCCCTGCGCGAACACGGCGACACGCTTGGTCTTGCCGGTGCCGTTGGGCAGCACCACCGCACCACGCACCACCTGGTCGGACTTCTTGGCGTCCACACCCAGCTGAATGGCCACGTCGATCGACTCGTCGAACTTGGCGTTCGCGAATTCCTTGACCAGCGCCAGGGCATCGGTCAGCGGGTAGAGCTTGGTGCTCTCGATTTTGCCTTGCTGGGCTTTTTGCTTCTTGGTCAGCTTTGCCATGTCACACGCCCTCCACGATCACGCCCATCGAACGGGCCGAGCCGGCGATGGTACGGACAGCCGCATCCAGGTCGGCGGCGGTCATGTCCTTTTGCTTGGTCTTGGCGATTTCCTCGAGCTGGGCGCGGGTGATCTTGCCAACCTTGTTCTTGTTGGGCACGGCAGAACCCTTGTCCAGCTTCAGCGCCTTCTTGATCAGCGTGACGGCCGGGGGGGTCTTGATGACAAAGGTGAAGCTCTTGTCCGCGAACGCGGTGATCACCACCGGCAGCGGCAGACCGGGCTCGACGCCCTGGGTCTGGGCGTTGAACGCCTTGCAGAACTCCATGATGTTCAGGCCGCGCTGACCCAGCGCCGGACCGATCGGGGGAGAGGGATTGGCCTTACCAGCTGGAACTTGCAGCTTGATGAAGCCGACGATTTTCTTCGCCATGGTTCAACTCCTGCGAGTGCAAACGGCTTTCGGAAAAGCCTCCTCGCGGTGGGGGATCCAGCAAGGGAAAAAGCCGACGGGACGCTGGATCGATCCGCCCCGCGGCCCGCTGATCAGGTCTTTTCGACCTGACCGAATTCGAGCTCCACCGGTGTGGCACGACCGAAGATGGTCACCGACACGCGCAGCTTGTTCTTCTCGTAGTTGACTTCCTCGACCGTGCCGTTGAAGTCGGTGAACGGTCCTTCCTTGACGCGCACGTATTCGCCAACGACAAATTCCACCTTGTGGCGGGGTTTGTCGGTGCCTTCCTGCATCTGCTCGACGATTTTCTGGACGTCTTCCTCGGAAATCGGAGCGGGCCGGTTGCGGGCACCACCAACGAAACCCGTCACCTTGTTGGTGTGCTTGACCAGATGCCAGGTGTCGTCGTCCATGACCATTTCCACCAGCACATAGCCGGGGAAAAACTTGCGCTCGGTGGTGCGCTTGACACCGTTGCGAACCTCGACCACCTCTTCGGTGGGCACCAGGATGCGGCCAAACTTGTGCTGCATGCCGGCGCGGTTGATGCGCTCGATGATGTTGCGTTCGGCGGCCTTCTCCATGCCCGAATAGGCATGCACCACGTACCAGCGCATGCCCTCGGTCGGCGTTCCCAGCGTGCTCTTTTGATCGGTCATTAGTTTCTCCAGCCCAGCACGAGATCGTAGAACACCCACTCAAGCGTCTTGTCGGTCAGCCAGAGGAACAGGGCCATGATCACGACGAACGCGAACACGTAGGCCGTCATCTGGACGGACTCCTTGCGCGTCGGCCAGACCACCTTCTTGACCTCGCGCCAGGCATCGCGGCCAAAAGCCAGCAGTTGCCGACCCGACTCGGACACCAGGAACACGGCCGCAGCCGCCACCAGCCCCACCAGCAGGCCGGCCCACTGTGCCAGCGCCCCCCGACCCGACAGCAGGTAGAAGGCCACAAAGGAGCCCAGCAGCAACACGGCCGCCGCAGCCAGCTTGGCCTTGTCGGCGCCGGTATGGACAGTTTGAACTTCGGATGTGGCCATGTGGTTCCAGATATGGGCAGCGCCCAGGCAACAGCCTGGCATGCGGGCAAGTCATCAGACAGGCAAGCCCACCTGAGGTCTTTCGACTTCGGCGGGCTTGTCGACCACGAAACTCGGCTCCTTGCGCGAACCGTTTCTCTCTATTTCGTGGCAGGGGCAGAGGGAATCGAACCCCCAACCTTCGGTTTTGGAGACCGACGCTCTGCCAATTGAGCTATACCCCTACTCGGCTTCTACCCTGCGAACAGGGAATTACTCGATGATCTTGGCGACGACGCCGGCGCCGACGGTGCGGCCACCTTCGCGGATGGCGAAGCGCAGACCTTCTTCCATGGCGATCGGGGCAATCAGCTTGACCGTGATCGACACGTTGTCACCG
>NZ_JAQVEJ010000249.1 GCF_028698005.1 Hydrogenophaga sp.
CGCACAAGGCCAGCCGCATCGTCGAGCTCCTGCCACACCGCTGGAAACCTGCCGACGCCTGATCACCGGCCTCGGTAGGCATGGGTTTGCCGTAAGCGTTGCCTCAACACCCTCTTGACGAGGAGGACGGGAGGCAGTCAAACGTCCACGACGTGGCGCAGCAGGGCGAAGCCGACGCGCCAATGGGTGCCGTCGCCGGGGTCGATAGTGGCGGTGCGGCTGTTGATGCGCACGATGGTGCCCACGACGGTCTGCAGGTACTTGTCCTCGAAGGCAACCTTCTCCCCACACCGGAAGTCGTTGCGCGTCGGTCGCGGCACGGCGGGCGGCTCAGGCGCTAGCGCTTGTGGAGGTGCCGCAGGATCGGGGTGCGGCGGCTCGATCGCGGCGTAGGGCAGCCTCCATTCCTTGCGTTCCTGCAAGTCCTGCAAGGTGACCTGTGTCTCGCGCATGGCCACGACCTTGCCCTGGCGCAGGCTGCCATCGCGCCAGTCCACAAAGCGCACCGTCTGCCCCAGGTGCATGTCCTTGCGCACGGCAATGATGCGCCGCGGATCGGCCAGCAGTCGCTCGATCAGCGTGCTCAGCTGGAACAGCTCCAGGCTGCTGGCGTTTTGCAGGGCGTCCAGCACCCGCGGGTCGATGCCGGGTGCGCTCATGCGGCTTGGCGCTGCTGTGCCGGGTTGGCCTCTGACTGCATCAGGTTCCAGGGCAGCAGCTCATCGATGCGGTTGATGGGGTGATCGGCAATACGGCTGAGCACCTCGCGCAGGTAGGCCTCGGGATCCAGGCCATTGAGCTTGGCCGTCTGCACCAGGCTGTAGATCGCGGCCGCGCGCTCGCCGCCAGCGTCCGAGCCCATGAACAGGTAGTTGCCCCGTCCCAAGGCAACCCCACGAAGCGCCCGCTCGGCAGCGTTGTTGTCCATCTCGATACGGCCGTCATCGCAATAGCGCGTCAGGGCCCGCCAGCGAGTGAGGCTGTAGCCGATGGCTTGTGCCAATTCCGATTTGGCCGACACGCGCCCCAGCAGTTGGCTCAGCCAGGCGTGCATCTCCTGCAGCAGCGGGCTCGCCCGCGCTTGGCGTTGGACTCGTCGCATCTCTGGTGGCTGCCCTCGGATCTCACGCTCGATCGCATACAGCTCGGCGATGCGCCGCAGGGCCTGCGCCGCGATGGAGGTCTCGTCGCGGCCGCTGCTGAGGTACAGATCCCACCAGGGCCTTCGCGCGTGCGCCCAGCAAGCGGCCTCGGTGATCTGGCCTGAGCCGTAGAGCTTGCCCCAACCGCCATAGGCGTCCGCCTGAAGGATGCCCCGGTATTGCCGCAGGTGCCGCTGTGGATGTTCGCCCTTTCGGTCCGGCGTGTACTGGTACCAGGCTGCAGGTGGATCGCTCGATCCGATCGGGCGGTCGTCTCTGACATACACCCACAAGCGCCCGGTCTTGGTCTGGCCCCGTCCGGGCTGCAGCACCGGTACCGGCGTGTCGTCTGCGTGGATCTTGGCCGCAGCCAAGGTGTAGCGCCCCAGTGCCGCCACCAGCGGGTCCAGCAACTGATCGGCTTGATCGACCCAGCCGGCCAGCGTGGAGCGCTCCAGCTCAACACCGCTGCGGGCATAGATGCCGCTTTGACGGTACAAGGGCAAGTGGTCGCAATACTTGGAGACCAGCACATGGGCCAGCAGGCCGGCACCGGCCACACCGCGTGCAATCGGGCGGCTGGGTGCGCTGGCCTGGAAGATCGTCTGACAAGCCACACAGACCAGCTTGGGCCGTACATGCCGGATCACCTTGAAGTGCGCGGGCACGTACTCCAGTTGCTCGGAGACGTCTTGCCCGATCTTGCGCAACCGGGCACCGCAGGCCGTGCAGCCGCAGGGCTGACCCGTACTGTCGTGCTGACTGTCGCTGACCTGGGGCAGGTGTTCCTGGACCTCGCGCGGCAGATGCGCCGGCAGACCGCGGTCGATCTGCGCGTCGTTGGCTGGAGCCTGTGTCGATGCGAGCTTGGATCGGGAGGCCATGACGACATCGCCGCCATCGATCAAAGGCATTTGTGCCGCCCACTGTTCACTGGAGCTTCCGAACTCGGCGCGCACGCGACGCAGCAGTTGCAACTTGAGCTTGTCGACCATCAGCTTGAGCAGTGCCACCTCGCTATCGCGCGCCTCGATGATGCGTAGCAATTCTTCGCGGCTCGGCTGTGATGGGGTAGCTCTGGACACGGCCTCGATTGTGCCGCCCACCCGCGTGGCAGGCGATCGGGAATGACCCGCAACGGCAGCCCTACGCGGCCAGCTCTGGCCGATGCGTGCGCGCTGGCATGCGCCAATCGATGCCTTCGAGCAGCATCGACAACTGTGCCGGTGTCAGCGATACGCCACCGCACGAGGCTTGAGGCCAGACGAAACGCCCGCGTTCGAGTCGCTTGCTCAGCAGCAGAAGGCCCTGGCCATCGAACCACAGCACCTTGATGATGTCGCCGCGCCGGCCGCGGAAGACGAAGACGTGGCCACTGAACGGGTTCTCGCTCAGCGCGGTCTGCACCATCGCGGCCAGGCCATCGAAACCCTTGCGCATGTCGGTGTGTCCGGCCACGATCCACACCCGCGTGTTCGCTGGCAAGCCGATCATGCACGCAACGCGGTGACCACCGTCCTCAGTTGCGCGGCATCGACCTGACCGCTCAGGCGTATGACGGCGCCGCACAGTTCGATCTCCACTGTGCCCGTGGCCGATTGGGCAATGGTGGTCGCCACCACATCGGCACAGGGCTGCTGCGCGAGAACCGTGACGGGTAACAGTGCCTGGGTGCCCGATTGCCAATGGCCCAGCTTCATCCAGTGACGCAGCAGATTGGCGTTGACGCCATTGCGCAGCGCCAGACCCGCGACCGATGCGCCCGGTCTGCTGGCCTGTTCGACCAGCCAAGCCTTGAA
>NZ_JAQVEJ010000250.1 GCF_028698005.1 Hydrogenophaga sp.
TTCCTGCGCAAGCAGGCAGACTGAGAGAGGGGGGCACCCCCCTGCGCCGCTGACGCGGCTTCCCCCTCTCTGGCGCCTGGCGGCGCCGGAGGGGGGACGGCAGCTTGGGCCGGCGGAGCCGGACCCTCGCTGCCCCGGGGCTTTCTTGCCCCGGTTCTCGCTGCGCCCGGGGGGCTCCTGTGCCCCTGACGCGGCTCGGTCAATGGCCGGGATAGGCATTATCTGCACCGGGGTCAGGGCCGAAAACTTACAATAGAAAGATGCTCGCTCAACGTACGCTCAAATCCCTGACCAAGGCGGTGGGTGTCGGCCTGCACAGCGGTCAGCGCGTGGAGTTGACGCTGCGGCCGGCGGCGCCGGACACCGGCATCGTGTTCCGGCGTGTGGACCTGCCCGAGCCGGTGGACATCCCGGTCAATGCCGACGCCGTGTCGGACACGCGCCTGGCCTCGACCGTCTCCAGCGGTGGTGTCAAGGTGCACACCATCGAGCACCTGATGAGCGCCTGTGCCGGCCTCGGGCTGGACAACCTCTACATCGACATCACGGCCGAGGAGGTACCCATCCTCGACGGCTCGTCGGCCTCGTTCGTGTACCTGCTGCAAAGCGCCGGCATCGTGGTGCAGAACGCACCCAAGCGCTTCCTGCGTGTGCGCAAGCCGGTCGAGGTGCGTGAAGGCGAGGGCGCCAACCTCAAGTGGGCGCGGCTCGAGCCTTTTCATGGCTACAAGCTCAGCTTCGAGATCGAGTTCGACCACCCGGCGGTCAACTCCACCGGCCAGCGGGTCGAATTCGACATGGGCAGCGGCCGCTACGCGCGCGAGATCGCGCGGGCACGCACCTTCGGTTTCACGCGCGACGTGGAGATGATGCGCTCGCACGGCCTGGCCCTGGGCGGCGGACTGGACAACGCCATCGTGATGGACGACGTCAAGGTGCTCAACGCCGAAGGTTTGCGTTACCAGGACGAGTTCGTCAAGCACAAGATCCTCGATGCCATCGGTGATCTGTACATCGTGGGCAAACCGCTGCTGGCGGCCTACAGCGCCTTTCGCAGCGGCCATGCGATGAACAACCAGCTTCTGCGCGCCCTGCTGGCCCAGCCCGACGCCTGGGAGATCGTCAGCTTCGAGCGTGACCGCGACGCCCCCCGGGGCTTTGCCCAACTGGCACCGGCCTGGTAAGCAGGCGCGGCGCCCCGGCTTCCCATGCTGCTGTTCCGCTGGACCATTTTTTTCCTGCTGCTGGCGGCAGGTGCCTGTTTTGCCTTCTACATCGGTACCGGCCAGGTCCGCTACCGGCGGTGGGGGCTGGTCATTCTCAAGTGGACGGTGCTGGCGGCGCTGGGTTTCTTTGGCGTGCTGGTGCTCGAGCGCATCCTGTGAGCGCGCCCGGTCCCGCACCGGGCGTCCGTGTCAGTACACCCGCCCCGACTTGTAGGCGGCGTGCGTGCGCGCCTGCAAGGCGGTCACCCGGTTCATGGCCGCGGTCGTGCGGCTGACCTGGGCGTGGGTGATCGCCAGGCCCAGGGCGTCGGCGGCGTCCTTGCCGGGCAGGCCAGGCAGTTGCAGCAGGCGGCGCACCATTTCCTGGATCTGCGGCTTGGTGGCACGTCCGTGGCCGGCGACGGCCTTTTTCAACTGCAGTGCGGTGTACTCGGCCACCGGCAGGCCGTTGGCCACGAGGGCCGTGACGCAGCAGCCCCGCGCCTGCCCCAGCAGCAGGGTGGCTTGCGGGTTGACGTTGACGAACACGATCTCGCAGACGGCGCCATCGGGCTGGTAGCGCCGGACCACCTCGCCGATGCCATCGAACAGGGTCTTCAGGCGCGCAGGCAGCAGGGCGCCGTCCTTCGGGCTGGTCTGGATCGTGCCGCTGGCCACGTAATGCATGGCGGCACCTTCGGTGTCGATGACGCCAAAGCCCGTGCATTGCAGGCCGGGGTCGATGCCGAGGATGCGCACGTCGTCAGCCTTTCCGGGCGGTTCAGGGGATGGCCACCGCGCGCATGTTCGCGACGATGGTGGCGGTGCGCCGTGCCAGATAGGCCGAGTTGCGGCGCGTCTCGAAGAACTTGGGCGACGGCAGCATCACGGCCAGGCGGGCGGCTTCGGACGAACTGAGCCGGGCGGCCGGCTTGCCGAAATAGCGCTGGGAGGCGGCCTCGGCACCGAAAACGCCCTCGCCCCACTCGACGCTGTTGAGGTAGATCTCCAGAATGCGTCGCTTGTCCAGCAGGGCTTCCAGCATCAGCGTGAGCACCAGCTCCTGGCCCTTGCGCAGAAAGTGCCGCTCGCCCGAGAGCAGGAGGTTCTTGGCCAGTTGCTGGGTGATGGTCGAACCGCCCATGATCCTGACCGGCCGGGTGGCCGTTCCCGGCTGGCGGGCGGCACGCTGCTCGGCCTGCGCCTGGCGACGCTCGTTGCGCTTCCAGGCCTGCTCGATGGCACGCCAGTCCACGCCGCCGTGGCGCGTGAAGCTGGCGTCTTCGGAGGCCATGACGGCGCGTTTGATGGGCGTGCCGAGCTGGTCGTAATCGCGCCACCGGACGGACCAGCGCCACTTCGCATCGCCGGTCATGCTGGCATGCGCGATGCGCCAGGCTTCCGAGCGCATGAAGGCCGTGCTCTGCGGGTCGACGACCGCCATCAGGGCGATACGCCCGAGGAAGAACAGCTGCAGAGCCAGGCCGGCCAGCACGACCCAAAGCAACCAGCGCAGCAGTGGTTTCATGGCTCTGCACTCAGTTGCGCCTGCAGGCCCGCTTCGCGGGTGAAGCGAAAGCGCGAGACCACCACGATCTGGTCGGCACGGCGGCGCATGGCCTCGTTGAAGCGGCCGAACTGCAGGCTGCGCACGATCGCCTGCGCGCGCGCGTCGAGTGCCCGGTTGCCCGAGGGCAGCGCCACCTCGGTGT
>NZ_JAQVEJ010000251.1 GCF_028698005.1 Hydrogenophaga sp.
AGGCCGGCGGCAGGCAGGATGCCGGCCTGCGGAAATTTCGCGTCCAGGTGCAGCAAGATGGCCACGATCTGGGTGACGACTTCGCCATCGTCGACCAGCACCGGCACCTGGCCACGCGGATTCACGGCCAGGTATTCGGCACTGTGCTGCTCACCCTTGTGCAGCTTGACCATGGCGGGCTCGAACTCGGCGCCGCTGAGCTCGAGCATGGCGTGCGGCACGAAGGAACAGGCGCCCGGGGCGAAGAAAAGCTTGAGGCTCATGGATGTTGTCTCCGAGGGTGTTGAAAATCGGTCAGTTGGCCAGGTGTTGGCCGACGATGCCCGCGATCTCGAACATCGTCACCTGGTCCTTGCCGAAGACCGGACGCAGCTTGTCGTCGGCGTTGATCTTGCGTTTGTCGCCCGCGTCCTGCAGGCCATGGGCCTTGATGTAGTCCCACAGCTTCTTGACGACCTCGGGACGTGAGACCGGCGCGTCGCCAATGACGGCGGCCAGCGCGGCGCTGGGCTGCTTGCCGCTGGCGGCGCTGGTCTTGCGCGGGGCTTTGGGGGCAGCGGCCTTCTTCGCGGCCGGCGCCTTCTTGGCGGCGGCCACTTTCTTGGCCGGCGCGGCCTTGGCCGCAGCCCCGGCGGTCTTGCGCGGCGGGAATTTGCTCTCGCGCGGCTCGAACGCGAAGTTCACCTTGCCGGCCTCCTTGTCCCAGACCAGGCAGGCCTTGAAGTTGCGCCGCGTGCGCATGGACACGAATTTGTCGAGCAGGTCGGTCTTGCCGGTTGCCAGCAGCTTGCTCATCTGCTCGCGCGCCACCGGCTGCTGCAGGATGATCTTGCCGCTCTTGAACGTGCAGCCGGGGGTGGGCTGGGCGGCCGTGGGCACGGCCTTGCTGCACACGTAGTTGCTGCCGTGTTCGAACACCGGCGCGCCACAGACCGGGCAGGCGCCCAGGCTCTCCTGGCCGGCAAAGTCCACCAGCTCGCCGGTTTCTTCGGCGTTCTTGTCGTCACCGAAGTCGAACTCCAGCTTCCAGTTCTTGTCCTCGTCGCTGTACTTGAGGGTCATCTCGGCCACGAAGGGCCAGCCGGCCTTGGAGCGGAACCCGTCCAGCGGACCGATGTGCCGGTCGCGCACGAAGGCCTCGGCCTCGGCCACCTCGAAGGTGCGGCCGGCGGGCGACTTCGTGAACGAGAAGCCGCAGCCTTCGCTGTTGCCGTCGGCGCCGCAGCAGGTGTAGCGGCGGTAGTTTTCCTTGACCACGCCGCCGCAGTTGGGGCAGGGCGCTTGCAGCGTGGCGTAGTTGCCGGGCACGGTGTCACGGTCGTATTCCTTGGCCTTCTTCACCAGGCGCTCGGTCATGGCGGCGATCTGCGTCATGAAGGCCTCGCGCGAGAGCTTGCCCTGCTCCATCTGCGCCAGCTTGTATTCCCATTCACCCGTCAGCTCGGGCTTGGACAGCTCCTCCACCGCCAAACCGCGCAACAGCGTCATGAGCTGGAAGGCCTTGGCGGTGGGAATCAGCTCACGCCCTTCGCGCAGCAGGTATTTCTCGGTCAGCAGGCCCTCGATGATGGCCGCGCGCGTGGCCGGTGTGCCCAGGCCTTTCTCCTGCATCGCCTCGCGCAGCTCGTCGTCGTCCACCAGCTTGCCCGCGCCCTCCATGGCACCCAGCAGCGTGGCTTCGGAGTAGCGTGCCGGCGGGCGGGTCTTGAGCCCCTTGGCCTCGACCGACTCGGTGCGCACCGTCTCGCCCTCGCGCACCGGCACCAGGTTCTGGCCCTTGTCGCCGTCTTTCGCGCCCTCGACGTCCTCGGCGGCCTCCTTGCCGTACACCGCCATCCAGCCGGGCTTCACGAGCACCTTGCCTTCGGTCTTGAAATGGTGATTCAGGACTTTGCTGATGCGCGTCGTCACCATGAACTCGGCGCTGGGGAAAAACACCGCGATGAAGCGGCGCACCACCAGGTCGTAGAGCTTCTGTTCGGCTTCCGAGAGGCCGTGAGGCTTTTGCAGCGTCGGGATGATGGCGAAGTGGTCCGAGACCTTGCTGTTGTCGAAGATGCGCTTGCTCGGGCGGATGTAGTGGTTGTCCAGCGCGGTCTGCGCATGCGGCGCCAGGTGGCCCATGCCACTGTCCGCGAGCATCTCCAAGGTCTGCTTCACGGTGCCGAGGTAGTCCTCGGGCAGGGCGCGCGAGTCCGTCCGCGGGTAGGTCAGGGCCTTGTGCCGCTCGTACAGGCTTTGCGCGAGCTGCAGCGTGGTCTTGGCCGAGAAGCCGAAGCGGCCATTGGCCTCGCGCTGCAGGCTGGTCAGGTCGTACAGCAGGCCGCAGGCCTGGGTGGTGGGTTTGCGCTCTTCGGTGACGCTGGCGGCCTTGCCGCGCACGGCCTCGACGATGGCCAGCGCCTCACGCTGGTCCCACAGGCGGTCGGCGCGCAGGTCGGGGTCGGCATCCTCGCCACCGGGCTTCTTGAAGGCCGGGTCGAACCACTTGCCCGGGTACTCGCCAGCCTCGGCCAGGAACGAGGCATGGATTTCCCAGTAGTCGCGCGGCCTGTGCGCGCGGATTTTCTCCTCGCGTTCGACCACGATGGACAGCGTGGGCGTCTGCACCCGCCCCACGGTGGTGAGGAAAAAGCCCCCGTCGCGCGAGTTGAAGGCGGTCATCGCGCGCGTGCCGTTGATACCGACCAGCCAGTCGGCCTCGGAGCGGCTGCGCGCCGCGTCGGCCAGGCCCCGCATCTGCTCGTCGCTGCGCAGGTGCTCAAAGCCGTCGCGGATGGCCTGCGGCGTCATCGACTGCAGCCACAGGCGCTGCACCGGTTTGCCCAGCGGCTTGCCGCCACCGGCGTACTGCTCGATCAGGCGGAAAATCAGTTCACCCTCGCGGCCGGCGTCACAGGCATTGATCAGGCGCG
>NZ_JAQVEJ010000252.1 GCF_028698005.1 Hydrogenophaga sp.
TCAGGCGGGCACCGCCTCGCTGCGCGGCGCCACCCGGGCCAGGGCCTGGGCCAGACGGGCCACCGTGGCGTCCGTGTCGTGCCACTTGTCCAGGCCGAACAGGCCGAGGCGGAAGGTCCGGAAGTCCGCGCCTTCGTCGCACTGCAGCGGCACGCCGGCGGCCGCCTGCAGGCCGGCGGCCAGAAATTTGCTGGCGTTCTGGATGTCGGGGTCGCTGGTGTAGCTGACCACCACGCCCGGGGCCTCGAAACCCGGCGCGGCCACGCTGGCGAAGCCATGCGTGGCGAGCAGCGTGCGCACGCGGCGGCCCAGTTCGATCTGCTCCTCGCGTACCCGCTCGAACCCGTAGGCCTCGGTCTCCTTCATCGTGTCGCGCAGGCGTTGCAGGGCGTCGGTCGGCATGGTGGCGTGATAGGCATGGCCACCCCCTTCGTAGGCCTCCATGATCTGCAGCCACTTCTTCAGGTCCATGGCGAAGCTGCTGCTTTGCGTGCCATCGATGGCCTGGCGCGCGCGCTCGCCGAGCATGACCATGGCGCAGCAGGGCGAACTGCTCCAGCCCTTTTGCGGTGCCGAGATCAGGATGTCCACGCCGGTGGCGCGCATGTCCACCCACATCGCGCCGGAGGCGATGCAGTCGAGCACGAACAGACCTCCCACGGCATGCACGGCGTCGGCCACGGCGCGCAGGTAGTCGTCGGGCAGCATCATGCCGGAGGCGGTCTCCACGTGCGGCGCGAAGACCAGGGCGGGCTTTTCGCGCGCGATGGCGGCCGTCACCTCGTCGATGGGTGCCGGCACCCACGGGGCCTGCGCATCACCGGCCGTCCGGCGCGCCTTGAGCACGGTGTGGCTGGCCGGGATCGCGCCCATCTCGAAGATCTGTGTCCAGCGGTAGCTGAACCAGCCGTTGCGGATCACCATGACGTGTTGGCCGGCCGCGAACTGGCGCGCCACCGCCTCCATGCCGTAGGTGCCGCTGCCGGGCACGAGCGCCACCGCATGGGCACCGTACACGCGCTTGAGCATGGCGCCGATGTCGGTCATGACACCCTGGAAGCGCCGGGACATGTGGTTGAGCGCACGGTCGGTGTAGACGACCGAGAACTCGAGCAGTCCGTCGGGGTCGATGTGGGGCAGCAGGCCGGGCATGTCGTGTCTCCTGTTCAGCGCCGCTGGCGGCGGCGCGGGGTTGTCCCGGCGAGGTTAGCACAGGCCCCGATCCGGCAGGCGGCCACGGGCATCACGGGGTGGCCTTGCGCAGCCGGCTCGGGGCGAGCGCGCCGACCGATTCGAGGATCGGGTAGGCGATCGAGCAGATGCTCGAGTTGATGCGCTTGAGGTCGTTGATCAGGTCGATGTGCAACGAGCTGGTTTCCATGCTGGACATGCTCTTTTCGGTCAGGCGTTCCAGGTGGGCATAGGCGTATTCGCGCTCGCGGTCGCGAAAGCGCGCTTTCTCTTCCAGCAGCTTCTGGGCATCGCGCACATCGCCATTGAGGAACACGCTCATGGCCAGGCGCAGGTTGTCCAGCAGGCGCTCATGCAGCTCGGTGATCTCGGCCATGCCCGCCTCCGAAAAACTGCGGCCCTGGCGGATTTTCTTGTCCTCGATGTCCAGCAGCACCCGCTCCACCGTGTCGCCGATCTGCTCCATGTTGATCGTGAAGCTGATGATTTCGGTCCAGCGGCGGCTTTCCTCTTCGCTCAATTGTTCGCGCGAGAGCTTGGTCAGGTAGTACTTGATGGCCGAATACAGGTCGTCCACCGTGTCGTCGAGCTTGCGCAACTCCTGCGACAGTTGCTGGTCATTGTTGCGGATCACGGTGATCACGCCGCGCAGCATGGTTTCCACCACGTCGGCCTGGTGCAGGGCTTCGCGCGCGGCACAGGAGATGGCCAGCGATGGTGTGGCCAGCGCGGACGGGTCCAGATGGTTGGGCCGGTGCAGCGGGCTCTGGCGGCTGGCTGGCAGGATCATTTCGACCACGCGTGCGATCGGGCCGGTCAGGCCGATGAAGATCAGGCCGACCATGAGATTGAAGCTCAGGTGAAACAGCACCGTCAGCGCCGCCGGGTCCTGCACCCAGCGCCGCGCCGTGGCCAGCCACAGGTGCATCAGCATGGGTGCGATGAGCACCCCCAGCAACTTGAACAGCAGGTTGCCCAGCGGAACCTGGCGCGTGTGGCGCGAGGCGCCGGCGGTGGTGATGACCGCCAGGATGCCGCTGCCCAGATTGGCGCCCAGCACGAGGCCCATGGCCACCTCGATGCCGACGACGTTGAGTGCCAGTGTGGCGGTCAGCAGTACCACCGCCAGGCTGGAGTACGACACGATGGCCAGCGTGGCACCGACCAGGATCTCCAGCATCAGGTCGCTCGAGAGCGATTCCAGCATGAGCTGCACGGCCGGGTTGCCGGTCAGCACATGGGTGGCCTGGGCGATCAGTTGCAGTGCCAGCAGCATCAGGCCCAGGCCGATCAGTACCCGCCCCACATCGCCCACCTGCGTGCCCTGGCGGGCCAGAAACAGGGTCACGCCGGCGAAGATGCACAGGGGCGAGAGCCACGACAGGTCGAGCGAGAACACCACCGCCATGGTGGCCGAGCCGGCGTCGGCGCCCAGCATCACCGCCAGCGCGGCCGACAGGGAGATCAGGTTGCGCCCGACGAACGCCGAGATGATCAGCGCGGTGGCTGTGCTCGACTGCACCAGGGCCGTGACACCCCAGCCCGAGAGAAAGGCCGAGAAACGGTTGCTGGTGCTGATCGAGAGGATCTGGCGCAGGTTGCTGCCGAACACGCGCAACACCCCCGTGCGCACGAGGTAGGTACCCCAGACAAGCAGGGCGATCGCCGCCAGCAGATTCAGCAGGTGTTTCATGGTTACTGCTGAAATATACGCCGAGCC
>NZ_JAQVEJ010000082.1 GCF_028698005.1 Hydrogenophaga sp.
TCGGTCAGGCAGACCACGCCGAACGGTGCGCCGGCCTTGATGCAGCGGTTGATCATGTCGAGGTAGCGCACCTCGAAGATCCGCAACGGCATCCAGCCGTCCGGGAACAGGACGGTGCCAAGCGGGAACAGGGGCAGTTGCGACAGGGTGAGCGGGGCCGCTGCCTCGGCGGCCTCGCTCAATCGGGCACCACCGCGTCGGCGCTCTGGCGCTGGAGCATCGCCAGAATGCTGGCCACCTGGCTGCGCAACTCGCGCCGGTCGCAGATGAAGTCGATCGCACCCTTGGCCTGCAGGAATTCGGCACGCTGGAAGCCCTCGGGCAACTTCACGCGCACGGTGTTCTCGATCACGCGCGGGCCGGCGAAGCCGATCAGCGCCTTGGGCTCGGCGATCACCACATCACCCACGAAGGCGAAGCCGGCGCTCACACCGCCCATGGTCGGGTCGGTCAGCACGCTGATGTAGGGCAGGCCCTTCTTGGCCAGGCGGGTGAGGGCGGCGTTGGTCTTGGCCATCTGCATCAGCGACAGCAGGCCCTCCTGCATGCGCGCGCCACCGGTGGCGGTGAAGCACAGGAAGGGCACCTTCTGCGAGATGGCCTCCTCGACGCCGCGCACGAAGCGCTCGCCGACGACCGAGCCCATGGAACCGCCCATGAAGTCGAACTCGAAGCAGGCGGCCACCAGACTGACGCCCTGGACGGCGCCGCCCATGACGATGAGGGCATCGGTCTCGCCCGTCACCTCCAGCGCTTCCTTCAGGCGCTCGGGGTACTTGCGGCTGTCCTTGAACTTGAGCGCGTCGACCGGCAGCACCTCCTGGCCGAGCTCGTAGCGGCCTTCGGCATCGAGGAAGGCGTTCAGGCGCGCGCGCGCACCGATGCGGTGGTGGTGGCTGCAGTGCGGGCAGACGTTCTGGTTCTTTTCCAGATCGTGCTTGTAGAGCACCGCCTCACAGCTCGGGCACTTGATCCAAAGGCCTTCGGGCACGCTGCGGCGGTCGGCCGGATCGGCAGCCCGGGTGATTTTGGGCGGCAGCAGTTTTTCGAGCCAGGACATGAGGTTCTCCTAGAAGCCCGGGCCGAGGGCCCGGGGAAGAGAGGAATTATGCGTCCAGCGCTTTTCGTATCGTGCGCAGGAAATTGAGGGCGACCAGTGTCACCTTTTCGTGTGGCTCATCCTCGATCAGCTGGATGATCCGGCTGCCGATCACCACCGCGTCGGCGGCCTGGCCGATGGCCCGTGCGGTCTCGGCATCGCGGATGCCAAAGCCCACGCCGACCGGGATCTTCACATGCTGGCGGATGCGCGGCAGCATGGCCTCGACCTGGCCCACATCCAGGGCACCGGAGCCGGTCACGCCCTTGAGCGAGACGTAGTAGACGTAGCCGCTGGCCACGCGCGCCACCTGCGCCATGCGTTCGTCGGTCGAGGTGGGGGCCAGCAGGAAAATCAGGTCCATGCCCTTGTCGCGCAGGGCGGCGGCAAAGGCTTCGCATTCTTCGGGCGGGTAGTCAACCACCAGCACGCCATCGACGCCAGCCTCGGCCGCATCGCGCACGAAGGCGCCATCGCCGTGCTTCTGATCGTAGCGCTCGATCGGGTTGGCGTAACCCATGAGCACCACAGGGGTCTGGTCGTCGTCCTTGCGGAACTCGCGCACCATGGCGATCACCTGCGCCAGGCCGATGCCCAGCGCCAGCGCGCGATCACCCGCCTTCTGGATCACCGGGCCGTCGGCCGAGGGGTCGGAAAAGGGGACGCCCAGTTCGATGATGTCGGCGCCCCCCTTGACCATGCCGTGCATGAGGCGCGGCGTGATGTCGGCATAGGGGAAGCCGGCCGTGACAAAGGGGATGAGCGCCTTGCGGCCTTCCTGCTTGAGCTTCTCGAGGGTGGGGGCGATGCGGCTCATGCGGCACCTCCCTGTGCACCCTTGACGGTCAGGCCGCGCATGGAAGGCCGGTCATAGACGTCGGCGCCCGAGAGGTCGGCCACGGTACCGATGTCCTTGTCGCCGCGGCCGGAGAGGTTGATCAGCACGGATTGTGTGGGTTTCATGGTCTTGGCGAGCTTCATGCCGTAGGCCACGGCATGGCTGGATTCGAGCGCCGGAATGATGCCTTCGACGCGGCACAGGCGGTGGAAGGCCTCCAGCGCCTCGGTGTCGGTGATGCCCACGTACTCGGCGCGGCCAATGTCCTTGAGCCAGGCGTGTTCGGGGCCGACGCCGGGGTAGTCCAGGCCGGCACTGATGCTGTGCGTCTCGGTGATCTGGCCGTTGTCGTCCTGCAGGATGTAGGTGCGGTTGCCGTGCAGCACGCCGGGGCTGCCCTTTTGCAGCGAGGCCGAGTGCTTGCCGGTGTCCAGCCCCTCGCCGGCGGCCTCGACGCCGATCAGGCGCGTGTTCTCGTAGGGGATGTAGGGATGGAAGATGCCCATGGCGTTGCTGCCACCGCCCACGCAGGCCACCACCGCGTCAGGCTGCTCGCCGGTGCAGCCGGCCGCCTTGAGCAGCTCGGGCATCTGCTGCAGGCATTCCTCGCCGATGACGCGCTGGAAGTCGCGCACCATCATGGGGTAGGGGTGCGGACCGGCCACGGTACCGATGATGTAGAAGGTGTTGTCGACGTTGGCCACCCAGTCGCGCATGGCCTCGTTGAGCGCATCCTTGAGGGTCTTGCTGCCCGATTCGACGGGCACCACCGTGGCGCCCAGCAGCTTCATGCGGTAGACATTGGGGCTCTGGCGCTTGACGTCCTCGCTGCCCATGTAGACCACGCATTCGAGGCCGTAGCGGGCGCAGATGGTGGCGGTGGCCACGCCATGCTGGCCAGCGCCGGTCTCGGCGATGATGCGCGTCTTGCCCATGCGCCGCGCGAGCATGGCCTGGCCGATCACGTTGTTGATCTTGTGCGCGCCGGTGTGGTTCAGGTCCTCGCGCTTGAGGAAGATCTGCGCGCCACCGGTCTCGCGGCTCAGGCGCTCCGCGTGGTACACCGGGCTGGGCCGGCCCACGTAGTGGGCCAGTTCCCGCCGGAACTCGGCCAGGAAGGCCGGGTCGTTCTGGTACTGCGCGTAGGCCGCCTTGAGTTCGTTGATGGCACAGGTGAGTGTCTCGCTCACGAAACTGCCACCGTAGATGCCGAAGTGGCCACGCGCGTCAGGTTGCTGGTAGGTGATGGTCATGGGGTGTTCCGGGATTCGGCTCCAGGCATCACCCATGATGGGCGCCTCAGCCTGGAGGGAAGGTCTTTCGGGCATCGTCGGCCGCCCGCACGGCGGCCACGAAGGCGGTGATCTTGCCAGCGTCCTTGATGCCTTTGCGCGGCTGGCCGTCGGGGCCGGTGGCCTCGACGCCCGAGCTCACGTCAACGGCCCAGGGCCGGACGATGGCCAAGCCATCGCTCACGTTTGCAGGTGTGAGTCCACCAGACAAAACGAGGCGAGAGTTGGCGTTTAGTCGCGGGTGTGACCAAGGGAAAGCCGTCCAGTCGAAAGTCCTTCCGCCGCCGCCGTAGCCATCGACATGGGCGTCGACAAGCAAGGCCTGGGATGCGGCGAACGTATCCGCGTATTCTAGGAGATCAAAGGCCTGTCCGTGCGGGATGCGGGCGGCGCGGATGAAAGGGCGTCCGGCGGCCAGGCAGTCGGCCGCTGTCTCGTCGCCGTGGAACTGCAGCAGTGCATTCGGTACCGCGGCCACGCCCTGCGCGATGAACTCGGGGCTGGCGTTCACGAACAGCAGCACCGGCGTCACGAAGGGCGGCAGCCGGCGCGCCAGTTCGGCCGCGCGCTCGGGTGTCACGCAGCGCGGGCTTTTCGGGTACAGCACGAAGCCGATCGCGTCGACCCCGGCTTGCACGGCCGCGTCCACGTCGGCCTCGCGCGTGAGGCCGCAGATCTTGATGCGGGTACGGTGAGAGGGCATGGGCAAGGCGGTGTCTGGGTCGGGGACACGGCGGAACCGGCTTGGCCGGGGCCGCTCGCGTCGCCCCCTTGAGGGGGTGACGGGCCCACGGCGTGAGCGCGGCGCTGGGGTGTCTATGGTAACCAGTCGAAGGCGGGCGTGCGCGTCGGCAGGCCCAGGGCCTCGTCGTAGACCGGTCCGAGGAAATACAGGCCGTCGGGCGCGAAGGTGGGGGCGGCCGCGTCGCGGCTTTTCGCGGCCAGCACCTCGGCCATCCAGGCCGGCGGCCGGTTGCCCGTGCCGATGGCGATCAGGCAGCCCATGATGTTGCGGATCATGTGGTGCAAGAAGGCGCTGGCCTCGAATTCGAAACGCCAGTAGGCGCCACGGCGCACGATCTCGATGCGCCGCATCTCCTTGACCGGCGAGTGGGCCTGGCACTGGGCAGCGCGGAAGGAGGAGAAATCATGTTCGCCGATCAGCGCCGCTGCCGCCGCCTGCATGGCGCTTTGCGAGAGCGGACGAAACACCCAGCCGACCTGGCCCCGGTCCACACTGGGCCGCACTGGTGACTCGAGCAGCACGTAGGCGTAGCGGCGTGCGCGGGCACTGGCCCGGGCGTGAAAGTCGGCCGGCACCTCGGTGGCCCACTGCACCGCGATGTCGTCGGGCAGGAAGCTGTTGGGGCCGCGCACCCAGGCATTGCGGGGGCGGAGAACGGGGGTGTCGAAGTGCACCACCTGGTTCAGCCCATGGACTCCGGCGTCGGTGCGGCCGGCACACAGCGTGCTGATGGCGGGCACATCAAGAAAGCGGGCCAGTGCCCGCTCCAGATGATCCTGTACGGTCCGGCCCGACGGCTGACTCTGCCAGCCGTCGTAGGCCCTGCCGTTGTAGCTGATGCCGAGGGCGATCCTCAAGGGGGTGATCAGGACAGGTCGGCCAGGAAGGTGCTGGCCTTGGTTTTGAGGGTGCCGGATGCCTCCGACAGCACCTCTTCGGCCAGGGAGCGGGCGCCTTCGATGTCGCCGATGGCACGGAACTCTTCGGCCAGCGACAGCTTGGTTTCCAGCGGACTGCCGCGGTCATCGCCGGCCGACGGTGCGGGCTCGCCAGCGGGTGCCGGTGCTGCTGGCGCTGCATCAGGGGCGAGATCGAGGCTGATGTCGTCCAGATTGAAGGACAGCATATCGCCGGTGGGGGCGGGAGGAGGCGGAGTCGTGTCCTCCAGGAGGATGGGCAGCGAATCCTCGACGCGGAATGCGCTCAGGTCCTCACCCGGGTCGAACGTGGGTGTATCGGCTGCCGACGCTGGTGCCGGTGCCGATTCGGTCAGGGGCGTCGGGGCCGATAGAAATTCCAGGTCGAAATCCATCGAACGCGAGGCGGTCCCGGCAGATGCCGGCTGCTCCTGGGTCAGCGCATCGGTCGTGCCCAGGTCGTCCAGGCTGGACATCGTCGCTTCTGCACCGGGTGCCGGATCGGGAGCGCCCAGATCGAGGTCCAGGTCCAGGTCGATGCGGCTGTCGGAGGGGGTGTTGACCGGATCCAGCGTGCTGGCGTCAAACGGCCGGGTGTGGGTGCCGCCGGACGGGGCTGATCCGGTGCCTGCGGCACCGGCCGGCTTGCCGCCGGGCTGGTAGAGCGGATTGGTCGGGTCAAGTTCCTGGCCCAGGCTGCAAGCGTGTTCCCAGTCGGGGCCCAGACCCTGGGTCAGGGCGTGGGCTTCGGTCGCCACGACCTCGAAGGCGCGTGCATCGCGGCGCTTGGCATAGATTTCCAGCAGCTTGCCGTGGATGGCCACGCGCGTGGGAGCGCTGCGCATGGCCTCCTTGAGAATTTCCTCGGCCTGCAGGTCGCGGCCGTAGGCCAGATAGACGTCGGCCTCGGCCACCGGGTCGACATCGCCGGCGGCGTCGAGCTGGCTGGGTGAGTACACCATCGATGAGCCGGAAACCGAGGCCTCCGTCGTGTCGATGCGTTGGCCGCCGCTGGAGCCGAAGAACGAATCCGGTTGCAGCCGGCTTTCCAGGAAGGAGCTGTCGACCGGCGTCGTTTTCTTGCGCTGGCGCGCGCGATACCACCCGAAACCGGCCAGCAGGGCGAGCAGGGCACCCGCGGCAGGCAGGACCAGCGGATTGTCGAGCAGGCTGGCGAAGAACGACGGTTCCTCGACCGGCGGGGGCGGCGGCGCCGGTTTCTTGGCGGCTGGTGCGGGAGCCGGCTGGGGTGCCGCCGGGGTCTCGGCGGGTGATGCTTCGGTGGTTGCCACCGGTGCCGTCGTTTCTACCGCCGCGCCTGTGGAGGCCTGGCCTTCGGCTGGCGGCGTGGCCGGTGCGGCGCCGTCGCTGGAAGAAGCCGGCGCCGGTGCCGCGACAGCGGCGGCTTCCGACGCCACACTCGACAGTTCCTGGATGTTCTTTTCCAGTTCGGACTGACGGGCCGATGCGTCCTGGCTCTGGCGGTCCTGGGCGATTTGCGCTTCGTCGGTGGCGCTTTCGGGCTTGGCCAGCGTCAGTTTGTCCTGCGCGGCAGCGGCCGGCCTGCGCTCCTCGACCTCGGTCTGCACCTGGCCGGATGCCTGGCGATCGGCCTCGGTGACGGCCGCCGGCGCGGCAGCCGCCGCCAGGCGGCGACGGAACTCGTTGAAGTCGCGGCTTTGTGACACGATGATCTGGCGCGCCTCGGCGGCCGGCACCGCACTGGCGGCCTCGGCATCCGGCATGTCCAGCACCACGCCGGCCCGGACGCGGTTGACATTGCCACCGATGAAGGCCTTGGGGTTGGCCCGCAACATGGCCACGAGCATCTGGTCGAGGGAAACATTCGCGGGCCTGTGCGCCTGTGCAATGCGGCTCGCGGTATCGCCGGGCTTGACCAGCACCTCCTTGGCCACGGCGGCCGGCGTTGGTGCCGGAGCCGACGGTGCGGGCGACCGTGCCGATGTACTGGCAGCGGAGGCCCCGGATGGCGTGGTCACCGAGGTTTCCGGCGGGGTGGCTGCCGGGGAGGCGGCCGGAGGCAGCGGTGCGGGCACCGGACGCAGGTTCGGCGGATCGAACAGCATCGTGTAGTTGCGCACCAGGCTGCCCGCCGCCCACTGAGCTTCGATCACCATGTCCATGAAAGGCTCGTTGATCGGGCGCTGGTTCTCGACTTTCAGGTAGGCACGTCCGTCGGGGCGGCGCTCCAGCGAGAAGCGGGTACTGGCCATCACCGCGCTCAGGTCAATGCCCAGTGCACGGTGCGTCTCGGGCGAGGCCGTCCGAACCCGCAGGCTGGATGCTTCATCGGCCGTGATCTCGGGCACCTCGATTTCGGCGCGCAGGGGTTCACCGAGTGCCGATTGCACGATCACCCTTCCCAGCGCCAGCGCCCGGGCATCCGTCGGTTGCATCAAACTGGCCGACAGCGCAACCACCGCGGCGATGGCGTTCCACCGTGCCAGCCTTCCTGGGCCGGTGTCCCGGGAGGTGGCGGCAGGCGAAACAGGGGTGGAGCGATGGTGTTTGGGCACGGGAACCTCGACGTGATAATCCGAGAAAAGACCATAGCATCAACGTATTACGGTGACAAGCTGAGAATCAGCTTGAGTTTTCAGGCAAACCGTTGATCGTCGCCAGAAACCGTTTGTCGTTGTTGTCACACAACGAAAAATCCGGCCACAAAGACCGGATTCCGTGTGACATAGTTCTCGCTCAGGCGTCGAGCAGGATGCGCAACATGCGGCGCAGTGGCTCGGCGGCGCCCCACAGGAGCTGGTCGCCGATCGTGAAGGCGCCCACGTACCCGGGGCCCATGGCCAGCTGGCGGACACGGCCCACCGGAATCGTGAGTGTGCCCGTCACGGCCACCGGGGTGAGGTCCTGCATCGTTGCTTCGCGGGTGTTGGGCACGACCTTGACCCACTCGTTGTCGGCCGCGATCATGGCCTCGATGTCGGCCACGGGGACGTCCTTCTTGAGCTTGAAGGTCAGGGCCTGGCTGTGGCAGCGCATGGCGCCCACACGTACGCAGAAACCGTCGACCGGGATCGGTGCGGCGCCGAAGTCCTCGCCCAGACCCAGGATCTTGTTGGTCTCGGCCATGCCCTTCCATTCCTCGCGCGAGACGCCGTTGCCCAGGTCCTTGTCGATCCAGGGAATGAGGGAGCCACCCAGCGGCACGCCGAAGTTGGCGGTTTCCGAGGCCGAGAGACTGCGCTGCTTGGCAATGACCTTGCGGTCGATTTCGAGGATGGCGCTCTTGGGGTCGTCCAGCAGGGACTTGACCTCGGCGTTGAGCGTGCCGAACTGGGTCAGCAGTTCGCGCATGTGCTGTGCGCCGCCACCGCTGGCGGCCTGGTAGGTCTGCGTGCTCATCCACTCGACCAGACCGGCCTTGTACAGCGCGCCCACGCCCATCAGCATGCACGAGACGGTGCAGTTGCCGCCGATCCAGTCACGGCCGCCGTTGGCCAGCGCGTTCTTGATGACCGGCATGTTGACCGGGTCCAGCACGATGACCGCGTTCTTGTCCATGCGCAGGGACGAGGCGGCGTCGATCCAGTGGCCCCTCCAGCCCGCGGCACGCAGCTTGGGATAGACCTCGCTGGTGTAGTCGCCACCCTGGCAGGTGATGATGATCTCGCAGCGCTTGAGGGCCTCGATGTCGTGTGCGTCCTGCAGCCGGGTCTCGTTCTTGGCCATGGCCGGCGCCTGACCGCCAGCATTCGAGGTGGAGAAGAACAGCGGCTCGATCAGGTCGAAGTCTTTTTCATCGACCATGCGATCCATCAACACGGAGCCGACCATGCCGCGCCAGCCGACCAGACCAACCAACTTGCTCATTTGAAACGCCCTTTCAAGTTAAGAAACAGTACAGACCTGGCTGTCTGCCCCGGCGCGTCTGGCCGGAGAAGGGCGCACGACGTCACCGGAGCTGGATCAGCTCTTAATGGTCGTGGTTTTGGTGGTGATTGCGCGCGCGGCCACGCCTGCCTGGGCGGCAATGGCGGTGTTCAGGGAGAACATGCAGGCGGCAAACATGGCGCATATTGTAGCGGATCGGGTGATCCGGGCCGGTGCGCGCCGGCGCCGCCCGTCGGGGCGCCGGCGTGGCGGGTTACGCCAGTGCCTTGACCACGGCGTCGCCCATCTCGGCGGTGCCGACCTTGGTCGTGCCTTCGCTCCAGATGTCGGGTGTGCGCAGGCCCTGTGCCAGCACCTTCTTCACTGCGGCTTCGATGCGCTGTGCGGCTTCCTCCTGGTTCAGCGAGAAGCGCAGCATCATCGCGGCCGAGAGGATGGTGGCCAGCGGATTGGCCACGCCCTTGCCGGCAATGTCGGGGGCGCTGCCATGGCTGGGCTCGTACAGGCCCTGGTTCTTCGCGTTGAGCGAGGCCGAGGGCAGCATGCCGATGGAGCCGGTGAGCATGGAGGCCTCGTCCGAGAGGATGTCGCCGAACATGTTGCCGGTGACGACCACGTCGAAAGCCTTGGGGTTCTTGACCAGTTGCATGGCCGCGTTGTCCACGTACATGTGCTCCAGCGCCACGTCGGGGTACTGCGCGTGCACCTCGATCATGGTGTCCTTCCAGAACTGGAAGGTTTCCAGCACGTTGGCCTTGTCCACGCTGGTGACCTTCTTGTTGCGCTTGCGCGCGGCCTGGAAGGCGACGTGGGCGATGCGCTCGATCTCGGGCTTGCTGTAGCGCATGGTGTCGAAGGCCTCGGGCGCGCCCTGGAACTCGCCGTCGGGTGCCTCGCGCCGGCCGCGCGGCTGGCCGAAGTAGATGTCGCCGGTCAGCTCGCGGATGATCAGGATGTCCAGACCGGCCACCAGTTCGGGCTTGAGGCTGGATGCACCCACCAGTTGCTCGTAGCAGATGGCCGGGCGGAAGTTGGCGAACAGGCCCAGATGCTTGCGCAAGCCCAGGATGGCCTGCTCGGGGCGCAGCGGGCGGTCGAGCTTGTCGTACTTCCAGTCGCCGACGGCGCCGAACAGGATGGCATCGGCTTCGCGCGCGAGCTTGAGGGTCGATTCCGGCAGCGGGTGACCATGGGCATCGTAGGCGGCGCCACCGACCAGGGCCGACTCCATCTCGAACTGGAGGTCGAGCGCCTTCAGGACCTTGGCCGCTTCGGCAACGATTTCGGTGCCGATACCGTCACCCGGGAGAACTGCGATTTTCATGACTGTCGTTTCTGTGTTGGGGGAGATCACATGGTGTGCGCCAGCCAGGGCTTGGCCGCCAGGCGCTGCTTTTCAAACGCTTCGATCTTGTCCTTGTAGCGCAGCGTCAGCCCGATGTCGTCCAGGCCGTTGAGCAGGCAGTACTTGCGGAAGGCGTTGACCTCGAACGGAATCTCTTCGCCCTGCGGTTTGACGATGACCTGGCGCTCCAGATCGATGGTCAGCTGGTAGCCCGGGAACGCGGCCACTTCGTTGAACAGCTGGTCCACCTGGGATTCGCTGAGCACGATGGGCAGCAGGCCGTTCTTGAAGCAGTTGTTGAAGAAGATGTCGGCAAAGCTGGGGGCGATGATGGCGCGAAAGCCATACTGGTCGATGGCCCAGGGTGCGTGTTCGCGGCTGGATCCGCAGCCGAAGTTGCGGCGCGCCAGCAGGATGGACGCACCCTGGTAGCGGGGCTGGTTGAGCACGAAGTCCGGGTTGGGCTTGCGCTGCGACTCGGGCACGCCGGGCTGGCCGGGCTGGTCCAGGTAGCGCCACTCGTCGAACAGGTTGGGACCGAAGCCCGTCTTGCGGATCGACTTGAGAAATTGCTTGGGGATGATGGCGTCGGTGTCGACGTTCTCGCGGTCCATGGGAGCCACGAGGCCGGTGTGGAGGGTGAATTTCTGCATGGTGATGGGTGTCTCAGTTGGTCGCGCCCTTGACGGCTTCGCCTGCCTTTTCCAGGCCGGAGCCGACCGCCTGTCCGGCGGCCTTGCCTCCTTCAACGGCCTTGTCCTTGACCTCGATGGCCGTGTCCACGACCACATCCTTGACCTCGATGGCCTTGTCCTTGACCAGGACCGCATCCTTGCGCACGCCCTGGGCGGTGTTGGTGCTGCAGGCAGCCAGAGCCAGCACGAGAGCGCCGGCGGCCAGGACGGTCAGAGCGTGCATGGGGTTCATCATCGTGACTCCTTGGACGGGATGAAAGGTGGGCGGGTTGCCGAACGGGTTCAGGCGATGGTGCGCACGTCAATGAAGTGGCCACGGATGGCCGCAGCGGCGGCCATCGCGGGGCTGACCAGGTGCGTGCGCCCGCCCGCACCCTGACGGCCCTCGAAGTTGCGGTTGCTCGTGGAGGCGCAGCGTTCGCCCGGCTCCAGCCGGTCGGCGTTCATGGCCAGACACATCGAGCAGCCGGGCTCGCGCCATTCGAAGCCCGCGGCCTTGAAGATCTCGTGCAGTCCCTCGCGCTCGGCCTGCTCCTTCACGAGGCCCGAACCCGGCACCACCATGGCCAGCTTGACGTTGGGCGCGATCTTCTGGCCCAGTTTCTTCACCACCGCCGCCGCCTCGCGCATGTCCTCGATGCGGCTGTTGGTGCATGAGCCGATGAACACCTTGTCCACATGGATGTCGGTGAGCGGCTTGCCCGGCTGCAGACCCATGTAGGTCAGGGCGCGCTCGATGGCATTGCGCTTGTTGGCGTCCTTTTCCTTGTCGGGGTCGGGGACGGCGGCGTCCACGCCCAGCACCATCTCGGGCGAAGTGCCCCAGGTCACCTGCGGCACGATCTGGCTGGCGTCGAGCTCGACCACGGCGTCGAAATGGGCATCCGGGTCGGAATGCAGCGTCTTCCAGTAGGCCACGGCCTGGTCCCACTCCACCCCGGTGGGCGAGAGCGGTCGGCCCTTGACGTACTCGATGGTCTTGTCGTCCACGGCCACCAGACCGGCGCGCGCGCCGGCCTCGATGGCCATGTTGCAGACCGTCATGCGGCCTTCCATTGACAGTGCCCGGATCGCGCTGCCACCGAATTCGATGGTGTAGCCGGTGCCACCGGCGGTGCCGATGCGGCCGATGATGGCCAGCACGATGTCCTTGGCGGTGCAGCCCCTGGGCAACTGGCCTTCGACCTTGATCAGCATGTTCCTGGCCTTCTTGGCCAGCAGCGTCTGGGTGGCCATGACGTGCTCGACCTCGGAGGTGCCGATACCGTGCGCCAGAGCCCCGAAGGCGCCGTGCGTGGAGGTGTGCGAGTCACCACAGACGACCGTCATGCCGGGCAGCGTGGCACCGTTCTCGGGCCCGATCACGTGCACGATGCCCTGGCGTTTGCTCATGAACGGGAAAAAGGCGGCCGCGCCGAATTCCCGGATGTTGCTGTCCAGCGTGACGATCTGTTCCTTGCTGATCGGGTCCTCGATGCCGTCGTAGCCACGTTCCCAGCCGGTGGTCGGCGTGTTGTGGTCGGCCGTGGCGACCACCGAGCTGACGCGCCAGAGCGGGCGGCCGGCCTGGCGCAGGCCTTCGAAGGCCTGCGGGCTGGTGACCTCGTGCACCAGGTGGCGGTCGATGTAGAGCACGGCGGTGCCGTCTTCTTCGGTGTGGACGACGTGTTCGTCCCAGATCTTGTCGTA
>NZ_JAQVEJ010000253.1 GCF_028698005.1 Hydrogenophaga sp.
TCAGGTCGTCCCCGCCCTGCGTGTCGATGGTCACGCCCGGAATGGCCTTGAGCACCTGCACCAGGTTGTCGGCATGCTGTGCCTCGATCTTGCGCCCCGACAGACTGACCGTGCTGGTCGGCTCGCGGGCGCTGTCGCCGAAGCGGTCGTCGATGGTGGAGCCGGTCACGGTGACCTGGCGCAGGGTCTGCGTCGGGGACGCGCCGCTCTGCGCCCAGGCCCCCGGGGCGGCCAGGGCCACGACGGCGGCGGCCAGGAGGGTGGGTGGGCTGGTTTTCATCGGAACACCTTTTCTGGATGTCGGGGGATTGGCGGGAGGGCTCATCGGGTTCAGAACTTCACGTTCACGCCCACGTACAGCGTGCGGCCCATCCCCGGCACGGCCGTGCCCCACTGCGGGTAGTTGGGCAGCATCGGGTTGGTCATCGTGGTGCCCTGACCGACGTAGGCGCCGCCCGTGGGCTGGAAGTACAGGCGGTCGAACAAGTTCTCGATGCCGAAGTCCAGCCGCACCGATTTCCACGCATAGCTGGCGCGCAGGTTGACCAGCCCGAAGCCCGGCGTGCGCACCTCGTTGCGCACCGACGAGACGCGGGTCTTGGCCTTCACCAGCACCAGCTCCAGGCTGTTGTCCCAGCCACCGCTCTTGTGCGTCAGCGCCAGCCTGGCGTTGAGCGGCATGAGGTTGTAGAGCCCGCTGCCGGTGTCGAGGTTTTTGCCGCGGGTGAGGTTCAGCAGCCCCTGGATGCCCCAGTCGCCCAGCGCGTTCGTTGCCAGCGGCGCGTGCCCGGCCAGGTTCAGCCCGAACAGGCGCGCGCGCTGGTTGGTGTAGCGCAGCACGCTGAACCGGTTGGTCACCGGGGTGGCGACGGGCTGGTTGGCGGCGGCGTCCCACTGCACCGCATCGATGTAGTCGCTCACGTGCGTGACGTACGGCGTGGCCTGCAAGCCCCAGCGCCGGTCGGCGGCGTGCCAGTCGAGCGTGGCCGACAGCGTGTTGGCCTTCTCGGGCTTGAGAGCGGGGTTGCCGAGGTAGCCGTTGCCGTCGCCCACGACGTTGTTCATCAGCGCCGCCATCTGCCAGGTGGACCAGGCAAAGCGCTCATACACGTTGGGCGAACGCTCCTTGTGGGCAAAGCCGAATTCGATGTCGACCTGCTCGCTGGCGGTGTAGCGCGCCAGGGCCGTGGCGTCGATGTTGGTGTCGGTCGAGCGGCGGTCGCGGGCATTGAAGGCGTTGGCATCGCGCGCCTGGAAGCCCATGCCGGCCGGGTTGTACCCGGTCACACGGCCGGCGTTCATCACCACCCGCTCCACGCGCGCGCCGACCAGCGTCATCCACTGCGCGTTCGGGTGCGACTGCCATTCGCTCCACAGCCCGGTGCGGTCGCGCTGACCGTCGCGGATGTTCCAGAAGGTGCCGGGGTACATGCCGCCGCCCGATGGCGTCCACCAGTCGTCGAGGCGGTAGCGCTGCAGGTCGGCGCCCACCCGCAGGCGGTCCTGCTCACCCAGCGGCAGCTCGCCCTGGACGCTGACGCCGGTGGTCTTGCCTTCGCTGAGCATGGGCATGCCGGCCGCGCATGTGGCGCCGATGGGGCCGCATGCGCCGCCGTTGACCGCCATCGGCCCGCCCGAGCCGAGGCCGTACCAGTAGCGCTTGTCGGCGCCGAAGTCCATGAAGTGGTCCACCGTTTCGTGGTACGCCCGCGCCTGCAGCGTGCCCCAGGCGAGCTGACCGGTGTAGCTCAGGTTGAGGCTCTTGCGGTCGTTGTCGAGCAAGTCCATGCGCTGGTTCGGGTAGAGCTGGTAGGGCATGTCCTGCACCCCCAGCCGCGCTTGCAGCAGGTGCTCGTCCTGCCGGAAGGCCAGACCCAGGGAATGGTTGCGCGTGTCGTAGGCGGTGGAGCCGACTTCGTCGGGCGCCAGGGTGTGGCCCGGCCGGCCGGTGAAGTCGTAGCCCTTGAAGTCGCCGCCAGCGATGGTGTTGTCGGCCTGGCTGGTGGCGCCGCTGTAGCTGACGTTGAGCTGCTCGGTGGCCAGGGTGGCCGACAGGTTCAGGCCGCGCGCGCGGTTGTTGCTGCGGTAGAACGCACCCACCTCGCCCTCACGGATCGGCGCCTGCCCGGGCGATGCGAACAGGGGCGTGCGCGTCTCGGCCAGGATGCTGCCACCGATGCTGTCGCCGCCGGCACTGACGGGCGAGATACCGGCGTAGACCTTGAGCGAGCCGAGCTGCGTCGGGTCGATGTAGGACAGCGCCGGATTCATGTGGTTCGGGCAGGAGGCGATCAGGTCCATGCCATCGACCTTGATGCGCAAGCGGTCGTCGGCCAGGCCATGCAGCGCGGGCAGGCTGGACACGCCGCCGGCGCCGTTGAGGCTCACGCCCGGGAGGCCCAGCAGCAGGCGGGCGGTATCGCTGGTGGCCGCCCGCTGCGTCCGCAGGCGGGCCGGGTCCACGGCGCTGGCGCCGGGCAGCGCACCCTGGTCGGCACGGATGGTCACGGCCGGCAAGCTGCCGACGGCGGCGTCCTGCGCCAGCGCCTGGCTGCACAACAGGCACAGGGTGGGCATGGCCAGCGCCATGGCGCGGTGGAAGGTGGAGGAACGAAGCTGGATCATGGCAATACGGGTGGTGGATGTCACAAGCGCGCCATCGGCGTGGTGGCGCGCGGCATGGGTGCCCGCTGTCACGCGGGCAGTGCGTTGGCCACGGGCCAGCCCTGGGGCGCGAACGCCATGGACTCGGACAGCCAGTTGCTGGCGCGGTGGACATGAGCGGCACCGGACGGGCCGGGCTTGCGCGTGCGCGGCGGCAGCAGACGTGCCAGCGCCCGGCAGACGGTCTCGTGTTTGGCATCGACCACCTCGGCCAGCTCACGCA
>NZ_JAQVEJ010000254.1 GCF_028698005.1 Hydrogenophaga sp.
CCGCACCGCGCATGCATCCCTATGTGTTCGACACCTGCCAGAGCGGCGTGGTGCTGCGCGCGGTGCTGTTCGTGCAGATCATCGTGATGGTGGCGTCGCTGTTCGAAACCTCGGGCTGGCGAGCCTGGTCTGCCTACGCGGCCACGCTCACCGGCGCCGCGTTGCCGGGTCTGCTGGTGTGGCTGTTGTCGGTGTGCCTGCTCAAGCGGGTGTTCGACCGTCTGCCGGTCAGGGCCCAGTGGGCGCTGTCCCTGGCCCTGGGTGGCGTGGCCGGCCTGTACGGCTGTGCCATGCTGGCCTGGGTGGGCCTGGTTGCAGAGGCGCCCTGGCTGGCCAGCGCCGCCAGCGGTGCGCTGCTGGCGGCGGTCATCACCACCTCGCTGTTCTGGCGGGCCAGGGCGCGCATGCCGGCTGGCACCACCGCGCGCCTGGCCGAGTTGCAGGCCCGCATCCGGCCGCACTTCCTGTTCAACACGCTCAACAGCGCCATCTCCCTGGTGCGCGAGGAGCCGGCCCGGGCCGAAAGCCTGCTCGAAGACCTGAGCGAGCTGTTCCGGCACGCGCTGGCCGATCCCAAGGAAGCGGTGCCGTTGAAGCATGAGCTGGAGCTGGCGCGCCACTACCTGGCCATCGAGCAGGTGCGGTTCGGCGATCGCCTGCGCATCGAGTGGAACATTGACGAAACCGCTTCGCGTGCGAAACTCCCGCCATTGATCCTGCAGCCCCTGGTGGAGAATGCGGTCAAGCACGGCGTCGAGCCCAGCCCGAGCGGTGCCACGGTGCGCATCAGCACGCAACGGCGCGGTGACATGGTGGTCATCAAGGTGACCAACACGGTGCCGGCGGGCACGGGTACGAAGGGACATGGGCTGGCGCTCGACAATGTGCGCCAGCGCCTGCGGCTGCTGCACGATCTGGAGGGGCGCTTCCAGAGCGCGTTGATCAACGGGGTCTACCAGGCGCGTCTGGAGATCCCCCTGTGAGAGGTCCACCGGCATGACCGGACGGAGCATGGCATGACATTGAAGGTCCTGATCGTCGACGATGAAGCCCTGGCGCGCTCGCGGCTGCGTACCCTGCTGGCCGAGTGCACCGATCCCCGCTCCGAGGTGGTGGGCGAGGCGGCCAATGCCGTGCAGGCCATTCAGGTCGCCCAGCGTCAGGCCTGCGACCTGGTGCTGCTGGACATCCACATGCCCGGCGTCGACGGCATGGCGCTGGCCGCCCAGTTGCGCGAGTTGACGCCGGCTCCCACGGTGGTGTTCGTGACGGCCCACGCCGAGCATGCGGTGCAGGCCTTCGAACTGGATGCCACCGACTACCTGACCAAGCCGGTGCGGCGCGAGCGGCTGCAGATGGCGCTGCAGAAGGTGCAGCGTCAGCGCCAGGCATCCCAGGGTGCACGGGGCGTGGAGCCACCTGGTGCCGGTGAGTACCTGATCATCCAGGAGCGTGGCCGCAGCGAGCGCGTGTCGCTGGCCGACGTGGTCTACCTCAAGGCGGAGCTGAAGTACATCACGGTGCGCACGCCCGACAAGGAGTACATCTACGACGGCGCCCTGAGCGATCTCGAGGCGCGTTATCCGCACCTGTTCGTGCGGGTGCACCGCAATGCCCTGGTGGCGCGGCGCAGTGTGCGCGCGGTGGAGAAAGTGGTGGACCCGGTCGATGGCGAAGGCTGGACGGTGCGCCTGGACGGCGTGGACGACCGGCTGTCCGTCTCGCGTCGGCAACTGGCCTCGGTGCGCGAGGCACTGACGGGCTGAGCCGCCGGCCGGGCACGCCGTTGCCCCGTTACAGGCGCATCAGCATGTCGGCTTCGAACGCGTGCAGGAAGTTCTCCTGCATTTCGGTCTGCACGTAGGACTTGTTGATCAGGCGCAGGCGCTCGATGGCGCTGCTGGTGCTCAGGCCGCCCTCGCGGATCATCCAGGCCGCGAGAACGGTTCCCGTGCGACCAATGCCCGCCTTGCAGTGCACCGCCACCACCTTCCCCTCGTCGAGCAGTTTCTGCATGCGACGCAGCAGCATGTAGGTCTGTGCGATGGAGGGGGTTTCGCGATCGAACACGGGCAGGTGGATGTTCTGCAGACCATGCCGGCCCAGGGCCTCCTGGTCCAGGTCTTTCTCGGTCAGCGAAATCAGGTGCGTCACGCCGATGCGCGCCAGCAGGTCGAGGTCGTAATCGATCGAGTGGCTGAGCCCGGGTTCGGCGGTGCCGGCGAGTTTGCCCGGGACGATCCAGTGGAAGCCGTTGGGGCCGCGCGAGTCGGGCGGGGCCGCTGTGCCGACCAGGGCTGCCGTGCTTACGCCCTGGGGTGACAGGGGTGGCAGGGTGGCGCGTGGGCGAACCGCCGGGGCCGCGGTGGCGGCCGGCGGTGCGGATGGCGCCGGTGGAGCCGGCGCGGCCGCCGGCGTCTGCGCGGCGGCCAGTGCCTGCCGGGCCGGGTCCGACAGCGGCGGAGGCGGTGGCACGCCGGGGTCGAGGTGCTCCGGCTGGGCGTCCGGCGATGCAATGGGCAGGCTGCCTGAGCGCAGGAACTGCTCGACCCACGCATTGCCCGAGTTGGTGAAGAAGCGGTAGGTGTCCTGGTGGGCGAGGATGCGGCCACCGCCGAGCAGGATGATGCGGTCGGCCAGTGCGCGGGCCTGTTTCTGGTGGTGCAACACCACCAGCAGACGCTGCCGGCTGCCCAGGCTCTTGAGCCACTGGACCAGCCAGCCGGCTTCATCGTCGGTGAGGCCGTAGGTGGGCTCGTCGATCATCAGCAGCGCTGGCTGCGACAGCGCATGCGAGAGGATGGTGATGGCGCGCTGGTGCGCCCGGGTCTGCTCGATCAGGGGCTGGTTCAGTCGTTGCGCCAGCGTGCCCAGCCCGTGC
>NZ_JAQVEJ010000255.1 GCF_028698005.1 Hydrogenophaga sp.
ACGGGCGAGGGCTACGGTGGCCTGGAACACCGCAACTCGACGGCGCTGATCTGCCAAAGGCAAGATTTGCCCCTCAAGCCAGGCCAAGCCAAAGCCAAGCCCGCCGCGCTGAAGGCGACCGACGGCTACACCACGCTGCTGGGCCTGATCAGCCATGAGTACTTCCACGCCTGGAACGTCAAGCGGCTGCGCCCGGCCGAGTTCGCGCGCGTCGACTACGACCAGGAGAATTACACCGGGCTGCTGTGGTTTTTCGAGGGCTTCACCAGCTACTACGACGACCTGCTGCTGCGCCGCGCCGGCCTGATCGACGACGCGACCTATCTGCAGTTGCTCATGCGCAACCTCAACCAGGTGCTGCAGACACCGGGGCGCCACCTGCAAAGCGTGGCGCAGGCCAGCTTCGACGCCTGGGTCAAGTTCTACCGTGTGGGCGAGAACACATCCAATGCGACGGTCAGCTACTACAGCAAGGGCGCCCTGGTGGCCCTGTGCCTGGACCTGACGCTGCGCGCCGAAGGCCACACGACACTGGACGACGTGATGCGCGCGCTGTGGGCACGCACCGGGGGTGGTCCGATGAAGGAAGCCGACGTGGCGCACGTGCTCAAGCGCCTGGGCCGGCGCGACTTCGCCGCGGAGCTGGCCGCCTGGGTGCACGGCACCGACGACCTGCCCGTGATCGAGCTGCTGCAGGCCCAGGGTGTCAAGTCCGAAACGGAACAGGCGCCGCTGGCGCAGCAACTGGGTCTGCGCGTGGCCGACGGCCATGGCGCCATCGCCATCCGCTCGGTGCTGCGTGGCGGCGCCGGCGAGCAGGCCGGCCTGGCCGCGGGCGACGAATGGCTGGGCATCGAACTGCCGCCCGCGCGCCGCGGCGCACCGGCGGAAGCCTGGCGGCTGCGCAAGCTCGACGAGCTGCCCGCGCTGCTCGGGCCGCAGCGGCGTTTCACCTCCCTGGTTTCGCGCGACCGCCGCCTGCTGCGCTGCCCCATGGCCTGGCCGGATGACGGCACGGGCACGGCACACGCGTTCAAACTGTCGGTCGGCAGCGCCGAGCAATTGCGCCCCTGGCTGGCGCCATGACGGCCGCGGCCAGTCGGCACCGCGCCCAGGGCAACCTGCGCAGCATCACCTCGATGCTGCTGGCGGTGATGTTCTTCGCGCTCATGGACGCGGTGCTCAAGACCTTGTCGCCGCACTACCCGCCGCTGCAGATCGCCTGCCTGCGCGGCCTGACCGCGCTGCCGCTGGTGCTGGCCTACGTGCACTGGCGCGGCGCCTTGCGCAGGCTGCGCCACCTGCACTGGCCGCTGCACCTGCTGCGCGGGGCACTGGGCGTGCTCATGCTGGCGCTGTTCACGCTCGGCGTGCGCCAGTTGCCGCTGTCGGCGGCCTACACCATCTTCTTCGTCGCGCCGCTGCTCATCACCATGCTGTCGGTGCCGGTGCTCAAGGAGCGCGTGCCGCGCGCGCACTGGTGGGCCATCGCCATCGGCTTCATCGGCGTGCTGGTCGCGCTGCGGCCCAGCGGCAGCGACCTGCAGGCCGGCTTCGCGACCACCGGCGGCCTGGCCCTGATCGGCGCCGCGCTGTGCTACGCCGTGGCCGCCGTGACCGGCCGCCTGCTCAGCCGCACCGACAGCCTGGAGTCGCTGATCCTGACCATGATGGTGCTCGTCGCCATCGGCGCCGGCATCCTGGCCGCGCCCGGCTGGGTGCCGGTATCGGTCAGCCATGCCTGGCTGCTGACCGCCCTGGGCATCACCGGCTTCCTGGGCCAGTTGGCCATCAACGACGCCTTTCGCCACGGCCAGGCCAGCGCCGTGGCGCCATTCGAGTACACCGCGCTGGCCTGGGGCGTGGGCCTGGACTGGCTGGTCTGGCAGACCCTGCCCGGCGTCCACACCTGGATCGGCGCCGCCATCATCATCGGCAGCGGCCTGTACATCGTGCGGCGCGAGAAACGCATCAGCGAGGTGCACTCGAACGCCGAGCACCCCTAGCCCAATCCCACAGCGGCGAAGCGACCCGCGCAGCGGCGGAGCGTGGGGGCTTTATTTCATCGGCCACATCACCCCGGTGTCCGCCAGGATCGCGTCCAGCGGCACGTCGTGCGGCTCGGGTTCCAGGCCGGGCAGATAACCGAAATCGTAGGCCAGGCCCACGGTGAAGGGCTTGGGCCGCAGGCTGGCCAGGGTGCGGTCGTAAAAGCCCCCGCCGTAGCCCAGGCGGTAGCCGCCGGGGCCGAAGCCGACGCAGGGCACGAAGATCAGCGTCGGCTGGATGATCTCGGTGTCCTTGGGCTTGGGGATGCCGAAGGCGTCTTCCTCCATCGGGCAGCCCGGGTACCAGCTGTAGAAGGTCAGGGTCTTGTCGATCTTGTTGACCACCGGCAGGCCGATGCGGCGCTGGCGGGCCGCGCTCTGGGCGTCTTCCTCCCGCCCGGCCTCCTGCCAGCGGAACAGCGCCGGCAGCGGGTCGAACTCGCCCTTGATGGGCCAGTAGGCGCCGATGACGGCGTCGGGCCGGTCGATCAGCCACACGCGCATCACGCGCTGCAGCAGGTCGTTGCGCCAGGCACGGTCGGCCAGCGACTGTCGTTTTTCGATCAGTGCCTTGCGCCATCCTGCCTTCCGGTTGTCGGCGGCGGGCTGTTTTGGCGCGGGATCGGGAACATGCTGACCGTCTTTGTTGTCCATAATCAGATCATGAATCGCATGCGATGGATACGGGTCTTCACGGCCATTATGGCCGCGCTGGCATTGGCCGGTCCTGCACTGGCGCAAACACCGGCCGAATCGGCGCTGCTGGAGATGCGCGAGGCGTTCCGGCGCAACCAGACGGACCGGCTCACGCAGTTGCTTGCGCAAGTGCGCGG
>NZ_JAQVEJ010000083.1 GCF_028698005.1 Hydrogenophaga sp.
CTTCTCGCGGGCGTTGGCATCGGTGATGGTCTCGGAGTCGACGTGGTCGATTTTCACCCGGACATGGTTTTGCATGCCGCCGTGCTTGAGGGCCTCGTTGACCGACTTGTAGGCGTCGGAGAGATCGACGTATTTGCCGACCATGGCAATGCGGACCTCGCCCTGCGGGTGCTCGAACTCGTGCACCAGCGCATCCCAGCGCCTGAGGTTCGCCGGCGGCGTGTTCAGTCGCAGCTTGTCGCAGATCAGACCATCCAGGCCCTGCTCGTGCAGCATGCGCGGCACCTTGTAGATGGTGTCCACGTCCCACATCGAGATCACGCCCCACTCGGGCACGTTGGTGAACAGCGAGATTTTTTCCTGTTCCTCCTGTGGCACGGCGTGCTGGGCACGGCACAGCAGAGCGTCGGGCTGGATGCCGATTTCGCGCAGCTTCTGCACCGTGTGCTGCGTGGGTTTGGTCTTGAGCTCACCGGCCGTGGCGATCCAGGGCAGGTAGGTCAGGTGCACGAAGGCGGCGTTGTTGGGCCCCAGCTTGAGCGAGAGCTGACGCACAGCCTCCAGAAACGGCAGCGACTCGATGTCGCCCACCGTGCCGCCGACCTCGCAAATGGCCACGTCCACCGCGTCGGGCGTGCCGATGCCGGCACCGCGCTTGATGAATTCCTGGATTTCGTTGGTGACGTGCGGGATGACCTGCACGGTCTTGCCCAGGTAGTCGCCACGGCGTTCCTTTTCCAGCACGGACTGGTAGATGCGGCCCGTGGTGAAGTTGTTGGCCTGCTTCATGCGCGTTTCGATGAAACGCTCGTAGTGGCCCAGGTCGAGGTCGGTCTCCGCACCGTCGTCGGTCACAAAGACCTCGCCGTGCTGGAAAGGAGACATGGTGCCCGGATCGACGTTGATGTACGGATCGAGCTTGATGAGGGTGACTTTGAGGCCGCGCGATTCAAGAATGGCGGCCAGCGACGCCGAGGCGATGCCCTTGCCCAGGGAGGACACCACACCGCCGGTGACGAACACGAATTTGGTCATGACTCGGGCGAGCCGATTGCTCGCAGGAGGTGGAAAGGTGGATTATAAAGTCCGCCCATCTCCACCGGGCCTGAAGGGCGCCCGCCGCAGGTGCTGCGCGCGGGTCGCACCCTCAATTTGCCAGCACGCGGAAGATGAACGTGCGCTCCAGCGAGCGTGTGCTGCCAGGCACGCGGGCCACGGCCGTGATGCGGAATTCCTGGGTACTTCCGGAGCTGTTGTCGTAGCAGGTGGGGTAGCCACGGCACTGCTGGTAGATCATGCCGGAATCCTTGTCGATCCTGAGGTTGACCAGCAGGGAGTTGTAGGCACTGCCATCGGCCATGATGGGCTCGATGGTCATGCTGTACTCGACGGTTGTCCCCTTGGGCGGCTCAACCGAGGTGTCGATGGCCCAGTGCGACAGGGTGTGATCGCCGGGCTTGCGCAACGGGTTCAGTGTGCCGTATGCCGGGCTGTCTTCAGGGATGAAAACGCCGCTGGCGTCAACCTTGTCCAGCGGGTGGTAGCTTTCGCTGTCCATGAACTGCACGTCGGCCAGCGCGCCGCCGCTGGGGACCGGGTCTTTGTCGTCGGAGTCACCGCCACCGCAGGCGGTGAGGGAAAGGGCCAGCAGGGCGGGCAGGGTCAGGCGAGTCAGGCGTCGGTGCATGAGGGCGGGGTTCCATTGTCGGTTGGACACGGCATTATGACCAATGTGGTCCCGGCTTCCTATCGGGCCTGCCCCCCGGTGGGACGCAAGCTGCTACATTGCGCGCATGAACGATCTGGCTGGCAAACATCTGGTACTGGGACTGTCGGGCGGCATTGCGTGCTACAAGGCGGCCGAGTTGTGCCGTGCCCTGGTCAAGGCGGGGGCGAGCGTGCAGGTGGTGATGACCGAGGCGGCGGCCCACTTCATCACCCCCACGACCATGCAGGCGCTGTCGGGGCGTGCCGTGTTTTGCTCGCAGTGGGACGAGCGCCCGGCGGGTGGCGTGGACAACAGCATGGCGCACATCAACCTCAGCCGCGAGGCCGATGCCATCGTGGTGGCGCCGGCCAGTGCCGACTTCATGGCCAAGCTGATCCATGGCCGTGCCGACGATCTGCTGTCACTGATGTGCCTGGCGCGGCCCCTGGACCGGGTGCCGCTGCTGCTGGCGCCGGCCATGAACCGCGAGATGTGGGCGCATCCGGCGACACAGCGCAATGTGGCGCAACTGCGCGCCGATGGCGCGGTGGTGCTGGAGGTGGGCGTGGGCGAGCAGGCCTGTGGCGAGATCGGCGATGGCCGCATGCTCGAGCCGGATGAGCTGCTGTACGACGTGTCGCGCCTTTTCAGGCCCAAGGTGCTGGCTGGCCAGCAGGTGGTGGTCAGTGCCGGGCCGACCTTCGAGGCGATCGATCCGGTGCGGGGGCTGACCAACCTGTCCAGCGGCAAGATGGGCTTCGCCATTGCACGGGCGGCCCACGAGGCCGGTGCCAGCGTGACGCTGGTGGCGGGCCCGGTGAGCCTGCCGACGCCGCGTGGCGTGGAGCGGATCAACGTCAGGTCGGCGCTGGACATGCAGCGGGCGCTGAACGCGCTGACGCAGACGGCGACGGTGTTCATTTCCGCGGCTGCGGTGGCCGACTGGCGGCCGGCCAGCACCACCGACGAGAAAATCAAGAAGGACGGCTCGGGCCGGGTGCCCATCCTCGAGTTCGTCGAGAACCCCGACATCCTGGCGGGCATCGCTGCCACGCCGCGCGCGCGTTCCGGGGCGCTGTATTGCGTGGGCTTCGCGGCCGAGAGCCACGACCTGCTGGCGCACGCCCAGGCCAAGCGCGCGCGCAAGGGTGTGCCGCTGCTGGTGGGCAACATCGGCCCCGACACGTTTGGCCAGGATGACAACGCCTTGCTGCTGGTGGACGCGCACGGCACGAGCGAGTTGACGCGCGCCACCAAGCTGCAGCTGGCGCGGCAGTTGGTGGGCGAGATCGCGCGCCGCCTGCCGGGTGCCGCGGCCGGCTGACGCAGGACACGGGTGCTTGCCGGAGTCTCCGGAAGCGGCTTATCATCCGTAAATGCTTATTTACGGATAAATAAGCGCTTGGGCTTGATCCACTTGAGGGCACCGACATGCTGCAGCCGACCGACCGTTCCACTTCCCGCACCGCCTTCGATGTGCGCCGCCGCCGATGGCTGGGCTGGATGGCCGGTGGCGGGCTGGCGCTGGCGGGCCTGGCCGCGGTGCCTGAGGCGCGCGTTTTTGCTCAGCAGGTGCAGGACTTCATCGAGGGGCCGCCGATGCCGGACATCGCCCCGCGCCAGCTTTCACCCCACGTCTGGATGATCTACGCCAAGGACGGTTTCCCGAACCAGGAGAACCAGGGGATGATGGCCAACATTGTGTTTGTGGTGACGTCCAAGGGTGTCGTGGTGCTCGACTCGGGAGCCTCGCTGCAGATCGGCCAGATGGCGATCCGGATGATCGGCCGGGTGACGCCGCTGCCGGTGGTCGCGGTGTTCAACAGCCACTACCACGGCGACCATTGGCTGGGCAACCATGCGTTCGTCGAGGCCTATGGGCAGGATCTGCCGATCTATGCGCTGGCGCACACGCGCGAGCAGATCGCCGGTCATGAGGGCAACCTGTGGCGCAGCCTGATGGAGCGCTGGACCAACCAGGCCACCCTGGGTACCCGGGTGGTGGCGCCCAATCAGACGGTCACCCATGGCCAGACGCTGACATTTGGCGACGTGACCTTGCGCATGCACCACTACGGGCGTGCGCACACCCCGTCCGACCTGTGCGTGCAGGTGGTGCAGGACGGTGTGACCTATGTGGGCGACATCGCGATGGAAAACCGCATCGCCAACATCGACGACGGGTCCTACCCGGGCACGTTCAAGTACTACGAGGCCTTGCAGCAGGCGGCCGGCGGTCAGTTGTGGGTGCCCGGGCACGGGCATGCGCGCAAGGACCTGCTGGACACCTATGGGAGTTTCCTGAGCGGCATCTGGGAGGCGTGCGTGCAGGCGGTCCGGGACGGGGTGCCGCTGGAGGGGGCCAAGGCCCTGGTGCTCAAGGAGCCGCGTGTGGCGGCACGGGCGGCAACGATGGATGGCTTTGACAGCAACATCGGCAAGTACACGAGCCTGGCCTACCTCGAAGCCGAGAAGGAAGCGTTTTAAAGGACCCACCCCCCGTGGCGCGCCTTCGGCGCTTTGACGGGGAGCGCACCCTGCGGCCCGGCGGAGCCGGTTCCTCGGGTGTCCTGGTTGGGCGAGCGTTGCTCGCGGCGGGTTCTTGGGTACGATCCATTCTCGACGAATGAATCACCAACCCGCAAAAAGCACATGAGCGAACCGAACGCGACGGCCAGCGACAGGGCCAGCCCCAAGGATCTGCCTTCGGTTGACCGCCTGCTGCGCGATCCGGCGGTGCAGCTTCTGGTGGCCGAGCACGGCCACACCTGCGTCGCACGTGAAGTGCGTGCATTGGCTGATGAGCTGCGGGCGCGGGCCTTGCGCGGTGAGCTGGCACAGGGCGAGGTGACGCCACCGGCACTGGCCGATGCCGTGCAGCGCCGGGTCGCGGGGCGCATGGCACCGCGCATGCGCGCGGTGCTCAACCTGACGGGCACGGTCATCCACACCAACCTGGGCCGGGCGCTGCTGGCCGATGGCGCCTTGCGCCATCTGCTGGCCATGATGGCGGGACCGAACAACCTTGAGTACGACCTGGACAGCGGCGGGCGCGGTGACCGCGACACGATCGTCGAGGAACTGCTGACCACGATCACCGGCGCCGAGGCTGCCACGGTGGTCAACAACAACGCTGCCGCGGTGCTGCTGACGATCGCCGCGCTGGCGCGGGGCCGGGAGGTGATCGTCTCGCGCGGCGAGCTGGTGGAGATCGGCGGCGCTTTCCGCATGCCCGACGTGATGGCCAGTGCAGGTGCGCAGATGGTCGAGGTCGGCACGACCAACCGCACGCATCCGCACGATTACGAACGTGCCATCAACGAGCGCACCGCGCTGCTGATGAAGGTGCACACGAGCAACTATGCGGTGCAGGGTTTCACCTCGGCGGTGAGCGAGGCGGACCTGTGTGCGATCGCTCATGCGCGTGGCCTGCCGGTGGCGACCGACCTGGGCAGTGGTGCGCTGGTTGACCTGGCCCAGTGGGGCCTGCCGCACGAACCGATGCCACAGGAGATGCTGGCCGCGGGCTGTGACGTGGTGAGCTTCAGTGGCGACAAGCTGCTCGGCGGGCCGCAGGCCGGGCTGATCGTGGGCTCGCGCGAGGCGGTGGGGCGTATCCGCAAGTTCCCGATGAAGCGCGCCTTGCGCATGAGCAAGCTGCCGCTGGCGGCGCTGGAAGCGACGCTGATGCTCTACCTGCGCCCGGAGCGGCTCACGGACGACTTGCCCACGCTGCGCATGCTGACCCGTCCGCAGGACGAGGTGCGCCGCCAGGCGCAGGCGCTGCTGCCGGCCGTGGCGGCTGCCGTGGCACCGCGCTACCAGGTGACGGCGATCGACATGATGGGCCAGATCGGCTCGGGCTCGCTGCCGGTGGAGCGCCTGCGCTCGGCGGGGCTGGCTGTGGCACCGGTATCGTCCAGGGGTGTGGGGCGGGCGCTGGACGAGCTGGCCACGGCCTTGCGCCGCCTGCCAGTGCCGGTGATCGGCCGGGTCTCGGAAGACCGGTTGCTGCTCGACCTGCGCTGTCTGGCGCGCGATGAGGACCTGATGGGCCAAATGCCGGCGCTGCAGGCGGCGCTGGCCTGAGACCGGTTACCGGAGGACGGGATGATCATCGGGACCGCAGGCCACATCGACCATGGCAAGACGACGCTGGTGGCCGCGCTGACCGGCGTGAACACCGACCGGCTGCCCGAGGAAAGGCGGCGCGGCGTGAGCATCGAGCTCGGCTACGCCTTCATGGACGGGCCACAGGGGCTGCGCATCGGCTTCATCGATGTGCCGGGTCACGAGCGCCTCGTGCACACCATGGTCTCCGGGGCCACCGGCATGGACATGGCCATGTTGCTGGTGGCGGCGGACGACGGTGTCATGCCGCAGACCCGCGAGCACCTGGCCGTGCTGTCGCTGCTGGGCATCCGGCACGGGCTGGTGGTGGTGACCAAATGCGACCGTGCCGACGAGGCACGGGTGGCGGCCGTGGCCGCCGAGGTGCGCGGGCTGATGGCGGACAGCACGCTGGCGGGGGCCGACGTGCGGTGCGTGTCCGCGCACACGGGGCAGGGCATCGATGCCCTGCGCGAGCACCTGTGGCAGGCCGCGGCCCGGCTGGGGCCGCACCGGCGTGTGGGTGATGCCTTCCGTCTGGCGGTGGATCGCAGCTTCACGCTATCGGGCATCGGGACCGTGGTGACGGGTACCGTGCATGCCGGCCATGTCCGCGTGGGGGATGAACTGGTGTGCGTGCCGGGTGGCCGCCGGATGCGGGTGCGCAGCCTTCATGCCCAGAACCGCGAAGTGACGCAGGCGCTGGCTGGCGAGCGCTGTGCGCTGGGGCTGGCCGGGGTGGAGCGAGAAGACATCTGGCGTGGCCAATGGCTGGCGGATCCGGCAGTGGCGCTGGAGACCGAACGGCTCGACGCACGGTTGACCCTGTGGCCGGGCGAATCGCACGCGCTGCGTTCGGGGACGCAGGTGCATGTCCACCTGGGGGCCGAGGATGTCCTCGCTTCGGTCGCGGTGCTGGAGCCGCAGGTGATCGAGCCCGGCGGCAGCGGAATGGTGCAGCTGGTGCTCAGGCGCCCCATGGGCGCCTGGCATGGCGACCGGCTGATCGTGCGGGACGCGTCGGCCTCCCGAACCCTGGCGGGCGCGACGGTGCTGGATCCGTTCGCGCCGACCCGTTACCGCCGCACCGCTGCCCGCCTGGCCATGTTGCGTGCATTGGAGGCCACCCAACCGGAGCAGCGGCTGGCCGACGCGCTGGCGAGTTCGCCGCAAGGCATCGATCTGCGGCGCTGGCAGGCCGCCCAGGGGCTGCTCGCGCTGCCTTCCGGGGACCATTTGCCGGACGTGTTGCGCGCCACCGAGGCCCAGGCCGACATGCTGCTCTCGGCGGCGGAGGCGGCGAATGCCGAAGCGCGGGTGCTGCAGATGCTGGCGGCGTTTCACGAGCGTCATCCGGACGAGCTCGGGCCGGATGCGGGGCGCCTGCGACGCCTGGCCTTGCCCCGTCTGCCCGAACCCTTGTGGCGCGCCCTGCTGGCGCGCGTGCGCGAACAGGGCAAGGTGTTGCTCAAGGGCGCGCTGGTGCACCTGCCCGAGCATGGCGTGCGTTTGTCCGAAACCGAGCAGCGCATCGCCCAGAAGGTGGCTCCGGCGCTGACCGGGGCGCGCTACGAAGGGGCCTGGGTGCGCGATCTGGCCCGTGCGGCGGCTGAACCCGACGCGCTGGTGCGCGCGACGCTCTCGCGCCTGGGCCAGCGCGGTGATTTGCATCAGGTGGTCAGGGACCTGTTCTACCCGCCGGCCACGATGGCCGAGCTGGCCACTCTGTGCCGCGCGGTGGCCGAGGCCCACGAGGGTGCGGTGCGGGCGGCCGACTACCGCGATGCCACCGGGCTGGGGCGCAAGCGCGCGATCCAGATCCTGGAGTATTTCGACCGGGTGGGGTTGCTGCGGCGTGTGGGCGATACGCACCATCTGCGGCGGGACTGCCAACTGTTCATGGAGGCAGGGTTATGATGCTGCGCACCGTGCCAGCACATGGAAGGGAAACGATCCTGGTGGGTCGGCCGGGCTTCAAACCCGGTGGGTGGCGCCATGCGCCGCCGGGTGGGTTCGACTCCCATTCTCTTCCGCCGTGGTCTTATGAACACTCCCCTGCGCCGCTGATGCGGCCTCTCCTCTCTCTTGCGCGGCGGCGCCGCTTGGAGAGGGGACGGCACCAGCGGCCTGGCAAAGCCTGTTCCGCGGTGCCCCTGGATGGGAGCACGGTGCTCTTTGCGGGGTGGTTTCATGCATAAAGGCTTGGACGCGCTGAGTTTTCTGCTGGGGCGGTGCTCGGTCGGTCCCAAGTACCTCGAAGCGCCGGCGCCCGATGACGGGGCCTTGTGCGTCATGACCGAGGCGGCGTTGCGTGCGCCGGACCATGGTGGTCTGGTGCCGTTCCGGTTCGCGCTGATCCGCGAGGAGGCCGCGCGGCAGCGGCTGGCGGATTTGTACGGCCAGGCAGCGCTGGCCGCCGGCAAGGATGCCGAGGCGGTCGAGCTGGACCGCCTGCGGGCGCTTGAGCCGCCGCTGCTGGTGGCGGTGATCGCGCGCATCGACGAGGCGCACCCGGTGGTTCCGGCGCACGAGCAGTGGATGGCCGTGGGTGGTGCGGTGGCCAATTTCCTCAATGCGGCCCACATGCTGGGTTATGGGGGCAAGATGCTCTCGGGTGCCAAGGCACAGGCACCGGAAGTGGCGGCGGCTTTCTGCGCCCCGGGGGAGACGCTGGTGGGCTGGATGGTGCTGGGCACACCACGCAAGCGCATGAACCCCAAGCCCGGCAAGCCCGATGCCGGCGACGTGCTGCGGCCATGGGCACCCTGACCGCGTGAGACGCCAGGCCACTACCGCATCATGGCCACGCCCTTGATCTGGGCGTAGAGGCGGCAGTCCGGCGCAATGCCCAGCCGCTCGCAGGACAGCCGCGTGATGCGCGAGAGCAGGCGCGTGCCGGCATCGGCAGGCCCCAGGTGCAGGCTGACCAGCACCTGGCCGGGCACGTCGTCGGTGACGGCAACCACCCGCGCGGGCAGGGCGTTGAGGATGCTGGACTGGGCGGGGGGCTGCAGCGAGAGGCTGACGTCGCGTGCCTGGATGCGCACCCTCATCCGCGTGCCCGTGGCCGGTGGGGTGCCAAGGGCGTGAGGCGCCAACAGGGTGCCGCCATCGAAGTGCAGTTGGCACAGGCTGGGGTCGTCGAACGGCGCCCCGACCACGGCCTCGACCAGTGCGGCGGCCTGGTCGCCCTGGGCCAGCGGCAGGTCGGACCGGGCCATCAGCGCGGCCACCGGGCCCTGTGCGCGGACCCGGCCCTGCTCGAGTACCACCAGGTGGTCGGCCAGCCGGGCGACTTCATCGATCGAGTGGGTGACGTACACGACAGGGATGTCCAGCCGCGCGTGCATCTGTTCCAGCCAGGGCAGGATTTCGGTCTTGCGCGCCGCGTCCAGCCCGGCCAGGGGCTCGTCCATCAGCAGCACATGCGGGCTGGCGGCCAGGGCGCGGGCGATGGCCACACGCTGGCGCTCTCCGCCCGAGAGCTCGTGCGGCCGCCGCGCCAGCAGGTGCCGGATGCCCAGCAGGTCCAGGCCGTGGTCCCAGCCGTGGCGGCGTTCGCCGGCCGGTGTGCGGTCGTGGCCGAAGCGCAGGTTGCCTGCCACCGTGAGGTGGTCGAACAGACTGGCTTCCTGGAACACGACGCCCACGGCGCGTCGGTGCACCGGCAGGAAGACGCCCTGCCGGCTGTCCTGCCAGACCCGGTCGCCGATGGCGACCCGGGCGCGGGCCTGACGTTCCAGGCCGGCCAGCACGCGCAGACAGGTGGTCTTGCCACAGCCTGAGTGGCCGAACAGCGCGGTGATGCCGCGTCCGGGCAGCACCAGATCGACGTCGAGCGTGAAGCCCTGGCGCGTCAGGTGGGCCTGGAACTGCAGCGGGCCGCTCATGCGCGGGCGCGCCGCGCGGTGCGGGCGTTGTGGATCTGCAGCAGCATCAGCACGGAAAAGGCAAAGACGAGCATGACGGCGGCCAGACGGTGCGCGTCGGCGTATTCGAGCGCTTCCACGTGGTCGTAGATCTGCACCGACACCACGCGCGTGACGCCGGGGATGTTGCCGCCGACCATCAGCACCACGCCGAATTCGCCGACCGTGTGGGCGAAGCTCATGATGCAACCGGTGATCAGGCCGGGCCGGCACAGCGGCAGCACGACGCGAAAGAAGCTGTCCAGCGGCGAGGCGCGCAGTGTGGCTGCGACTTCCAGCGGACGGCTGCCCAGGGCCTGCATGGCATTGAGGATGGGCTGCACCATGAAGGGCAGCGAGTAGAACACCGAGGCCACGACCAGGCCTTCGAAGGTGAAGGGCAGGGTGGGCAGGCCGATGGCCTGCATCCATTGCCCGATGGGGCCCATGGGGCCGAGGATGACCAGCAGGTAAAAGCCCAGCACCGACGGTGGCAGCACCAGCGGCAGGGTGACCAGCGCACCGACCGGCCGTGTGAGCCACGAGCGCGAGCGCGTCAGCCACCAGGCCAGCGGCGTGCCCAGCACCAGCAGGATCAGCGTGGTCAGGGCAGCGACCTTGAGCGTCAGCCAGATGGCCTGGAGGTTGTCGGGCGAGAGGAACACACGAAGAGGACGATGAACCGCGGAAGCCGCGTCAGCGGTGCGTGGGGGTGTTCTCAAAGATCATAGCCGTAGGAGCGGATCAGATCCTTGATGTTCGGGCTTTGCAACAGCTTCATCAGCGCGATGGCGGCTTCGTTCCGTTCGCCGCGCTTGAGGATGATGGCGTCCTGGCGGATGGCGTCGTAGTGCGCTTGCGGGATGACCCACATGGAGCCTTCCCTGAGCCTGCCCTCGCTGAGTACCTGCGACATGGCGACGAAGCCGATGTCGGCGTTGCCGGTCTTCACGAAGTGGTAGGTCTGGCCGATGCTCTCGCCCTGCACCAGCCTGGGCTTGAGCACTTCGGCCACGCCCAGCCTGTCCATCACCTGTACGGCCGCGGCGCCGTACGGGGCGGTCTTGGGGTTGGCAAGGGCCACCTTGCGGATCTGCGGTGATGTCAGGGCCTTGCCCTTGTTGTCCACTTTGGCGGGGTCGACCGACCACAGCACCAGCTTGCCCCTGGCATAGGTGAAGCGGGTGTCGGGCGCGGCCAGGCCTTCCTTGTCGAGCAGGGCGGGGCGCTCGCCGTCGGCGGCCAGGAACACGTCAAAAGGCGCGCCGTTCCGGATCTGGGTGTAGAAGGCACCGGTCGCGCCCAGCGATACGCTGATGGTGTGGCCGGTGGTTTTTTCCAGCACGGCGGCGATGGCCTTGATCGGCTCGGCGAAGTTCGCGGCCACCGCGACCTGTGCCTCGGCGGCCCAGGCGGCCGGGCCTGCCACAGCGAAGATCAGGGCGGGGATGAGACGACGATGGGTGTGCATGGGGTCTGTGCTCGGCGGCGCGTCGCCATTCGCTATTCATAAATGGAATAGCGAGTCTAGCAAAGCGCCGCGACGATGACCAGTGCCGCTCTCATCGGCATCTCGCATGGAACAATGGCGCATGGTGAACAACGAGAACCTTTCCCGGGGTGACTGGCAGCAGGCGCTGGGGCTGGCGGCGGGTGACAAACGCCTGGATGTCCTGCGCCGTATCGGTGCATCCGGATCGATTTCACAGGCGGCGCGCGATGCCGGCATCAGCTACAAGGCGGCCTGGCAGGCCATCGACACGCTCAGCAGCCTCAGCGGCGTGGCACTGGTCGAGCGGACTGTGGGCGGTAGCGGCGGCGGTGGTGCCCGGTTGACGGCAGAGGGCGAGCGCCTGCTGCATCTGGCCGACGCGTTGGCGCTGGCGCGGGCCGAGGTGCTGGCGCGCTTTGCCGGCACGGGCGAGGCGTTGGCGCCGGCGCGGCACGGCCTGGGCTTGCGGACCTCGATGCGCAACCAGATGCCGTGCCGGGTGGCCGAGGTGAGGTCGGTCGGTCAGGGTGGACCCGTGGTGTGGGTGACGCTGCGGGCCGAGGGTGGCCAGTCCCTGGTGTCGGTGATCACGTGCGACAGTGCCGACCTGCTGGGCTTGGCGCCGGGCATGTCTGTGCTGGTGCTGTGCAAGGCGGCGGCGGTCCGTGTCACGGCCGCGGCACCCGAGCCACGGCAGGGTGTCAGCACCCTGGCGGGCCGGGTCTGGCGGGTGGCGCGCGGGCGCGAGGTCGACGAGGTGACGCTGGCGCTACCGGGCGGCGTGTTCTGGGTCGGCTTGGCCGAGCGACCGTTTGGTCGCCGCAAGGGGCAAACGGCCCACGCCACGATGGCGGGCAGCGCCATGGTCATTGCCCTGAGTGACTGAAGGGGTGCGCCCGGGCGCATGCGGGCGGGCCGCGGCCGGCGTCATGCCGGACGACGCCCCAGCTTGCGGTACACCGTTGCCCGGCTGATGCCCAGCGCACGCGCGGCTTCCATCACGTTGCCGCGTGCGTCATCGACCGCCTGGCGGATCAGCGCCGTCTCCATGTCCTTGAGTGGCACGCTGTGCGCGGCCATGCCGGTCGCCT
>NZ_JAQVEJ010000256.1 GCF_028698005.1 Hydrogenophaga sp.
AACAACACTCAGGCCACCGGGGGCGTGCCGGTCCCTGTGGCGGGCAGGCATGATGTGCGCTGCTCACCTGGTTGACCGGGATTTTACATGGAGTGTTTTGCAGTGATGGATACGACCCACATTCCCGCCACATGCGACCTGTGCGATGCCCACAAGGGCGACGGCAGCGGCGCGTTTCGCGTGCTGCCACCGGTGTTCCGGGATTTCGGCGCCGTGCGCCGCTTTGCCGGTCCGGTGGCGACCGTCAAGTGTTTCGAGGACAACACCCCGGTGAAGGCCGCGGTCGAGAGCGCCGGCGAGGGCCGGGTGCTGGTGGTCGATGGCGGTGCTTCGCTGCGGCGGGCATTGCTGGGTGGCAACCTGGGCGCAGCGGCGGCACGCAATGGCTGGGCCGGCGTGGTCATCGATGGCTGCGTGCGCGATGTGGCCGAGCTGGCCGCATGCGCGGTGGGCATCCGTGCCCTGGCCAGCATGCCGCTGCCGACCGAGCGCCAGGCACCGGGCCAGCGCGATGTGGCGGTGCAGGTGCAGGGGGTGTGGGTGCGCCCGGGTGACTGGCTCTATGCCGACGAGGACGGAATGGTGGTGTCGGCCGAACGGTTGGGGTGATCCGTCGCGCCGCGGCCTGCCGCTCTGCGGGGGCCTGGCGGTGGGCTCAGAGGCTGCCGATGCCCTTGTAGAGCATGTAGCCGGCCAGCGCGAACAGCACGAAGGCGAACACGCGCTTGAGTGCCTTGACGGGCAGTGAGTGCGCTGCTTTGGCACCCACGGGCGCCATCAGCACGCTGGCGCAGGCAATGACGGCCAGCGCAGGCAGGTAGATGTAGCCCAGCGAGGAGGGTGGCAGGTTCACCACGCTCTGGCCCGAGATGGCGAAGCCGATGGTGTTGGCCAGGGCGATCGGAAAGCCCAGTGCGGCGCTGGTGGCCACGGCATTGTGGATGGGCACGTTGCACCAGGTCATGTAGGGTACGCTGACGAAGCCACCGCCCGCGCCAACCAGGCCCGAGAGAAAGCCGATGACCGAGCCGGCGCCGACCTGACCGGCGGCACCGGGCAGGGTGCGGCTCGGCTTGGGCTTGCGGTCGCGCAGCATCTGGCTGGCCGAGAAGCCCACAAAGCCGGCGAACACCAGCGCCAGCCACGCGCCTTTGAGCACGGCGAACACGCCCATGCTGGCGATGAACCCGCCGATCACGATGCCCGGGGCGATCTGGCGCACGATGTCCCAGCGCACCGCGCCACGCTGGTGGTGGGCGCGCACGCTGGAAACCGAGGTGAAGACGATGGTGGCCATGGAGGTGGCGATGGCCATCTTGACCGCCAGGCTGGGGTCCACGCCGCGGCTGGTGATGATGGCGGTGATGAAGGGGACCAGGACCATGCCGCCACCGATACCGAGCAAGCCGGCCAGGAAACCGCCGGCCAGGCCGAGTGCGGCCAGTTCGACAATGAGCAAGGGTTCAAGGGTCATGGGGAGGGTGCGATCCGGCGACAAAAAAACGAACAGCCCCGGGAGGGGCTGTGCGTGTGGAAATGGGTGTCTGCAAGTGCCACCGGACCGGCATCCTGAACCGGGGGTTCAGGTGGGCGAGGGCAGCGGGGCCTCGGGTTCATCTGACGCGAGATGCTCGCACCAGCCGCGCAATGTACCAAGCCCGGGCTCATAGAGCATTGGTTCAAGGAAATATAAAGCCCGGCGCGCACCGCAGACAGGATGGATTGTAGGCCCGTGGCGCGGTGCCGGTGGCGCAGCGGCGCAAAAAACCGTCGAATGCCGACGGGCGGACTGCCGCCCGGAGGCGGGGCGGGGCTCAGAGCAGTTGACCGTCGCTGCCCAGGACCAGGTCAAGTCGGCGCGCCAGATCGTCCAGTCGCGCCTGTGTGACGGCATCGAGCGCGATGGTGGGGGCCGCCACGGCCGCCTCAGATGGTGGCAGGGTCTTGTGGCCGCCATCGCCGGCCAGCGCGTCGTCGCACTGGGTGTTGAGCCGCAGCAGCTGGCTGTCCTTTTGCGACAGCTCGAAGGCCAGGTTGAGCGAGGCCAGGACGGCGATGCGGTCGCGCGCCTTGACCTTGCCGGTATCCCGAATGCGGCACATCGCCGTGTCCACGCGTTCCACGGCGTCGAGCAGGGCCGATTCGCCACCGCTGGGGCAGGTCAGCAGATAGCTCTGGCCCATGATCTGGACCTCGATCTGCTTGGTGGCCGGTTTGATGGCGTCGTTCATTCGTGGCCTCCCGGGGCCGACGTCGGCTCTTCAACCGGCGCCGGCAGGCGCTCAAGCAGGGCGTCGATGCGGGCGCGGGCGGTCTGCAGCCGGGTTTTGAGCGCATCGCGCTCGGCCTGCAAGGCTTGCACCTGTTCGAGCAACAGGTGGTTGGTGCGCTGCAGTTCCTCGTGGCGCAGCAGCAGGCGCTCCACGCGCTCGGTGATCTGGTCCAGTTGCATGTGATCGGCCATGGCATTGCGAGAGGTTGACCGGGGTCATTGTAGGGGGCCGGCCCGCGCACGGCATACAATCTGCGATGTTGGTGCTCGCGGTGTGGGTCACACGCCGCAGTTCAACGGGAAGCAGGAGGGAAAGCCCGGGCAGGGCGGACCTAACCTGCGCTGCCCCCGCAACGGTAAGCAGACGGTCGCACGCATGAACGCCATGCGCGTGGCCCGCCTCCCGCAGAGGCCACTGGGCGCGCATGCGTCTGGGAAGGCCCGAGGAAGTGTGTTCTGTCAGCCCGGATACCGGCCAACACGGTGATGGCGTCCTGGCGCGCCATCGTGTCGCCCAAGCGCTGTCGGGGAAGACGGCGAGGGTGTTTGTCTCCTTGGTTCCCTATGAAAA
>NZ_JAQVEJ010000257.1 GCF_028698005.1 Hydrogenophaga sp.
CGCGCCACCCGCAGGCGCTGGTACAGGCCGCCGGCGGCGCCACCGGTCTCGTTCCAGGCCTGGACCCAGGCCGGCTCGCGCCTGGGCAGGTCACCGCGCATGGGGAACGCGGTGTCGGGCATGTTCAGCGTGGCACGCCAGGCGCTGCCGCCGGCCTGGCTGTCTGCCTTGGCCTTGGGTTGCTTCTTGGGGGTTTGGGTGGAATCGGCCATGGTACGTCTTCGACTTTCGGCGTGGGGTTCGGGGGCGGGCTCCAGGCCCGGCGGCGCGGCAGGCCGCAGAACGGGAGAGGGCGGTTCGCCCCGAGCCGGTCGGGGCGCACGGTCCGGCGCGCAGGCGCCGGCAGCAGCCTCAAATTCGGTCGCGCGTGGTCTGGCGACGGGTCTGTGCGTGCAGCGATTCAAAGTACGCGCGCGCATCGTGGCAGTCCTGGGCAATGCCCCGGGTCAGGGCGTCCAGGCTGTCGTACTTGCGCTCGTCGTGCAGTTTGTGCAGCAGTTCCACGTGGATGATTTTACCGTAGGCTTCGCCACCGGGCAGCGCAGCGGCCAGTTGGTCCGGCCAGTCCAGGCAATGGGTCTCGAGCAGCACGCGGCCGCCATTGACGTCGTTCGGGTCGAGCGAGGGCCGGATGCCCAGATTGGCCACCCCCGCCAGCGGCGGGGCATCCGGGCCGGGGCCCAGGCCATGCACGTGGACGGCGAAGATGCCGCTGGCGGCCGGCTTCCAGTGGGTAAAGCGCAGGTTGAGCGTGCGAAAACCGTCGTTTGCCCCCGGGCTGCTCTCGGCAAGCTGGCGGCCGAGCTTGCGGCCGTGCACCACATGGCCGCTGATGCTGTAGGGCCGGCCCAGCAACGCGGCGGCACGGTCCATGTCGCCGGCGGCCAGTGCCTCGCGCACCTCGGAGCTGGACACCCGGATGCCGTGTACCTCATAGCTTTGCATGCGGGCGACGTCGAAACCAAAGCGGGCGCCGGCGGCATCGAGCATGGCGTAGTCGCCGGTGCGCCCGGCTCCGAAGCGGAAATCGTCGCCCACCAGCACGTACTTCACCCCCAGGGCCCTGACCAGGATGTCCTCGATGAACGCCTGCGCCGGCAGCGCGGCCAGCCGCTCGTTGAAGGGCAGCACCACGCACTGCTCGACGCCGCAGCGTGCGAGTTCACCGAGCTTGTCGCGCAGCGTGGCGATGCGCGCCGGTGCCAGCTCGGGCTTGCGGTGCACGGCGGCGAAGAAGTCGCGCGGGTGGGGCTCGAAGGTCATGGCGCAGGTGGGTACGCCCCGGTGGTGCGCTTCGCTGCGCAGCAGCGCCAGCATGGCCTGGTGGCCACGGTGCACGCCGTCGAAGTTGCCGATGGTCAGCGCGCAGCCACGCAAGGCGGTGGCGTCGCGGTTCCAGAGGCCTCGGATGATGTTCATGTGCTGGGGTGGTGGTGGTGGCGGGCGGGCCCGTCGTCAACGCTTGAGAGAAACGCGCTATATTGACATACACGAGACAGCGCTTGCGGCGGGGGCCATGACCGCCGGAGCGGGCGCGCCGGCCGCCGGCATGGGGTGGCCGGCATTATCCGATGTCGGTTCTTCGTGAAGGAGCCTGGTCTTGAAGGTGTTGAAGCTCTCTGCCCAGGGGCTGCCGCAATCGTGGATCAGCCTGGAGGACGCCGTGCTGCACTACGCGGCCGATGATGTGCGCTGGGAAGTCGGCGCCGAGATCGCGGTGTTCCATGGCGGGTACAACGCCATCACCGGCCGGCAGTCGGTCATCACCGTCAATTCCATCATTGGCACGCGCGGCGTGCCCGAGATCAACCCCTTCGATCTGCGTCCGGCGCTGACCAATGCCAAGCTGTTTGCCCGCGACCGCCATGTCTGCGCCTACTGCGGCCAGACCTTCAGCGAGGAACACCTGACGCGCGAGCACATCATCCCGCAGGCGCAGCGCGGTGGCGACCACTGGATGAACGTGGTCACCGCGTGCAGAGGCTGCAACCACCGCAAGGCCAACCGCACGCCCGAGCAGGCGCACATGGCGCTGCTGTACGCGCCCTATGTGCCCAGCCTGTGGGAAGACTTCATCCTGCGCAACCGCCGCATCCTGGCCGACCAGATGGAGTTCCTCATGGCACGCCTGCCGCGCAGTTCGCGGCTGCACGCGTGACGCTCCGCTGCCGGGAGGGCAGGGGAGCGTGGGGGCTTGGGATTCAGCGCCGGGCCGCCCCAAGCTGAATCCGCGCCCCCTCGGGGGGCAGCGACCCGCGCAGCGGCGGAGCGTGGGGGTTCAATGCTCCGCCCTTGATTCGGCCGCGCGCCGGTCATCGTCCCTGGCCGGGCGGTCCGTTTGCAACTGCCAGAAAATGCCGGCCGACATGGCCGTGATGGCGCCGATCATCACCAGCGCCCAGCGAAATACCGGCAGGGTGTCGGGGCCGACCACGCCAGACGCGATGTCCAGCCACTGGCCGAACACGGACAGCAGCGTGGCCGCCACGCTCACACCCATACCCATGCCGAGCATCTGCACCATCGACATCATGCTGTTGCCGGCGCTGGCCCCGGCACTGTCCAGATCCTTGAGCGTGACGGTGTTCATGGCGGTGAACTGCATCGAGTTGACGGCGCCGTAGAGTGCCATTTGTGCCACCCGCAGCCACAGCGGCTGCTCCGGGGTCATGAGGGCAAAGCCGGCGATCATCAGGCCCAGCAGGGTGGTGTTGACGATGAGCACGCGCCGGTAGCCCCAGCGGCCGATGACGGGCGATACCAGGCGCTTCATGCTCATTCCGGCCAGGGCCACGGGCAGCATCAGCATGCCGGCCTGGG
>NZ_JAQVEJ010000258.1 GCF_028698005.1 Hydrogenophaga sp.
AGCGTGAACTTCATCAACTCTTCCATCACGTCCACGATGCGGTCGTAATAGGCCGAAGGCTTCATGCGCCCGGCGTCGTCGAATTCCTGCCATGCCTTGGCAACCGAGGACTGGTTGGGGATGGTCAGCATGCGCATCCAGCGCCCCAGCACGCGCATCTGGTTCACGGCGTTGAAGGACTGCGAGCCGCCCGAGACCTGCATCACCGCCAGCGTCTTGCCCTGAGTCGGGCGCACCGCGCCGACCGACAGCGGAATCCAGTCGATCTGGGTTTTCATGAGGCCGGTCATCGCGCCGTGGCGCTCGGGCGAGCACCACACCATGCCTTCGGCCCATTGTGTGAGCGCATGCAGTTCCTGGACCTTGGGATGATCGCCCGGGGCATCGTCCACCAGCGGCAGGCCCGAGGGATTGAACATCCGCGTCTCGCCGCCGAGCGCGCGCAGGATGCGCGCCGCTTCCTCGGCGGCCAGGCGGCTGTACGAGCGCTCCCGCAACGAGCCATAGAGCAGCAGAAAGCGCGGCGCATGGCTGGCGCGTTCGGGCGTCAGCAGCCGCGCCGCATCCGGTTCTTGAAACAGCGTCGTGTCGATATTGGGTAGATCAAGGCGCGCTTCAGACACGGCGGCCTTCCGCGTCGATCACCGGCTCGCCGTCTTCCTTGTTGAACGCGCCGCGCTGCGGCTGCGGCAGGATGTCCAGCACTGCTTCCGACGGCCGGCACAGTCGCGTGCCCAGCGGCGTGACCACAATGGGTCGGTTGATGAGGATGGGGTGTTGCGCGATGAAATCGAGCAACTGGTCATCCGTCCATTTCGGATCGTCCAGGCCGAGTTCTGCATAGGGGGTGCCTTTTTCGCGCAGCACGTCGCGCACGCTCAGGCCCGCATCGGCCAGCAGCTTGACCAGCGTGGCGCGATCGGGTGGCGTCTTCAGGTACTCGATGACCGAGGGTTCTTCGCCGCTGTTGCGGATCAGGCCGAGCGTGTTGCGCGACGTGCCGCAGGCGGGGTTGTGATAGATCGTGATGGTGCTCATGGGCGTGTCGTGGTTATCGGGTTGATGGGTTCTGGTCGCCTTCGTACCAGTCACGAGACCGGTTGACGACACGCACGACCAGCAGCATGACGGGCACTTCGATCAGCACGCCGACCACGGTTGCCAGCGCCGCGCCAGACTGGAAACCAAACAGGCTGATGGCTGCGGCCACTGCCAGCTCAAAGAAGTTGCTCGCGCCAATCAGTGCCGAGGGACAGGCGATGTTGTGCTTCTCGCCCACCTTGCGATTGAGCCAGTAGGCCAGCCCGGAGTTGAAGAAAACCTGGATGAGGATCGGCACGGCCAGCATGGCGATGACCAGCGGCTGCTGCAGGATGGCCTGGCCTTGGAAGGCGAACAACAGCACCAGCGTGAGCAGCAGCGCCGCGATGGACAGTGGGCCGATGCGCTCCAGGGCGCGATCGAACGCGGCCTGGCCTCGCCGCAGCAAGGCGCGACGCCAGACCTGCGCGAGGATGACGGGGATGACGATGTAGAGCGCCACCGACACCAGCAGCGTATCCCAGGGCACGGTGATGGCCGACAGGCCCAGCAGCAGGCCTACGATGGGGGCAAAGGCGAACACCATGATTGTGTCGTTCAGCGCCACCTGGGACAGCGTGAACACCGGATCGCCGCCCGTGAGCCGGCTCCAGACGAAGACCATGGCCGTGCAGGGCGCGGCGGCCAGCAGGATCAGGCCGGCGACATAGCTGTCGAGCTGGTCGGCGGGCAGCGCATCGGCGAAGACGTGGCGGATGAAGATCCACGCCAGCAGCGCCATTGAGAACGGCTTGACCGCCCAATTGATGAACAGCGTGACGCCGATGCCACGCCAGTGCTGCTTGACCTGACCCAGAGCACCGAAGTCCACCTTGAGCAGCATCGGAATGATCATGACCCAGATCAGCAGGCCCACCGGCAGGTTGACCTGAGCGATCTCCATGCGCCCTACGGCCTGGAAGATGCCGGGCGCGAACTGGCCCAGCGCGATGCCGACAACGATGCACAGGAAAACCCACACCGTCAGATAGCGCTCGAACACGCTCATGGTCAGGGCGGCCGGCATGGAGCGGGCTGTTTCAGTCGCTGCGGTCATGGGCGCCTCACTGCTTGCCGATGTCGCGCAGTTCACGCTGCAAGGACATGGCGTCCAGGCGCTGCAGCGGCAGCGACAGGAACAGCTCGATGCGGCGGCGCAGGGTCAATGCGGCGTCCTTGAAGGCCTTGATTTGTTGCTCTTCCGAGCCTTCGACCGCTGCGGGATCGGGCACACCCCAATGCGCCGATACAGGCTTGCCTGGCCAGAGCGGGCACGCCTCGCCGGCGGCGTTGTCGCAGACGGTGAAGATGAAATCGAATACCGGAGCGCCTGGTGCCACGAACTCGTCCCAGCTCTTGCTGCGGTAGCCTGCCGTCGGCATGTGCAGCCGCTCCAGTGTAGCGAGTGCCAGCGGATGCACCTCTCCCTTGGGGTGGCTGCCAGCCGAGTACGCGTGAAAGCGTCCCTTGCCCAGTTCGTTGAGGATGCCTTCGGCGAGGATCGAACGGGCCGAGTTGCCCGTGCAGATGAACAGTGCGTTGTAGGTAGTGTCGGTGGTCATGGCATCAGCAGTCGCAGTGGGAGGATTCGGTGACCTCACACACGCCGCCCTGGCAGCAGTGCTCGGTCAGGTAGCCGAGCAGTCCGTTCATCTGGGAAAAGTCGGCGCGATAGATGAGGTTGCGGCCCTGCTGCTCGATGGTGACGAGGCCGGCATGGGCCAACT
>NZ_JAQVEJ010000259.1 GCF_028698005.1 Hydrogenophaga sp.
AGCTACGGCGTGCGCGAGTTCGGCATGGCGGCGATCATGAACGGCATCGCGCTGCACGGCGGCTTCATTCCCTACGGTGGCACCTTCCTGGCCTTCAGCGACTACAGCCGCAACGCCATCCGCATGGCCGCGCTGATGAAGCTGCAGGTGGTCCACGTCTTTACCCACGACAGCATCGGCCTGGGCGAGGACGGCCCGACGCACCAGCCGGTGGAGCACGTGCCGAGCCTGCGCCTCGTGCCCGGCCTGGACGTGTGGCGTCCGGCCGATGCGCTGGAGACCGCCGTGGCCTGGGCCTGTGCGCTGGAGCGCCGCGACGGCCCGACGGCACTCGTCCTGTCACGCCAGGGCCTGCCGCAACTCGGCGGCGCGGCGCGGGCGGATGCCGTGCGGCGCGGCGGCTACGTGGTTTCGGACATGCCCGGCGCGCGGGCCACGCTCCTGGCCACCGGTTCCGAGGTGGCGCTGGCGGTGCAGGCGCAGGCCGCGCTGGCGGCCGACGGCATCGCCACGCGGGTGGTGTCCATGCCCTGTACCCAGCGCTTCGACCAGCAGGACGCCGCCTGGCAGGACCAGGTGCTCGCGCCCGCGCTGCCGGCGGTGGCCGTCGAGGCCGCGCACCCGGATTTCTGGCGCAAGTACGTGGGCCGCACGGGCCGGGTGGTGGGCATGACGACCTTCGGTGAATCGGCGCCCGCCCAGGAACTCTATGCCCATTTCGGCTTCACGCCGGCACGGCTGGCCGATGAAGTGCGTGCGCTGCTGGGCCAGCGCGAGCCCGGCGCCAGCCCTTGCGCCCCGGCGCCGGTGGAGGTGATATGAACGCAGCCGTTGAACAAGCGTCCATGGACCTGGTGATGTTCGACCTGGACGGCACGCTGGTGGCCACCGCCGCCGAGATCGGCGACGCCGTCAATGACACCCTGGCGCGCTTCGGCATGCCGGCGGTCGGGCTGGGCCAGGTGCAGCACTGGATCGGCCATGGTACGCGCGAGCTGCTGATCCAGGCGCTGGCATGGGCGGGCGGCACGAGCGCGCAGGTGGTGCGCGCCAGCCGCAGCCTGCGACTGGCGGCTGGCGAGTTCGACCGCCACTACCAGCAGCGCAGCGGCACGCGCAGCAGGCTCTATCCGCAGGTGCTGGAAACGCTCACGGCCTTGCGGGCGCGGGCCGTCAAGCTGGCCGTGGTCACCAACAAGGAAAGCCGCTACACGGCCGCCGTGCTCGACGCGCACGGCCTCGCGCCGCTGTTCGACCGCGTCGTCAGCGGCGACACCTTGCCCACCAGAAAACCGGACCCCGCGGGCATCCTGAGCTGCCTGGCCGAGTTCGGCACGCCCGCGCATCGCGCGCTGTTCGTCGGCGACTCCTCGATCGACGTCGCCACCGCGCGCAACGCGGGCGTGCCGGTGTGGGCTGTGCCCTATGGCTACAACATGGGCAAGCCCATCGCCGAGAGCGCGCCCGATCGCGTCATCGCCGACCTGTCGGCGCTGCTCGGCTGAGTCATCGACTTTCCGACCTTCCCTCCTCTTGACCCTGACCGTACCCCATGCCCCAGAAAACGCCTCTTCGACTCGGTATCAACGGATTCGGCCGCATCGGCCGCAACGTGCTGCGCAGCGCGATCCAGAACTTCCCGGACATCGAGATCGTTGCCATCAACGACCTGCTGGAGCCCGAGTGCCTGGCCTACATGCTCCAGTACGACAGCGTGCACGGCCGCTTCAAGGGGACGGTCAAGGTCGAGGGCAGCCACATCGTCGTCAACGGCAAGACCATCCGCCTGACGCAGGAGCGTGATCCGGCCAACCTCAAGTGGAACGAAGTCGGTGCCGACGTGGTCATCGAATCCACCGGCCTGTTCCTGGACAAGGCCACCGCCCAGAAGCACCTGGACGCCGGCGCGAAAAAGGTCATCCTCTCGGCCCCCTCCAAGGACGACACCCCCATGTTCGTCTTCGGCGTCAACGACAAGACCTACGCCGGCCAGGCCATCATCTCTAACGCCAGCTGCACCACCAACTGCCTGGCCCCGGTGGCCAAGGTGCTGCACGACAAGTGGGGGATCAAGCGCGGGCTGATGACCACGGTGCACGCGGCCACGGCCACGCAAAAGACCGTGGACGGCCCCAGCAACAAGGACTGGCGCGGCGGCCGCGGCATCCTGGAGAACATCATCCCCTCCAGCACCGGTGCGGCCAAGGCCGTGGGCGTGGTGATCCCCGAGCTGAACAAGAAGCTGACCGGCATGTCCTTCCGGGTGCCCACGAGCGATGTGTCGGTGGTGGACCTGACGGTGGAACTGAACAGCGAAGCCAGCTACGAAGAGATCAAGGCCGAGATGAAGGCGCAGAGCGAAGGCGCCCTCAAGGGCATCCTGGGCTACACGGAAGACAAGGTGGTGGCCACGGACTTCCGCGGCGAGACCTGCACCTCGGTGTTCGATGCCGACGCGGGCATCGCGCTGGACAAGACCTTCGTGAAGGTGGTGAGCTGGTACGACAACGAGTGGGGCTACTCGAACAAGTGCCTGGAGATGGCGCGCGTGGTGGGTGGCCTGCGATGAAAGCGCTGCGCTTCAGCGACGTGTGCGCGAGTGGCTTCGCGGAGGGCAAGAAGGTCTTCATCCGCGCGGACCTCAATGTGCCTCTGGCACCCGACGGTGCCATCACCGAAGACACGCGTGTGCGTGCCTCGGTGCCGGCGATCCGCATGGCGCTGGATGCGGGTGCCGCCGTCATGGTCACCTCGCACCTGGGTCGTCCCACCGAAGGCGAGTTCAAGCCCGAGGAC
>NZ_JAQVEJ010000260.1 GCF_028698005.1 Hydrogenophaga sp.
CCAGGGGTCGTGGCGTTCCATCACGTAGCCACCACCATAGACCGTCGTGGAGCGGCCGCGCAGGTTCTCCTCGTGGGCGAACTTCTGAGCGCCGGCGTCTATGCCATCGGCCAGCAGGCTCACCAGCATGGCCGCACCGATACGCTCGCCCCAGTGGCCATCGTAGTGACCCGGCACCCCGGTACCGCCCAGTGCATCGGTGCCGGGGCTGTCGATGCGCACGTCCAATCCGGTGGTGGTCAACACCCGCGTCCAGACGATGCCGATGCGGTCATCGTCTTCATCGACGTACCTGTACTCACCGCTGACCTTGGACCCTTTCCCGATGAGCAGGCGACGCCCGTTGACCGAGTAGATCGGCTCGACCACGACGCATGAGGCCATGCCCGGCAACGTGGACACCACCCTGGTCTCCAGCGCACAGCGGATGAAGGTGCCCCGTGCCATGATGAAATCGGCGTTGGCCAGCCGCTGCACCGCACCACGCTTGACCGCCGAATACTCGTCCTCGAAGAACGGGTTTTGCGTTGTGGCGGGGTCGGCAGTGGCCACCAGATTGTTCTGGCTGGCCATGCGGCGCACGAGCAAGTCATCCTGCGGCGCCGCCGGATCGCTCCCGGCCGAAACGGCGTGCGCCGGCGCACCGGTCAACGGCAATGGCGGTGGCGCAACTGGCGATGCCAGCGCCAGGATCGGCTTGTCCGGCACCGACACCTCTTCGAAGGCGACCCGCCGTGCCTTCCCGTCATCGGCCGAGAAGGCGTTGCTGGCCACCCACATCGTCATCCCGACCGCCGCCAGCCCGAGGATGGCGACATAGGCCAGTGCCATTTTGTTCAGGCCCCGCGAAACCCCGCCCGAGAGCCGCGGCATGTTGTCGGATAGCTGGGTCATCGGGCTCCCTCCTGATTCCGGAGTGGCGCTGTGCTTCATCACGGGTTCCTCCTCAGACCAACGGTTTCAGCTCCCAAACGCAACACCAGATAGGGGTACACGCCATGGACAACAACGACGTTGTCTTCGATCCTGGTGTTGACCAGGAACTCCTCACCCGCTCGTTCATTGCGACCGAACACCGCGGGGACACCGGCCAAGGGCGGCAGGTGAAGGTAGGTGAACTGGTGGTTGTCGTACACCCGGATCGGCACGATGGTCGGCACCGGCATCGTCGTCGCGTAGTCGTAGTTCAGGTGGTAGTCGGATTGGGAATTGAGTGCCGCGACAGAGGGCGACAGCACCCCATTGGCCGCTGCCATGGCACTGTCCCTGTCTGGTGTCGCAATCGGGTAAACGAAGCGGACCTTGTAGAACACACCGGCATTCTTGGCCTCCTCCAGCGACTTCCAGCGGGTCGCCGACACCCTCAGGTCGATCAGGTATGAGCGCATGTTGGTGCGGATGTACATATTCGTATCGACATCCACGTTCCTGGGACGGATGTAGAACACGTTGTCGCGCCGAACCAGTTCCCATCCATCGCTGAAGCCGGTACCAAAGTCCTTCACCTGCTCTTGCGGACTGATCTCGATCTGCGTCGCGATGCCCAGACCGGTGTTGACCCGCACCACCTGGTCGGCCCGGTAGGGCACCTCGCGCACCTCTTGCGCAGCCGCCATCGACGCCCCCCACCCGATGACCAGGATCATCGGTATCCGGCCTGCAACCTGTCGAACCGTCATGCTTGACCTTCCCTTGCATTCATCGAATCCCGCACATCACCCGCCGTTGCGCTGCCACGAGCACATCGATCAGGGCCCATGGGCAGGCGTCCCAGGTGCCCCTGGTAGCCCGCCGGCCGAAGCCAGGCCGGTGGTCGCGATCGAGGTGGAAGAATTCTCCGCCCCGGCCCCCCGGTTCAGTTGCCCTTCGTCCTCGCCGATCAGCGGAATGCCCCGCGCCATCTCGTCTTTGCGAAACGTGGGCGCATTGAACTCGTCGTCCACCTTGTAAGCCGTCACCTGAAAGCCCAAAGGATTGCGCAGGCGCAGGTTGTCGCTCATCCGCAGATGGGTTTTGTACTGGTAGCTCAACGTGGCCACATGGCTGCTGAGGTACTCGCTCTTGCCACTGGACTTGTCAAAACGCCACTTCTCGAAACGCACCGTGGCGCCGGTCGGCCGGATGTCCTTTTCCTCGTCCAGACCGTGAAACACAATCGAGTTCACCTTGATGCGGATGGCCACACTGCGTCCCCACCTCTTGTCCGGTGCATTGGGACTGCCATCGAACTGCATTACGTAGAGCCCCTTGACCGCGTCATTCGACATCGCGGCCACGAACTCCCAGTCGTGCTCGTTGATCGTGTCCCAGTCGTAGCCCTCGCGGGCCTGCACGAAACGGGCCACCTGACTGCGGTTGAGTGCCTCGCTCGAGTAGATGCCCGAATAGGCCATGTCCTCGCGCAGGTGTGTGAGCGTGCTGGTGCTGCGTTTGAGATCGACCGTGACCAGATAGGGGACCTTCTCCTTGAGCGGCAGCATGTACACGATGGCAGCTACCAGGCACACCGTGACGAACAGCGATACCATGGCCACGATCCAGGCCCGGCGCTCACTGCGCTTGACCATGGCGATGACGCAAGACTCGAAGTCCATCGATTTGCGGATGACGTCCTGCGACGCCTCGGACAGCCTGCGCGGCCCCCGGAACATGCCCGACACCGCGCTCATGGCATGCGCCTTACCAGCAGGGTCTTGCTGCTCAATACCTGCACGCGAAGTTTCTGGTCGGCGTAGGCCTGGCGGACGACGTTCAGCGCCGACTGCAGGTTGTTGTCCTTGGCACCCGACAGCGCG
>NZ_JAQVEJ010000084.1 GCF_028698005.1 Hydrogenophaga sp.
CCCAAGGCAGGCACCGGCATCACCCTTGCCGCCTGGGTCACCCATGGGGGGAGCGTGCGGCGCCACCGCCAGGCCCCGCCATGACCGCGGGCGCCTCGGCCGGCACGCCGGGACCCGCGCCAGCCCGCCACCTATAATCGCCCATGACTCCGAGCGTTTCTTAATGACTTTGCGATACTTTTCTCTGGTCGCAAGTGCATGGGCAGACATCCGCCGTGCGCTGACCAACCACCACCAGATCACCACCCTAGGCTGGCAGGACGTTGCAACACGGTACCGGCGCTCGGTCATCGGTGCCTTCTGGCTCACGATCAACAAGGCGGTACTGATCGCAGCCATCGGGCTGGTGTTTGGCACCCTGTTCGGCCAGCCGATGGAGAAGTTCCTGCCGCACCTTGCGGTGGGGCTGGTTTTCTGGGGTTTCATCACCGCCTCCATCGACGCCGGATGCGCCGCTTTCATCAACAAGAAGGGCATCATCCTCCAGGTCAACCTGCCTCTGTACTCCCACCTGATGCGGGACCTGTGGAATGAAACCGTCATTCTCGGGCACAACATCGTCATCATCCCGATCCTGATGCTCATCTTCAAGATCGGCGTCGGGCCCGTCATCTTGCTCATCCTGCCGGGGTTCGCTCTGCTGCTGCTGAACCTGGTGTGGATGAACCTGGTGCTGGCCGTGGTGTGCACGCGTTACCGGGATGTCACACAGATCGTCCAGAACGTCATGCAGGTCATGTTCTATCTGACGCCCATCATCTGGAGTGCCGACCTGATGCCCGATCGGGTCAGCCCCCTGGTCCTGCAGGTCAACCCGTTCTACCACCTGCTGGAGCTCGTCCGGGCACCCATAGAGGGCAAGGTACCCGATGCCATCAGTTGGATCTACGCCGGCACCATGGCCTTCGTCGGCTGGGCCGCAGCACTGCCTTTCTATGGGTTTTTCCGCAAGCGGATCGCGTACTGGCTATGACCGCCCCTTACATCCATCTGGAGAATGTCGACGTCGACTTCCCCATCTTCAATGCCTCGAGCCTGTCGCTGAAAAACAAGGTGCTCAAGGCGGTGACGGGTGGGCGCATATCCACCCGCCACGACGGCCACGTGGTGGTGCGTGGTCTGGACGGCATCAACCTGCGCCTGGACAGCGGTGAGCGCCTGGGTATCATCGGGCACAATGGCGCCGGCAAAACCACCTTGCTGCGGGTGCTCTCGGGCATCTACCACCCCACCAGCGGGCGAGCCGAGATTCACGGGCACAGCACCTCGCTGATCGACATCAGCCTGGGTATCGACCCCGAAGCCACCGGGCGGGAAAACGTCACGCTGCGCGGTACCCTGATGGGCTTGTCGCCCAAGCAGATCAACGCCATGATGGACGAGATCATCGAGTTCTCGGGGCTCGGTGCCTTCATCGACATGCCCTTCAGGACGTATTCCTCGGGCATGCAGATGCGCTTGGCATTCTCTGTCTCCACCACGGTGCGGCCCGAGATCCTCATCATGGACGAGTGGCTGTCCACCGGCGATCTCGACTTCAAGGAGCGCGCCAAGCAGCGCATGCACGACATCGTCGACTCCACGGACATCCTGATTCTCGCCAGCCACTCAAAAGATCTGCTGCTGAGCAATTGCAGCCGGGTCATCTGGCTGGAACAGGGACGAATCAAGATGGACGGCCCCGCCGAGCAGATCGTGGATCTGTACTTCGGCGCATGACGCCCCATGGTGGTCACCCCGGTGGCCCCGTGCCATTGTTCCACCGTGGAAGCTGAAGGCGAACCGACAGCAGGCCGTGCGGGCAACCAGGCCCTGCTCGCCGTCGTCGTCCTCTCCCACGGGCCACGCGCCACGCTGCCGGCCGCCGTGCGCTCGGTGCTCAGACAGGACATACCTGTTGAGTTGCTGGTGGTGCACACCGGCCCGGGTGATGTGCACGGTTTGCTGAAGGTCCATGGCCTGTCGGTACCGGTGCTAACGGATCCTGTGTCCCGGTACGTGGGCGCCGCGCGCAACCTGGGCATTGCCCACACCACCGCCCCCTACGTGGCATTTCTGGCGGATGACTGCATCGCCGAGCCCAATTGGGCGGCGGCGCGGCTTCATGCCCATCAACAGGGCGCCATGGCCGTCGCCAGCGCCTTGTTGCCAACACCATTGCAGCACCCCGTATCGTTGGCAAAGTTCCTCGTCAACCACCCTCGCCGACTGCCCCGGGCACCCGCCGACGTGGCGCTGCGCTACGGTGCCTCCTATGCCCGCTCGCTCCTGCAGGAGCTGGGGCCCTTCCGGGAAGACATGCCGGGCGCCGAAGACTCCCACTACAACGACCGGGTATCGAACATCACCGAGATACGCTGGGTCCCCGCGGTGGTCACCCTGCACAGCGAGCCGACCGACGTTCTGGTCGCCCTCAAAGACCAGTACCGCCGGGGCATCGCCACGTCGGCGATGTGCAGGGAGTTCGGCACCCTGGAACGCACCGGCTTCATCTCCCGGTTGCGCAGGCAGATCGCGTTTGCGCTGGCCAACGCATCCGCCCATATCGAGCCTCAGTCTCGCCGGATCTATCCTTTTGCCATCCCGTTCATGCTCTGTTTCATCGTGGCATTCGAGCTGGGCATGCGCAAAGAACAGGCGGCACACAGAAGGTGATCGGCATGCTAGAAGTCCATCTGCCGAAAAGCAGGACTCCCCGCATCGTCGCCATCTTCAGCTATCGCCACGATGCCCATCTCGTCCCGGCCATGCTGAAGAACATTGCCCCGCTGGTTGACGGGTGGATCAGCTATGACGATCGCGCCTCCACCGAGGTCTTCAGCCACGAGCCCGCGCGCCGCCTGAAGCTGCTTCAGGCGGCGCGCGACACGGGCGCACAGTGGGTGCTGGCCATCGACCCCGATGAGCGCCTCGACTGGCTGACGCGCTTTTCGATGCAGCGTCTGATGAATGGCGAGGCCGACGCCTACTGGTTTCATCTTCGTGAGCTGTATACGCCACGCCACTTCAGGGTAGATGGGCTCTGGGGCCAGAAGCGTCAGGCGCGCCTTCTGCGCCTGACCGATCACATTCACATGCCCGGCGGCCACCTGCATATTCCCTGGCAACTGTTCCTGAATGCCCGGCGCCTGGCCCCGGCTGGACACAATCTGTATCACCTGAAAATGATCGATCCTGCGAGAAGGACGGCCCGCGCCCGGCTCTATGAACACCTGGACCCCGACCATCGCATGCAGGCCATTGGCTACGAATACCTGCAGGACGAATCCGGTCTGCAACTGCAGCAAATCAAGCCGTGGCGTGGCTATTGGCCTCGCCACGTGGACGACGGCGGGCTCTGGATGCCGAAGGTATGAGCGCGCTGTCAGCCTGATGGCCTTGCGCGGCTGCGCAGGGCACGCACACGCTGTGCGGCGGCCATCACCTGCGCTTCGCTCAGCTCTCCCCGTGCAATGGCATCGCGTACCCAGCGCACAGCGCGTTGCGGCAGCAAGGGGTCATAGCCGAACAGGTTCTTGAACATCAGGAGGTCGCAGCCCGCGGCGATGGCCTGCACGACCGCCTCCTTGCGGCCCATGAGATCGCTGACCGCCTTCATGTCGAGGTCATCCGTCACCACGACACCCTGGTAGCCCAGGCGCCGGCGCAGCAAGCCGGTCACGATGGGGGTGGAGATGGTGGCCGGCCGGCCGTCGGGGGCCACCGGATCGAGCCGAAGGTGCCCCATCATCATCAGCGGCGGTGCCGTGGGCGAGGCGATCAGGCGCGCGAACGGTTCCAGCTCCGCCTCGGTCCAGGTCGCCGAGATATCCGCCGCCCCCTCGTGGCTGTCGCTGACCGCGAGACCGTGGCCCGGGAAGTGCTTGGCCGCACAAAGAATGCCGGCGGCGGAAAAACCCGCCAGGAACGCCTGAGCATAGGCCGTGATCCGGTCAGGCTCGGTGCCGTACGCACGGCCGAAAACACCAATCGCGGGGTTGTCGGGCGCGTCGATATCCACCACCGGCCCGAGATTGATGTCGAAGCCGAGCGCGGCCAGCTCGCGGCCCGCCCGGGCATAAAGAGCGTATGCCTCGTCGGGCGACAGGCTGGCCGCGACGTCCCGTGCGGCCGGCAGGCGGCTCATGCCGTGCGCATCGGTCAGTCGCTGCACGATGCCGCCTTCGTGGTCGATGGCCAGCAACGGCGCTGTGCCCCCGTCGCGAAAGAGATCCAGCAAGCCTTTGACCTGCGCCAGGCTGCCGACGTTCTGGTGAACGAAGAAAACCGCGCCCACCTGGCCACGCTGCGCCTGCCGGGCCAGCAGCCGGGCCGAGGGCGAGGACCGGCTCGCTCCGTAAAAGCCCACCAGCAGCAATTGCCCGACCGCCGCGGCCAGTTCATCGCGCGGGCGAAACCAGCCCAGCCAGGCAATCGGGTAGGCCAGCATGCCCATCGCCATGCCCACACCCGCTCGTGCCACACGGCCCCATCGGTACAGGAACCGGCGCACGTTCATGCGTTGGCAGCCGTGCGTTCCAGTGCCTCGTCCACCCGCCGGGCCAGGTGATGGGCGAGGAACTGCACCGCAGGTTCGACACAGGCGCCCCCGTGAATGCCTGGAATAAGATCCAGGCTGACCCCTGCGCTCATGGCAGCTTCGTAGGGCGCCATGCCTGGCCCGCCAGGGCGCAGCGGGTTGAGAAAGCTGTCCTCGGCACAGATCAGCGCCACACGACCGGCATACGGCTGAGGCCGCCCAGGCTCGATCCAGATCAGCAGCGGCACCGTGCGGCCGGCGGCCATGAGCAGTTCCGCCACGCTCTTGGCGATGGTGCCTCCCTGGCAGACGCCCGCCAGCAGCACGGGCCCCCGTGGAACAATCGCCGCGACTTCCTCGGCATAGCGGGCAGCCAGTTGACGAATGCCCCCGGGCCCGTGGTCAATGACGAGGTGGCCCGAACGCATGCCATGGACCCGGAAGGCGGGCGACAGCCGCTGCGCCAGTGCGGTGAACTCCTCTTCCACCTGGCAGCACAGAAACAGGTCGTGCTGCGCCCCGGGCAGACCCAGACTGCTCGTCAGGTACTCAGGCGCGTGACGGACACCTGGCCAGTGCCCGCAAAGATCGCGCATACGCCGGTAGATCCGGCTCGCCGTGAACCCCTGTGCGCCGGCGGCGCTGCCACCGTCGCGGTGCCACAGCAGATCGTCGAGCTGGGTGGCCATCTGGGGCAATGTATCGATCCGCCCGAAATAGCCCGGCGGCACCGTGACGCCAAAGCGTTCCTCGACCAGCAGGATCAGTGTCAGGGAGGCCAGCGAGTCACCACCCAGGGCGGCGAAGCGGTCCAGCCGGCCAACCGGCTCCTGCAGGTCCAGTGCTTCCTGCCACAGCGGAGCGAGGCGCTGTTCGGTCTCGCTCGCGGGCGGCCAGTACTCCGCCGCTCGCGTGACAACGCGGCCGCCATGCAGGGCGATCAGTTTCTGACGATCCTTCTTGCCGCTGGGTGTCAGGGGAATGGCGGGCACAAGCTGGATGCGCGACGGCAGGGCGCTTTCCGGCAGCCACTCGGCCAGGCGCTGCGACAGGGCAGCAAGATCGGGTGGGCTGTCGCAGACCGCCTCGACGAAGCACAACAGGGTGGGCCGAGGCCCCTTGGCAAGGCAGACCGCGGCATCGGCCACCCCCGGCTCACGCAGAACGACGCGTTCGATTTCACCCAGCTCGATACGCACGCCATGCACCTTCACCTGCGTGTCAGCCCGGCCGATGAAGCGCAGGTTGCCGTCCTCGCCGCGCCGAACCATGTCGCCTGTGCGGTACACACGCGCGACGCGCCGGCCGATCCTGGCCTGCACAAACCGCCCGGCCGTTTCCTCGGGTCTCCCGATGTAGCCTGCCGACACGCCTGTACCGGCCAGACAGAGTTCGCCCAACTCGCCCACAGGGACAGGCTGCAGCGCCTCGTCCAGCACATGTACCTCGACATGGCCCAGGGCGGTCCCGATGGTGATGTCGGCGCCCGGCTCGCACAGGGCGGCGGTGGCATAGATGGTCGCCTCGGTCGGACCGTAGACGTTGAAGAAATGCCGCCCCGCGCCCCAGTCGGCCACCAACTCGGGTGGGCAGGGCTCCCCGCACGCAACGATGCAGCGCAACTGCGGCAGGGCACGCGGCCGGCCGCTGGCCAGCAGGCTGGGGGTGATGGACAGATGGGTCACGGCCAGTTGCTCCAGCGCGTCCGCCAGGCGCCCGCCGCCCAGGGGCCGGGCGCCATCAACTGCCAGCGCGCCACCACCGGCCAGCGTGCCGCAGATTTCGGCCAGCGAGACGTCAAAACCGATCGACGTGTTCAGCAGCATCCGCGCGCCGGGACGGAGGCCGAAACGCGTGACCGTGTCACGCAGCAGCGCGGCCAGCGCCGACTGGTGGATGCAGACGCCCTTGGGGTAGCCGGTCGACCCCGAGGTGAAGCAGATGTAAGCACCACTGCCGCCGCGTGGTCCGGACGGCACGGCGCCGCCGATGGCGCGCAGCCGGGTTGGCGACATGACCGGCACGGCCGCCACCGTCGTGTCACGGGCGATGATGGCCGCGGCCCCGGCCTGCTCCAGCATGTAGGTCCGGCGCGCATCGGGCAGCGCCAGGTCGAGTGGAAGATAGGTGCTTCCGGCCTTCATGACACCGAGCAGACTGACGATCAGCTCTGCCCCCAGCGGCAAGGCAACGCCGACGACGGCATCGGACCATCCACGCGTGGCAAGGCCGGCGGCGAGTTCGTCGCTGGCACGATCCAGCTCGGCGTAGGAGAACGTACCGTCGAGCCCCAGCAGCGCCGGCGCGTCAGGGTGGGCGCGCGCGGCGACACGAAACAGGGCAACGAAAGTCTCGCGCGATCGCCAGACCTGCGTGAGGCGCCGTGTCCAGTGCTGAGGGGCCAGCGTCGCCGCGGGAACGGACGATACAGGCGACGCCTCCTCGGCCAGTTGCCGGTGCAAGCGCTGGGCCACACCGGCCATGCCGGCTCCCCCCATGACCAGCAACACATCGCCAGCGAGCAGGTCGCTGCGCGCATGGTGAACCAGATCGTCGGCATCGCCGCGCTGGATGACCGTGATGCCGTGGCGTCGCAGCCCGGCGGCAATGGCCGCACTGCCTGCCGATCGGGCGCTCTCGCCATCATCATCCACATCCAGAAGCAACACCAGGTCGGCGAGGGCCAGGCTCTCGGCGAACTCGTCCTGCAGCCGCTGCACGCGCGAGTGCAACAAGGGTTGAAATGCGGCCACGAACCGGCGCCCGGGCGCCACGGCGCGGGCGGCGCGCAGCGTCGTGGCGACTTCTGCCGGGTGGTGCGCGTAGTCGTCCACGACACGGATGCCCGACACCTCGCCAAGTTCCTGCCAGCGCCGGGCAACGCCGGTGAAGCGCTCAAGGCCGCGCGCCATGACCTCCGGTGCCACCCCCAGCAGGTGGCAGGCCGCGATGGCGGCCAGGGCATTGCGACGCATGTGATCGCCCGGCTGGCGCAGCTCGATCGGTGCAAACGCCACGCCATCGCAACAGGGCGCGAACGGCGCGGGCCACGGCTGCGCCGAGACGGTGCAATCCGGGATCAGACCGAACCAGACGACCTGGTCGCGCGGCAGGCCGAGGCGTTGCACACCGGGGTCTTCGGCCGATGCAACGATGCGGTGGGCCCGCCGGGCAAAAGCGGTGAAGGCCTCCTCCAGAGCGGCTTGTGACGCATAGTGGTTGACGTGCTCGTCATCGACGTTGGTGATGAGGGCGATCTCGGGGGTCAGTGCGTCCAGGTTGCGAAAGGCCTCGCACGCCTCGGCAACGAAAACCTCCCGCCCGCCCGGCCGGGCCCGCCGATTGCCCAGGCAGGGTACATCGGCACCGAACGAGAAGCCGGGATCGCGTCCGGCCTCGTCCAGAATGCAGGCAATCATGGCACTGGTGGTGGACTTGCCATGCGATCCCGCGACCATGACGGCGCGACGCCCCTCGCGCAGCAAGTCCAGGCACTCGGCCCGCCGGATCACCGGAATGCCACGACGGCGCGCACCTTCGAGCTCCACATTGCCGGCCGGAATCGCATCGCTCACCACCACCAGTTCGGCATCGCCGACCTGTGCCTCGTCGTGCTGCTGCGCGATCCGAGCACCCTCCTGCACAAGACGCTCGATGACCGGGCTGCACGCCCGATCGCTGCCGGTGACCGTGCGGCCCGAAGCCAGCAGGTATTGCGCCAGGCTCGCCATGCCGGCGCCGCCAATGCCAATCAGGTGTATGCGTGAAGGCAGCATCAGAAGTCCCCAATATCGCCCTGCTGGGCATACGTGCCGATGGCAACCAGTTCACGCAGGACATGGAACCGCCCACCTTCCGTCTGCCACCAGGTGTCGGCAGGAAAGTCATCGGGACGCTGCGAGGGCTGCATGACCAGGCGCACATGCGCCGGCCAGTGGCGCCGCGCCGTCATGAGGGCACGGCGTGCGTGAAAGGGTTTCGACACCAGTGCGACGCTGCGAATGTTGGCCCAGCCTATCCGCTGCTCGATGAGGGGAGCAGAGAAAGCAAAGTTGTCCCGCGTGTTGGTTGCCTCGGTCTCGAGCAGCATGGCCGCTGCGGGGACGCCACGCGCCAGGGCATAGTCGCGAAACTGCACGGCCTCCGGCACGGGCTGACGCACCGGCCCGTGACCGGACACCATGATCAAGGGCGCCAGACCGCGCGCATGCAGCGCGATGGCAGGGTCCATGCTGGTCGGCGTCGGGCTGCCAAGGACAAAACAGAGGTCGACGGGCTCCGGCGGATCCTGCACAAACAGAAACTGCGTGATCGCCGCGCGCGACCCCGGCAACGCCGAATCCTTCGCAGGAAGACCCGATGGCCCGGGTGCGGACGCCCCCGGGGAACGCCAGCGCTCTCGAAAACTCTTGATCAACCTCATGCGGAACCTCGGTATCTGGCCAATACAAACCGAACGGTGCGGTGCGCCTGATCAGGGCCGTGTGCACGCGATGTCGCCATGGAGCGGCAGATCATGGCACATTGCCTCCCGGCGCGTGGTGCGTCATGACAAAAAAACTGCCATGCGGGATGATGTGCCACCAGGCCGCTCTTGCACGCAACGCACGCCGGGCAAGAGGGACCCCAAACCTATAATTGTCCGCTGGCCCAGTCTCACCTGGCGCGCACGGCCAGCGAAGTGTCTGCTCCCGCCAGGCACCTGACCGTCGTGCCCCTGCCCCATCCCCATGACGCATCCCACCGCTGCCCCCCTGCCTCAGGATCTCGCCCCGTTGAAAGAGGCGCTGAAGGACCGTGACGACCAGTTGCTGGAGTTGCTGGCCGACTACACCGACCGCAACCACCAACTGGTGTCGGCCTACCAGGTGATCGCCGAGCAAAGCCAGGAGATCCTGGCGCAGCAGAACGCGGTGAAGGCGATGCAGGAGCATCTGGACCGGACACTGGCCGACCTCTACGGCTCCACGAGCTGGCGCGTGACGGCGCCGCTGCGCGCCGTCAGTGCCGCCATCCAGCGGCTGAAGCAGGGCTTGCGCGGTGGCCGCCGGGCTCAGACGACCTCTGCGCCGGCGGCGCTGCCGCAGGCGGTCACGGCGCAGGCGGCTCCCTTCGAAGGCAGCAACGCCATGCCGGTCACTGCCGACGATCGCCGCAACTACCGCGAATGGGTGCGCCGCTACGACACGCCCGATGCAGCGGCCATCGCCACCATGCGCGAACAGGTGGCGCAACTGGCCATCTCGCCCAAGGTGTCGATCATCATGCCAACCTACAACGCCAACCTGGAGTGGCTTGGCGACGCCATCCGCTCGGTGCAGTCGCAGTTGTATCCCCACTGGGAGCTGTGCATCGCCGACGATGCCTCGCCCAACCCGGACATGCGCCCGTTCCTGGAAAAGCTGGCCGCCGGGGATGAGCGCATCAAGCTCGTTTTCCGTGACACCAACGGCCACATCTCGGCAGCCACCAACAGCGCCCTGGCCCTGGCCACGGGCGACTGGATCACCTTCCTCGACCACGACGACCTGCTGCCGCCGCACGCCCTGTTCTACATGGTGCGCGCCATCGCCGAGAACCCGGATGCGCGCATGCTGTATTCGGACGAGGACAAGCTCGACGAAAAGGGCCACCGGTTCGATCCGTACTTCAAGACCGACTGGAACCCGGACCTGTTCTATTCGCACAATCTGGTCACACACCTGGCGTTCTACCGCCAGGACCTGATCGGGCAGATCGGCGGCCTGCGCGAGGCCTACGCGGGCGCCCAGGACTACGACCTGGTGCTGCGTGCCATCGAGCACATCACGCCGGCGCAGATCGTGCACGTGCCCTTCATCCTCTACCACTGGCGCGCGCACGCGGGCAGCACGGCCACGGCCGACCTGAACATCAAGCCCTACGCCATGCTGGCCGGTGAGCGGGCGCTCAACGACCACTTCAAGCGCACCGGCACGCGGGCGCGGGCGCAATTCGTGGGCCATGGTTACCGTGCACGCTACAAGCTGCCCGACGTACCGCCGCTGGTGAGCATCATCATCCCGACGCGCAACATGCTGCACCTGGTCAAGGTGTGCATCGAGAGCATCCAGGCCAAGACGCGCTACAAGAACTACGAGATCATCCTGATGGACAACGGCTCGGACGATCCGGCCGCGCTGGCCTACTTCGCCGAGCAGGCCCAGGCCCATGACAACTTCCGGGTGATCCGCGACGATTCGCCGTTCTGCTACTCGGCGATCAACAACCTGGGCGCACGCGAGGCCCGGGGCGAGGTGCTGGTGTTCCTGAACAACGACATCGAAGTCATCACGCACGAGTGGCTGGACGAGCTGGTCAGCCAGGCCTGCCGACCGGGTATCGGCGCGGTGGGTGCGCTGCTGCTGTTCCCCAACGGGACGCTGCAGCATGCGGGCATCGTGCTGGGCATCGGCGGCTGGGCCGGCCATTCACACAAGGGATTCTCGTCGCTGGCGCACGGCTACGTGGGCCGCGCCTCGCTCATCAGCTCGTTCAGCGCCGTCACCGGTGCCTGCCTGGCGGTGCGCAAGGAGCACTTCATGGCGGTGGGTGGCTTCGACGAGGTGAACCTGCGCGTGGCCTGCAACGACGTGGACCTGTGCCTGAAGTTCACCGAGATCGGCCTGCGCAACCTCTACACCCCGTTTGCCCAGCTGTTCCACCACGAGTCGGCCACGCGCGGTTACGAGGACACGCCCGAGAAGCTGGCCCGCTTCCAGAAAGAGGTGGCCTACATGTGGAAGCGCTGGCCCGCCATCATGGCCCATGACCCGGCTTACAGCCCCAACCTGACACTGGATCATGAAGACTTCGGCCTGGCCTGGCCGCCGCGCACGCGGCATGCCTGGCAGGCTGACCAGGCCACCATCACGCCTGCCACCGCATGACGCGCTGGTGGCACACCTTGCAGGACTGGCGCCTGGCCTGGGTGCTGGTGGGCTGCCTGTGCCTGCAGTCGGCGCTGATGGCCCTGACGACGCCGCCGGGCTACGCCCCGGACGAAGCCGCGCACATGGCCTACATCAGGGACAGCGCCCGCTCGCGCCTGTTGCTGCCCGACTATGTCGGCGGCAAACTGCCTGATGGCCGCCCCAACTACCTGGGTCATCCGCCGCTGTACTACGCATCGCTGGGCCTGCTGAGCAAGGCCGGGCGCTGGGAAGGCCCGCGTGCGCAGACGGCGATGCGCCTGGCCAGCGCCACCTTCATGATGCTGGGCCTGGCGTTCGCGGTACTGGCCGCGCGGCGCATCGGTGTCGGCCAGTCCTACGTGGCGATGGCCCTGCTCGCCTGCGCCGCCACGCCCATGTTCAGCTACCAGGCGGGCAGCGTGTCGAACGACACCCTGCTCTACCTGGGCGTGAACATGATGTTCTATGGCATCGCCT
>NZ_JAQVEJ010000085.1 GCF_028698005.1 Hydrogenophaga sp.
CAGATACTCCATCCGGTATAACATCATCCGAACCGATCCGAACCAGCCCTGTGGCGGTCCGGTCCACATGGGCGTGTGTTGCGGGACAATCGTATTCATGTTCACCGAACTGCACCTGACCCAATTCAAGGCATGGCAGCACACCGGCGCGCTGTCACTCAAGCCGGTCACCATGCTGCTGGGCGCCAACTCCTCGGGCAAATCGACACTGATCCAGAGCCTGTTGCTGCTCAAGCAGACGGTGCAGTCGCCCGACCGGGCCGTGCACCTGAACCTGGGCGGCGATGAAGTCAACGACCTGTTCAACTTCGGTGGTTTCGACGATGTCCTGCATCTGTCCGGCGGTACTGCCCCCCGCCAGTTCTCCATCGGCTTCGACTTTGTCCGCCCCGACTCCGACCGTGCCAGAGAAGGCAGCTTCCGGTGCACCTACGCCAAAACATCGTCCGGCAGCGTGGTGGTGCAGGCGCTGAGCCTGCGCACGCAGGCGCGGCATCTGCAGGTGCTGCGCCGCGAAAAGGGGGCCTATGCGGTGCGGGTGGGCGATGAAGCACAGCCACGCATCAAAGGCCGCCACTGCACGCCCGAGCGCTCCATTGCCCTGCCGGCCGAGGCCATTGCCGCCCTGGGCATCGATGGCCAGTGGGTCGAAGACCTGAGCCTGGCCATCCGCCGTGAACTGGAAGGCATCAGCTACCTGGGGCCGCTGCGGCGCAAGGCCGAGCGTGACTACGCCTGGAACAAGACCAAGCCCGGGGAGGTGGGTGTTGACGGTCGCGCGGCCGTCGACGCCTTGCTCGCCAGTGCCCTGCTCAAGGGCGAAGACCACAACCAGGTGGTCGATGGTGCCTCGAAGTGGCTGGCGCGGATGAAGGTGGCTGATCGGCTGGAAGTTCGCCAGCAAGGCCGCTCCAGCCGCTACGAGTTGGTCATCCACCGCGACGGCGTGGCCTGCAACCTGCATGACGTGGGTGTCGGCGTTTCCCAGGTGCTGCCGGTGCTCGTGCTGGCCTACTTTGCCCCCCGTGGCAGCACCATCGTGCTGGAGGAACCGGAGATTCACCTGCATCCGCTGGCGCAATCGGTGCTGGCGGAGCTGTTCGTCGAGGTCGGCCGCGAGCGCCAGGTGCAGTTCCTGGTCGAGACCCACTCCGAGCACCTGTTTCGCCGCATGCAGACCCTGGTGGCGCGCCAGACCGTGGCGACGCAGGATGTGGCGCTGTACTTTGTCGAGCGCCAGGGCCATGCGGCAACGCTGCGCGAACTGGGGCTGGACGACTTTGGCCGCCTCACCAACTGGCCGCAGGGCTTCTTTGGCGATGCCCTGAACGAAACGCGGGAACAGGCGCGTCTGATGTTCGAGCGCCAGCAAAAAGCCCTGCAGCAGGCCAGGCAAGGCGCATGAGGGCACGCTATGTGGTGGACACCAACGTGCTGATCGCGGCCAGCGCTGCCGATCCGCTGCACCCCAAGGACATCGATGCAACGCCCCCGGACCCGCAGCTGCGCCAGCAGGTGTGGGCATGGCTGCATGCGTTCGAGCAAAGCCCATCCCACATGGTGCTGGATCTGGCCAACAAGATCTACGACGAATACACCCACAAACTGGGGTTCAGCGACTATGGCATCCAGGTCGTGATGCACAAGTGGAGCACCGCCGCCGTCGATTTCGTCGACGTGGCCTACGACGCCAATGGCAGCGGCGTACTGCCTCCTCGCCTGGCGCGCGTCGTGCACGACGAGGCCGACAAGAAGATGGTGGCCGCCGCCCTGGCGGCTCAGCAACAATATGGAGAAGGCTGTATTGCCTTTGCGGGTGATACCGACTGGCACGACTGGGAGCAGGAACTGGCGGCACACCAGGTACTGCTCGAGCCCATCATTGAAGACTGGTCGCGCCGCAAGCATGCCGAAAAGAAGCGCCGCTGAACCGATGAACACGATGTCCGACATGACCGATTTTTTCCGCTTTCCCCAAACCCCTCATCTGGACTGGCTGGGCCAGGGCGCCCCGCGCGACGACAAGTTGCTCACCCCCGAAGAAGTGGCCGAGCTGCTGGCTGACGAGGTGGTCGTGGAGGAAAAGCTCGACGGTGCCAACCTGGGCATCTCGCTGGCGCCGGACGGCCAGTTGCGTGCACAGAACCGGGGCCAGTACCTGACCGAGCCTCACACCGGCCAGTTCTCGCGGCTGCCCACCTGGCTGGCCGTGCACGGCGACGCACTGCGGCAGGTGCTCACGCCCGAGCGGATTCTGTTTGGCGAATGGTGCGCCGCCCGTCATTCTCTGGACTACAGCGCCCTGCCCGACTGGTTTCTGCTGTTCGACGTGTACGACCGCAGCGCCGGGCGCTTCTGGAGCACGCAACGGCGCAATGCGCTGGCGGCATCGGCCGGCCTGATCACCGTACCCCGTGTGAGCCAGGGCAAGACCAGCGTCGCCGAACTCAAGCAGCTGGTGACCTCCTCCACCAGTCTCTTTCGCCAGGGCCCGCTGGAGGGCGTGGTGGTGCGACGCGAGTCCGACCAGTGGTGCGAAGCCAGGGCCAAACTCGTGCGGGCTGACTTCACCCAGGCCATCGAGACCCACTGGCGCAAGCGGGCGATCGAGTGGAACCGGGTCGATTTTTCGGGCCAGTCGGGTGCGCTCTGACGGACAGCAATCTGGACAAGCGATCAGGTGGCGAATTTTTTGCGGGGCTTGAAAAACACCATTTTTTTGCGCTATACTTTCAGCTTCTGACGAACGACGGGTTTTTCAGAAAATGCGGGAATAGCTCAGTTGGTAGAGCGCAACCTTGCCAAGGTTGAGGTCGCGAGTTCGAACCTCGTTTCCCGCTCCAGATGCACGAAAAAAGGGAAGCCCGGCTTCCCTTTTTTGTCGGATGAGATGAACCGGCCATGCCGGTGCATCACATGAGGCGCGTTAGCAAAGCGGTTATGCAACGGATTGCAAATCCGTCTAGGGCGGTTCGACTCCGCCACGCGCCTCCAGAATTTTCCCGGTCAACAGGTCAGCCCGCTCACATGCGGGCTTTTTCTTGCCTGCAGCACGCCAGCGGTCAGTGCAGGAATGCGTAGCCCACACCCACGGCCGCAACCAGCCCGACAGCGTCGGCCAGCAACGCGCACGGCAACGCATGGCGCGTGTGCTTGACGCCGACGCTGCCGAAATAGACCGCCAGCACGTAGAAGGTCGTTTCGGTCGAACCCTGGATGATGGCGGCCAGCTTGCCGGCGAAAGAGTCGACACCGTGCGCCTGCATCACATCCACCATCAGCCCGCGCGCACCGGAGCCGGACAGCACCTTCATCAGCCCCACGGGCAAGGCGGGCAGAAAGTCGGTCGGCAGGCCCAGGGCGGACACCGCCCAGGCAATGGCGCCCATCAGCAAGTCCATCAACCCCACCGAGCGGAAGGCGGCGATGGCCACCAGCATGGCAATCAGATAGGGGATGATGCCGACGGCCACGCCAAAGCCTTCCTTGGCGCCATCAACGAAGGCCTCGTACACGTTCACGCGCCGCAAGGCACCGGCCACCAGAAACAACAGCACCACCGAGAGAATGGCCCCACTGCCGATCAGCCCCATCCCGCGAGCGGCATCCGCTGCCGGCAGGCCTGCCAGCCACCAGCTCAACCCACCCGCGCCAGCGGCCAGCACGCCCAGAGGCACCAGCAAGCCTCTGCGCAGCAGCGAGATGCCCTGCACCAGCGCCACCGTCACCAGCGCGCACACCAGGGTGATGGCCGTGACCAGCAGGGTCGGCAGAAAGATGTCGGCAGCATTGAAGCCCGCGAGCCCCTGCTTGGCGGCCAGCGTCTGGCGAATGGCGATCACCGAGGTGGGGATCAGGGTCAGCCCGGCGGTGTTGAGCACCAGAAACATGACCTGCGCATTGGTGGCCACGTCGGAGCGGGGGTTGAGCGACTGCAACTCCTGCATGGCCTTCAGGCCCAGCGGCGTGGCCGCGTTGTCCAGACCGAGCAGGTTGGCGCTGAGGTTCATCGTCATCGCACCCTGTGCCGGGTGGCCGGCCGGCACGCCGGGAAACAGATGGCGCATGAGCGGGCTCACGCCACGCGCGAAGGCGTCGATCATGCCGGCACGCTCGCCGATCTTCATGAAGCCCAGCCACAGCGCCATCACCCCCGTCAGGCCCAGGGCGATGTCAAAGCCGGTACGGGCGGCATCGAACAGCGCCGTCATCAGGCGCGGAAACACGCCGAAGTCGCCCAGCAGGGTTTGCACCAGCGCCGCCGCAAAGGCGCTGACGAAAAAGCCTAGCCAGACGACATTCAGAACCAAGCCGGCTCAGCCAGTCGTCAGTGCTTGACCGCGTCGGGTGCCGGTGCGCTGGCCGCCTGCGCTGCCGCCACCTGCGCCGCCACCTCCTCCTCGGTCAGCGGCACGGGCTGGCGCTCCAGCGCGATCGACAACACCTTGTCGATCCACTTCACGGGCACGATCTCCAGCCCTTCCTTGACGTTGGCAGGGATCTCGGCCAGGTCCTTGACGTTCTCTTCCGGGATGATGACGGTCTTGATACCGCCGCGCAGCGCAGCCAGCAGCTTTTCCTTCAGGCCACCGATGGCGGTGACCTCGCCGCGCAGCGTGATCTCGCCGGTCATGGCGACATCGGCACGCACGGGAATGCCGGTCAGCGCCGACACCAGGGCCGTGGCCATGGCGGCCCCCGCACTCGGGCCATCCTTGGGTGTGGCGCCGTCGGGCACGTGGATGTGCACATCGCGCTTGTCGAACACCTCGTCCTTGATGCCCAGCATGCGGGCACGGCTGCGCACCACCGTGCGGGCCGCCTCCACGGATTCCTTCATCACGTCGCCCAGCGAACCGGTGCGGGTGGTGACACCCTTGCCGGGCATGGTGGCCACCTCGATGGTGAGCAGGTCGCCCCCCACCTCGGTCCAGGCCAGACCCACGACCTGACCGACCTGGTTTTGCTGCTCGGCACGACCGTAGCTGTACTTGCGCACGCCCAGATAGTCGCTGAGGTTGTCGGCGGAGACGACCACCTCGGGTTCGAGCTTCTTGAGCAGCAGACCCTTGACCACCTTGCGGCAGATCTTGGACAGCTCACGCTCAAGGGAGCGCACGCCGGCCTCGCGGGTGTAGTAGCGCACGATGTCGCGCACGGCGTCCTCGGTCACCTGCAACTCGCCATCCTTGATGCCGTTGTTCTTGATCTGCTTGGGCAGCAGGTAGCGCATGGCGATGCTGGTCTTCTCGTCCTCGGTGTAGCCCGAGAGACGGATGACCTCCATCCGGTCCAGCAGCGCCGGCGGGATGTTCATCGAGTTGCTGGTGGCCACGAACATCACATCCGACAGATCGAAGTCGACCTCGATGTAATGGTCCGCGAACGTGTGGTTCTGCTCGGGATCGAGCACCTCCAGCAGCGCGCTCGAGGGATCACCGCGGAAGTCGGTGCCCAGCTTGTCGATCTCGTCCAGCAGGAACAGCGGGTTGCGCGTGCCGGCCTTGTTCAGGCTTTGCAGCACCTTGCCCGGCATGGCACCGATGTAGGTACGGCGGTGGCCGCGGATCTCCGCTTCATCGCGCATACCGCCCAGCGCCATGCGCACATACTTGCGGCCGGTGGCCTTGGCAATCGACTGACCGAGCGAGGTCTTGCCCACGCCCGGTGGCCCGACCAGGCACAGGATGGGTGCTTTGACCTTGTCGACACGCTGCTGCACCGCGAGATACTCGAGGATCCGGTCCTTGACCTTTTCCAGCCCGAAATGGTCTTCGTTGAGCACCGCCTCGGCATAGGCCAGGTCGTGCTTGATCTTGGTCTTTTTGCTCCAGGGCAGACCCACCAGCGCATCGATGTAGTTGCGCACCACGGTCGCCTCGGCCGACATCGGTGACATCAGCTTGAGTTTCTTGAGCTCGCCCTCGGCCTTCTTGCGCGCCTCGGCCGGCATCTTGGCCAGCTTGATCTTCTTCTCGATTTCTTCGAGATCGGCGCCCTCCTCGCCTTCGCCCAGCTCTTTCTGGATCGCCTTGACCTGCTCGTTCAGGTAGAAGTCGCGCTGGTTCTTTTCCATCTGGCGCTTGACGCGACCACGGATGCGCTTGTCGACGTTGAGGATGTCGACCTCGCGCTCGAGCTGCTCGAACAGATTTTCCAGGCGCTTGGCCACCGGGTCGAGGTCGAGCACCACCTGCTTGGACTCCAGCTTGAGCGGCAGATGGGCAGCGATGGTGTCGGCCAGGCGACCCGGGTCATCGATGCTGGCGATGGACGTCAGGATCTCGGACGGAATCTTCTTGTTGAGTTTGACGTACTGGTCGAACTGCTGCATGACCGCGCGCCGCAGCGCTTCGATCTCGGTGCCTTTGGCGGACTCGCGCTCCTGGGCCACGTCCAGCGGCGTCACATGGGCAACGAAGTGGCTTTCTTCCTCGCGAACAGCCAGCACCTTGGCGCGCTGCAGACCCTCCACGAGCACCTTCACGGTACCGTCGGGGAGCTTGAGCATCTGCAGGATGGTGGCCACGCAGCCCATCTCGAACATGTCGTCCGTGGACGGCTCGTCCTTGGCCGCGGCTTTCTGGGCCACCAGCATGATCCGGCGCTCGGCCGCCATGGCCGACTCCAGCGCCTTGATGCTCTTGGGCCGCCCCACGAACAGGGGAATGACCATGTGAGGGAACACCACCACGTCGCGCAAGGGCAACAGCGGCAGATCCACCGGAATACTGGGCAATGGGGATTGACCGGACATCTTCAACCTCGACAAAAAACGCACATGGGGGCGATGCGGCACCGTTCAACCCGGCACCGGCTCATCGGAACCGCGCCAACCACCATGCCAAGAACACCGGGCGGATGCCCTGTCAGGCCTGCTTGGCCGCCTCGCGGTACACCAGCAGGGGGGGCTTGTTTTCCTCGATGGTGGACTCATCGACCACCACCTTCTCCACGTTGCCCATGTCTGGCAGGTCGAACATGGTGTCGATCAACGCGTTTTCCAGGATGGAGCGCAGGCCGCGCGCGCCCGTCTTGCGTGCCAGCGCCTTGCGTGCGATGGCCTTCAGGGCGGCCGGACGCACCTCCAGCTCCACCCCTTCCATCTCCAGCAGGCTGGTGTATTGCTTGACGACAGCATTCTTGGGGGCGGTCAGAATTTCGACCAGCGCGTCCTCACTCAGTTCCGTCAGGCTGGCGATGACCGGCAGGCGCCCCACCAGCTCGGGGATCAGACCGAACTTGATCAGATCTTCGGGCTCGATGTCCTTGAAGGCATCGCTCAGGCTGCGCTGCTGCTTGCTGCGCACCACGGCGCCGAAGCCCATGCCGGAGTCCTCGGTGCGGTTCTCGATGATCTTTTCGAGCCCGGCGAACGCGCCACCGCAGATGAACAGGATGTTGGACGTGTCGACCTGCAGGAAATCCTGGTTCGGGTGCTTGCGCCCGCCCTGCGGCGGCACGCTGGCCATCGTGCCCTCGACCAGCTTGAGCAAAGCTTGCTGCACACCCTCGCCCGAGACGTCGCGGGTGATCGACGGGTTGTCTGACTTGCGGGTGATCTTGTCGATCTCGTCGATGTAGACAATGCCCTGCTGCGCCTTCTCGACGTCGTAGTTGCAGCTTTGCAGCAGCTTGGCGATGATGTTCTCGACGTCCTCACCCACGTAGCCGGCCTCGGTCAGCGTGGTGGCGTCGGCCATCACGAAGGGCACATTGAGCATGCGCGCCATGGTCTGCGCCAGCAGCGTCTTGCCCGAGCCGGTCGGGCCGACGAGCAGGATGTTGCTCTTGGACAGCTCGACCTCGTCCTTGCGCGCCGCGCGCTTGTGGCGCAGGCGCTTGTAATGGTTGTAGACCGCCACGGCCAGCGCACGCTTGGCGGCCTCCTGCCCGATGACATAGTTGTCCAGGTTGCTCTTGAGCTGGGCCGGCGTGGGCAATTCGTCGCCGCCGCCCTTGACGGCGTCCAGGCCGGGCAGCTCATCACGGATGATGTCGTTGCACAGCTCGATGCACTCGTCGCAAATGAACACGGAGGGACCCGCGATCAGTTTCTTGACCTCGTGCTGGCTCTTGCCGCAAAAGGAGCAGTAGAGCGCTTTCTCACCGGAGACGGCTTTTTTGTCGGCCATGGATTCTGGGTATGTGCGTGAAGCGGATGGGAACCGGGATCAATGATAGAGCAATGGCGCGCCGCTGCGGCCCTGGGACAAATCGGGGGCAACCCCCTTCAGGCAGCGGTGGCGCGCTTGTCGATGACCTTGTCGATCAGGCCGTACTCGGCCGATTCGGCCGCGGACAGGTAGTAGTCGCGCTCGGTGTCGCGCTCGATCTTTTCCAGTGGCTGGCCAGTGCGCTCGGCCAGGATCTTGTTGAGCTGCTCGCGGGTCTTGAGGATCTCGCGCGCGTGGATCTCGATCTCGGTGGCCTGGCCCTGGGCGCCGCCGAGCGGCTGGTGGATCATGATCTTGGAGTTGGGCAAGGCAAAGCGCTTGCCCTTGGCACCGGCGGCCAGCAGGAAGGCGCCCATGGAAGCCGCCATGCCCATGCACAGCGTGGACACGTCGGGCTTGATGAAGTTCATGGTGTCGAAAATCGACATGCCCGCGCTGACGGAACCGCCCGGCGAGTTGATGTAGAACGAGATGTCCTTGTCCGGATTCTCGCTCTCCAGGAACAGCAGCTGGGCCACCACCAGGTTGGCCGACTGGTCGGTCACCGGCCCGACCAGGAACACCACGCGCTCCTTGAGCAGGCGCGAGTAGATGTCGTAGGCCCGCTCGCCGCGGCCCGACTGCTCAATCACCATGGGCACCATGCCCAGACCCTGAATGTCCATTGCGCTCATCCGTAATCTCCACAAATCTTGACGGCAATGCCGCTACTGTAACCAACCTGGGCAATGACCCGTTCCCAGACATTGGAAGACCCGCCTTCCCAGATGGCGGCATTACCGCCGACCACAAGTGCCGGCGCAAAAAAAGAGGGCGGGGTACCCCCGCCCTGCTTCGCGACCGTCCGGACAGCGATCAGGCCTGGCCCATCAGTTCGTCAAAGGCGACCTGCTTGTCGGTGACCTTGGCCTTGGCCAGCACATGGTCGGTGACGTTGTTCTCGATCACCACGGCCTCGATCTCGGCCATGCGGCGGTTGTCGCTGTGGTACCAGCGCACCACGTCCTCGGGCTTCTCGTAGGAGGCGGCCAGCTCCTGGATGTGCGCCTCGATCTGCTCGGGCTTGGCAGCCAGGTCGTTGGCGCGCACCAGTTCGGCCACCACCAGACCCAGACGCACGCGACGCTCGGCCTGCTCGCGGAACAGGTCGGCGGGGATCGGGGCCTTGTCGGCGTCCTTGATGCCACGCTGCTTGAGATCGGCGCGGGCGCCTTCGATCAGGCGATCGATCTCGGCCTGGACCACCGACTTGGGCAGGTCCAGCTCGGCCTTGGAGAGCAGCGCGTCCATGGCGGCCTGCTTGTTGCGGGCCAGCACGCGGAACTTGACCTCGCGCTCGAGGTTTTTCTTGATGTCGGCACGCAGGGCCTCGACGGTGCCGCCGTCCACGCCCAGCGCCTTGGCGAAGGCCTCGTCGACCTCGGGCAGGTGGGCCGCCTCGATCTTGTGCAGGGTCACCAGGAAGTCGGCGGTCTTGCCGGCCACGTCCTTGCCATGGTAGTCCTCGGGGAAGTTCAGCGGGAAGGTCTTGGATTCACCGGCCTTCATGCCGCGCACGGCGTCCTCGAACTCCTTGAGCATCTGGCCTTCGCCGACCAGGAACTGGAAGCCCTCGGCCTTGCCGCCTTCGAAGGGCTCGCCGTCGATCTTGCCAGCGAAGTCGATGGTGACGCGGTCACCGTCCTGGGCGGCGTCTTCCTTGCCGCGCTGGGCGAAGGTGCGGCGCTGCTTGCGCAGGATGTCCAGCGTGCGGTCGATGGCGGCCTCGCTCACCTCGGAAGAGACCTTCTCGACCTCGGCGGAGGCCAGGTCACCGATCTTGACCTCGGGGTAGACCTCGAACACCGCATCAAAGGCGATCTCGCCCTCGGGAGCGCCTTCCTTCTCCGTGATCTGGGGCTGGCCGGCCACACGCAGCTGGGCCTCGCTGGTGGCCTTGGCAAAGGCCTCGCCCACCTTGTCGTTCATGACCTCATAGTGGACCGAGTAGCCATAGCGCTGGGCCACGACGTTGAGCGGCACCTTGCCGGGACGGAAGCCGTCCATCTTGACCTGGCGAGCCAGGCGCTTGAGGCGGCTCTCCACCTCGTTCTTGATCACGTCGGCGGGCAGCGTCAACGTGATCTTGCGCTCCAGTTTTTCCAGGGTTTCCACGGTCACGGTCATGATGGTCATCTCCAAAGGGGGAAAATCGGTCGGCCGGCCTGGGGCCAACCGCAAAGAATGTCTGTCTGTTCATCGGTGCTGTGGTGCGCGGGGGGGGACTCGAACCCCCACACCATTGCTGGCGTCAGGACCTAAACCTGGTGCGTCTACCAATTTCGCCACCCGCGCGCCGCGCCGCGCCCCGCTTTCGCCGGACCGGCGTCCCACGGCTCACACCGTTTGACGGCAACCCTCTATTGTAGCGGCTGACAACCCTGCCTCAGCCCGCCAGCCGACGCCTGAGCAGGCCGACGGCACTGCCCGGGGTGGTGAACACCGGCAGGCCGGTGGCGGAGGCCACGGCACCGGCTGCCCGCGCCATGCTGAACTGGGCCAGCGCGATGACATGGCAGCCCTGCGCCTGCAGCCGTCGGGCCATGGCCACGACCCTGGCGTCATGATCGGCGCCGTCACCCCGGTCAAGGGCCTGCATGGCACCATCGGCCAGGGCCATGTGCAACTGCACACCGGGCGGAAACTCGGGCGGCATCGATTCCAGTGTGGGTCCGAAGGACGCGATCAGGCCCACCGGACCACCCACCCGGGCGACGTCGGCGATCATGGCCTCGTTGGGTTTGAGCACCGGCATGTGCGGGCGCCGGGCCGCCACCGCTTCGATGCACGGGCCGAAAGCCGAACAGGTGAACAGGATGCCTTGGGCGCCGGTGGATTCGGCGTAGGCGGCCAGGGCCTCGAAGCGCCGGTGCATGGCGGCGTCGAGCCCCCTGCCCTCGCGGGCCAGGTCGGCCGAAAGACTGTCGTCGAGCAGGTTCATGCAGGTGGCCTCGGGCCAGGACCGCGCCATCTCGGCATTGATCGGCTCGACCGAATGCGCCAGCGCATGGATCAGGGCGATGCGGGTCACGCGGACGCTCCTGGCCGGCGCATGCGCCATCCCTGGACCAACCACACCATGCCCAGCAGCAGCAGCGCCGGCAGATAGACCCAGTAGGCGGAAGGACGGTCTGTCGGCACCATCACGGCGGCAATGTCCCAGCCGGGCTCGAAGCCGCTCTTGCGCGCCTGGCTGCCGAAGCGCACATTGGCGATCTGCACCATGTCCCCCAGGGCCATGATGGTCACGCCGGCTGCCTGCAACCGCTCACGCCCCTGCCCGGGTGCACCGAGTTGCACCGCCACCGTCTTGCGCACCTCGTCGCCCTCGATGTTGGTGCCGTGAATTTGCAGTACCAGGCGATCGTTCTCGCCCAGCGACTCGGCGACCTGGTAGATGTCGGCCGCCGGCGCGGGCGCATAGGGTGGCGCGATGCGGTCCATGGCCCAGTCCGGGCGGAACAGGAAGAAGGTCACGGCCAGCAGGGCCAGCACCTCCCACCACTGGCATCTGGTGCGGAACCAGGCCATGGTGGCGGCGGCAAAGGTCAGCGAGGCGATGGTGGCCGTGGCGGCCACCAGCAGAACCTCCCACCACCCGTGCACGTCGATCATGAGCAGCGCCGGATTGAAGATGAAGACGAAGGGCAGCACCACCGTGCGCAGCGCATAGAGGGACCCCTGCACCCCGGTCTTGATCGGGT
>NZ_JAQVEJ010000086.1 GCF_028698005.1 Hydrogenophaga sp.
CGCCTCGTCGTCCGTGCCGGCAACGGCCTCGTTCAGGGAAGTGATTTCAGGTTCAACGGCAGCATTCATGATGAATCGAGCATAAGCTTTCCCCCCATGGGAAGGTCAAGCCACAAGGTGTATCTTCGTTGGGGGCCTTGACCTTGACACGATGTCAGGGTGCACCATGCAGACCATGGCATCCAACTTAAGGAGATCAACATGAGCACACAACAGTTCCAGGTACAGGGCATGACCTGCGGTCATTGCGAAAAAGCGGTGCAGGCCGCGATCCGGCAGGTGGACCCCCAGGCCGAGGTGCGGATCGACCGCGCCAGCAACCTGGTGGAAGTGCAATCGACCCAGGACCGCGAGAAACTGGCCGAGGCCATCCGCGAGGAAGGCTACACGGTGGCATGAAGGCTGCCGCCGTCAACTGCGACGAGCCCGCTGCGGCATGGCCGGTGTCCATCGGCTCTGCCGCGCGGCTCAGCGGCATCTCGCCCAAGATGCTGCGCCACTACGAGGCAATGGGCCTGCTGGGTGAGGTCCACCGCACCGACAGCAACTACCGCCAGTATGGCGAGGCGGACGTCCACACGCTGCGCTTCATCCGCCGCGCGCGCGACATGGGCTTTGGCCTCGATGCCATCGCCGAGCTGGTCAGCCTCTGGCATGACCGGCGCCGCAGCAGCGTCCAGGTCAAACGCATCGCGCAGCGGCACCACAATGAACTGACCCAGCGCATCCAGGCGCTGCAGGCCATGCAGCGCAGTCTGGAAACGCTGCTGGCCTGCTGTCCGGGCGATGGCCGGCCCGACTGCCCCATCCTCGACGATCTGGCCGATGCCGGCCGCATCTGAAAGGTACAGCCACAAAACTTTACAAAACGCCAACGCACAGGCATATCCGCGACATATCGCCCTTCGACACTGGAGCCATGGATGCAAGGCAAGGGCCTCATCCAGGTTTCCTCAACCACTGTCCAGGAGAGAGACGATGTCCAAGTTCAAGAAAGCCCTGATGGTCACAGCCCTGGCCACCACCCTCACCGGCATGTCGGTGGCCGTCATGGCCAATACCAGCGTGGAGCCGCAACTGCTGGCGCAGCACGCCGCCCAGCGTGCCGCGCAAGCCGGTACCCCGGCGCCTCACATGCACGGCGCCCGCTACGCCGGCATGGGCGAACGCATGGCGAAGTACCGCGAGGCCCGCCTGGCGAAGCTGAAGGAGACGCTCGGGATCGCACCCGAGCAGGAAGCGGCCTGGAGTGCCTTCGTCGCCCGCACCACGCCCGACGTGAAGGCGCCCACCCGCGAAGAGATCCGCGCCAAACGCGATGAATGGCGCCAGCTCAGCACCCCCGAACGGCTGGATCGCCTGGAAGCCGCCAAGGCGCAGCGCGACGCACGGCAGGCCAAGCGGCATGACGCTATCCGCAGCCTCTATGCCAGCCTGACGCCCGAGCAGCAGAAGGTATTCGATGAGCGCGGCTTCTCCGGCCCGCGCCCGGTACGCCACATGAAAGCTCAGCGACATGACGGGCACGGCATGCACCATGGTCATGGCATGTTCAAGCACCGCCATGACAAGCGCCTCCAGGAGGGCGCAGCACCGGCACCGCAAAACCGCTGAAAAGCCTGCGCTCCGGGGTCTTGACACAGGTCAAGGCCCCGGACATGGTCGCCCCGTTACAGTGGCGGCGCCATGGAATTCGACATACTCGTCACCGGGGCCGGCCCCGCCGGCCTGTGTCTGGCCCGCGCACTGCGCGGCAGTGGCCTGCGCGTGGCCCTGGTGGACACACAAGCACGCGAAGCACTGGCCGACGCGGCCTTCGACGGTCGCGAGATCGCGCTGACCCATCACAGCCGTGCCATCCTGCAGCGCCTGGGCATCTGGGACCGGATCCCGGACGAGCACATCGCTCCCTTGCGCGATGCGCTGGTGATGAACGGTGCCCCCGGTCCCGCGCAGACACGCATGCGCATCGGCCACGAACACGGGGGCGAACCCCAGCTCGGCTTCCTGGTGGGCAACTGGCAGATCCGCCGCGCGGCGTTTGCCGCTGCCATGGCTGCCGCCGACGCCGACGGCCGTCCACCGGAGCTGTTCGATGCCTGCCAGATGGTGCGCGTGGGCACGGCCGGTCCGGACAGCTCATGGGCCGAGGCCGAACTCAAGGACGGGCGCCACCTGCGCGCCCGCCTGCTGGTCGCCGCCGACAGCCGGCACTCCCTCACCCGCCGTGCCATGGGCATCGCGGCCGACCTGCACGACTACGGCCGCAGCATGCTGCTCTGCGCCATGACACACGAACAGCCGCACGACCACGCTGCCTGGGAATGGTTCGACCACGGACAGACCCTGGCACTGCTGCCGATGAACCCCTGCCCGGTCAGTGGCCGGCCACGCGCCAGCGTGGTGCTGACCCTGCCGCATCGCGACGTCGAGGCCCTGGCGGCCCTGTCCGAGGCCGAGTTCGAGCAGGCCATCGGCGCACGCTTCAGCCATCAGCTCGGCCCCATGCGCCTGGCCAGCACGCGCCACGTCTACCCCCTGGTCGGCGTCTGGCCCAGGCGGCTGGTCGCACCACGCTTCGCCGCGGTGGGCGATGCCGCGGTCGGCATGCACCCGGTCACGGCCCACGGATTCAATCTCGGCCTGCGCAGCATCGATGCCTTGTCCGAAGGCATCCTGCGCGCCCGTCAACGTGGCCTGGACATCGCCGATGCCACCATGCTGCGCCGCTACGAACGCACCCATCAGAGCACCAGCCGGGGCCTGTTCATGGCAACCCATGCCGTGGCCACGCTCTACACCCGCGAGGATCCCGTCGCACGCCTGCTGCGCCGGACCATGCTCGGGCTGGGCGAGCGCCTGACACCGTTCAAGCGGGTCGTCGCGGCCAGCCTGACCGGGATCGCCTGAGAACGCCGGCGTTCCGGGCTGCGGCGCACAGGCGCGGTCCGTGTTGATTGGCAAGGGCCAACGTGTCACCATCCAGCGGCATTCCTTTCTTCGGACCCCCATGGACAAGCACTACCTGACCCCCCTGTTCCAGCCCGAATCCATCGCCGTGTTTGCCGGCGGCCAGGACCCCGAACAGCAAACGGCGCAAGCCAAGGCCCTGGTCGCGGCCCTGACGGCGCAACGCTTCCAGGGGCGGCTGGTCGTCATGGACATCCACACCACGGGAACGTTGGCCGACCTGGCCCAGACCCGCGCCGACCTGGCCGTCATCGCGCTGCCACCGGCCGAGGTGATCGAGGCGCTGGAGGTGGCCGGCCGCATCAAATGCCGCGCCGCGCTGGTGATCGACAGTGGTGTGCCGGCCGATACGGCGGCCCGGATGCACCAGGTGGCCCGGCACCACGGCATCCACCTGCTGGGTCCCAACAGCCTGGGCCTGCAACGCCCATCGCAGGGCCTGAACGCCAGCATCGCCGGACCGCTGGCCGCCAAGGGTCCGCTGGCCCTGGTCTCGCAGTCGGGTGCGCTGACCGCCTCCATTCTCGACTGGGCACGGCACAACGGCGTCGGCTTCTCGACCGTGGTCTCGCTCGGGCCCAGTGCTTCGGTCGACATGGCCCAGGTGCTCGACTACCTGGCCAACGATGCACAAACGCACAGCATCGTGGTCTACATGGAAGGCATTTCCAACGCGCGCCGCTTCATGAGCGCGCTGCGCGCCGCCGCCAACGCCAAACCGGTGGTGGTCCTCAAGGCCGGGCGCAAACCGGCCGGCAACCAGGCCGCACAGACGCACAGCGGCGCCATCGTGGGCAGCGACGACGTGTTCGATGCCGCGCTGCGCCGCGCCGGCGCCGTCCGGGTCCGCTCCTTCGTGCAACTGTTCTCGGCCGCCAAATGCCTGGCCTCACGCTACCGCCCGGTGGGCCGTCACCTGGCTGTGATCACCAACGGTGGCGGCCCGGGCGTGCTGGCGGCCGACTGGGCCGACGAAATCGGCCTGGAGCTGGGCCGACTCTCCCCGGATGGCACCGCCGTCCACGCCCTGCAGGCACAACTGCCGCCGCTGGCCACCCTGTCCGACCTGATCGATCTTTCCGAAGAAGCCGCACCGGAGCACTACCGGCTGGCCCTGGAAGCCGCCAGTCAGGACCGCGGCATCGACGGTGTGCTCGTGATCCACTCGCCCAAGACCGGCGTCGATGCCACCGAGGTGGCCCGCGCCGTGGCCGGCGCCGCCCCCCGCCTGGGCAAACCCCTGTTGTGCTGCTGGATGGGCGATGCCACCGTGGGACCGGCCCGCAGCGTATTGGCCGAGGCCAATATCCCGAGCTTCCGCACACCCGAGGCCGGTGTCGGCGCCTTCGGCAGCATCGCCAGCTTCTACCAGAACCAGCAACTGCTGCAACAGACGCCGCCACCGCTGTCGGACATGGCCGATCCGGACATCGAAGGCGCCCGGCTGATCATCGAGAACGTGCTGGCCGAGCGCCGCAAGATCCTGACCGAGGTCGAATCCAAGGCACTGCTTTCGGCCTTCCACATCCCGGTCACACAAACCCTGCTGGCGCGCAACCCGAACGAGGCCATGATGATCGCCACCCAGCTGGGCTACCCTGTGGCACTCAAGATCGACTCGCCCGACATCAGCCACAAGAGCGACGTCGGCGGCGTGGCACTGAACGTGCGCAACGCCAGCGCGGTGCGCGACGTCTACCAGACCATGATCCAGACCGTCAGCCGCCTGCGACCGGACGCCCGCATCAACGGCGTGACCATCCAGAAAATGGCCCATGCCAAGCGCGGCCGCGAGCTGTACATCGGTGTCAAGGCCGACGAACCGTTCGGCCCGGTGATCGCCTTTGGTGCCGGCGGCACCATGATCGAGCTGTTCGACGATGGCGCCATGGAACTGCCGCCGCTGAACCAGTTTCTGGCCCGCCGCCTGGTCGAGCGCTCGCGCGTGGCCGGCACCCTGGGCGCCTGGCGCGGTGCGGCGGCCATCGACATGCAGGCGCTGGAGCAGGTACTGCTGCGCGTCTCGGAGATGGTCTGTGAACTGCCCCAGTTGCGGGAAATGGACATCAACCCCATCATCGTCGACGACAAGGGCGCCGTGGCCGTGGATGCACGTGTCGTGGTCGAAAGCGCGCCGGCCACCGCCCGCAATTACGACCACCTGTCCATCCTGCCCTACCCGGCACGCTACGAACAGGTCTGGCCCATGCGCGGCGGTGGCGAATACACCATCCGCCCCATACAGCCGGACGACGCGAGGATGTTGCAGGAGCTGGTGCAGGGCCTGTCGCCCGAGAGCCGCTACTTCCGCTTCGTCTCGGCCATGAGCGAACTGTCCGGTCCCATGCTGGCGCGCCTGACCCTGATCGATTACGACCGCGAAATGGCCCTGGTCGCCGTGCTCAAGGAGCGCAAGGCGGGTGAAGATGGAGCCATCGTGGAAACGGAACGCATCATCGGTGTCTCGCGCTACATCACCAATCCCGACAAGGCCAGCTGCGAGTTCTCCCTGCTGGTGGCCGACGACTTCAAGGGCAAGGGTCTGGGGTCGCGCCTGATGCTCAGCATCATGGAGGAAGCGCGTGACAAAGGCCTGGAGGAGATCGAGGGCCTGGTGCTGGCGAACAACCCGGACATGCTCAGGCTCATGCGTGGCCTGGGTTTTGCCATCAAAACCTTCCCGGAGGACCCGGATTTCAAGCTGGTGACGACTCCGCTGCGGCACTGACACAACCCACAACCCCCAGGCAACAGTGGAAGGCCCGTCGCATGCGACGGGTTTTTTTATTCCCGGGGCAGCGGGCCAAGACCGCGTTTTCCGGCGTTTTTTCCTCTCTGACTATTCTTCTAGATCTTCTATTTCAAATTAGTAGAAGTAGTAGAGGAGCCGCTTCCGCTGTGGACAAAGGGGTTTTCCGCCGACAGATCATGGGCTTGCGTGCCGGTCAACCCTGTGGGGAGCAGGCGGGTCCGTGGTGTCGGCCAGCGGGGACAAGATGGCGGTTTTCCACTACCTTGTGGATAACGCATGGCTTGTTCAAAAACTATCCACAACGTTGTGCCAGACGGGGCAGGAAACGGCCCGGTGGCGCAAATGCCTGAGGTCGCCAGGCAGTCCCGAAGACGTTGACAGACGAGCTTGAAGCCGTGGATGTCCAGGCAGAGCCCCGGCCACCAGGATCTGGCGCCTGGCGCTGCCTGCGTTCAGATCGAGCAAGCCACTGGCCTGAAACACGGACATGCCACCGAACCTTGGCGTGTCGCTTGTCGAAAGCGGCCCGGAAGAACGTCGCCGAGGCGTCACAGGCAGGGCCCTTGGGTCATCGCTGCCAAAAAACCCGTCGAACGCGACGGGTTTTTTTCTTGCGTGGAAGGCCAGCGCCAGGTTTTTCGGGATTTTTTCTCTTCTGACTATCCTTCTAAATCTTCTATTTCAAATTAGTAGGAATAGTAGAAGAGCGGCTTCCGCTGTGGACAAGGGGGTTTTCCGTTGCGAAATCATGGGCTTGCGCGCCGGTCAACCCTGTGGGGAGCGGGCGGGTCCGCGGTGTCGGCCAGCGGGGACAAGATGGCGGTTTTCCACTACCTTGTGGATAACGCATGGCTTGTTCAAAAACTATCCACAGCGTTGTGCCAGACGGGGCAGGAAATGGCCCGGTGGCGCGGATACCGGTGGTCACCAGGTCGGCCCCGGGACCACCGGCCCGGCTGGTACACTGCCCGCAGATTTGCCGGCATCAGGCCGGTCCAGTCCTTTTCAGCGCTTTCATGTCCACCGTCCTCAGTGCCAGCGCTCCGGCGAGCTTCGAAATCAAGAGTGCCAACCTGCCCCTGGTGGCCCTGTTGCTCAAATCGGCCGATCTGGCCCGATTGGCCGACGAGTTGAAGCAGCACTTTGGCGACATGCCCGATTTCTTTGATCAGGACCCGCTGCTGATCGACCTGTCGCCACTGACGGCCTCGGCTGAGGCCGAGGCACCCGTCGATTTCCCGGGCCTGCTGAGCCTGCTGGCCGGGTACCGTCTGCGGCCACTGGCCGTGCGCGGTGGCAGCCCGGCCCAGATGGCGGCGGCCGTGCAGGCCGGTCTGGTGCCGGCGGACGATGCCGTGGTGCAGCGGGTGGCGGCGTCGCCGGCAGCACCCCGGGCGGCCCAGCCCGAGCAGGTGCCTGTGGCGCCGCCGGCCCAGCCCGGGGCCCTGATCGTGGACCGTCCGTTGCGCTCGGGCCAGCAGGTCTATGCGCGCGGCCGCGATCTGGTGGTGATGGCCATGGTCAACCCCGGTGCCGAGGTCATTGCCGATGGCAGCATCCACGTCTATGCTCCGCTGCGCGGCAAGGCCATTGCCGGCGCGCGCGGCAACCCCGAAGCGCGCATTTTTGCCCTGGCCATGGACCCCGAGCTCATCTCCATCGCCGGCATCTACCGCACCTCCGACAAGCCCCTGCCCGACAGCGTGATCGGGCGCGCCGCCCAGGTGCGGCTGACGGCCGGCCCCGATGGCGAGGACCGGCTGGTCATCGATGCCATTGCCGCCTGACCCGACTTTTGTTCCTGACCCCGATACAGCAACCGAAACCGAGCGAGAAAGACCTGCATCATGACCAAGATCGTTGTCGTCACTTCCGGCAAGGGCGGCGTGGGCAAGACCACCACCAGCGCCAGCTTCGCCGCCGGTCTTGCGCTGCGCGGCCACAAGACGGCCGTCATCGACTTCGACGTCGGCCTGCGCAACCTCGACCTGATCATGGGCTGCGAGCGGCGCGTGGTCTATGACCTGGTCAACGTGATCCAGGGCGAGGCCAACCTGAACCAGGCCCTGATCAAGGACAAGACCTGCGACAACCTGTTCATCCTCGCCGCCAGCCAGACGCGCGACAAGGACGCGTTGACGCAGGAGGGTGTGGAAAAAGTGCTTGAAGGCCTCAAGGCCATGGATTTCGAGTACATCGTCTGCGATTCGCCGGCGGGGATCGAGACCGGCGCGCTGATGGCCATGCACTACGCCGACGAGGCGCTGGTGGTCACCAACCCCGAGGTGTCGTCGGTGCGCGACTCCGACCGCATCCTGGGCATGCTCAGCAGCAAGACCAAGCGTGCCATCGAAGGGGCCGATCCGATCAGGGAGCACCTGCTGATCACGCGCTACAACCCGAACCGCGTGGCCGATGGCCAGATGCTCAGCCTCGAGGACATCCAGGACATCCTGCGCATCAAGCTCATCGGCGTGATCCCCGAGAGCGAGAGCGTGCTGCAGGCATCCAACCAGGGCACGCCGGCGATCCACCTCAAGGGCACCGACGTGGCCGAGGCCTACAGCGATGTCATCGACCGCTTCCTGGGCGCCGACAAACCCATGCGCTTCACCGACGCCGAGAAGCCCGGCTTCTTCAAGCGCCTGTTCGGGAGCAAGTGAGCCATGTCCTTCCTGTCCTTCTTCCTGGGCGAGAAAAAGAAGACCGCCAGTGTTGCCAAGGAGCGGCTGCAGATCATCCTGGCCCATGAACGCAGCGGCCGCAACGCCGCCGAGCCGGACTACCTGCCCGCGCTGCAGAAAGAACTGGTGGCGGTGATCGGCAAGTACATCAAGATCGATCCGGACGACATCAAGGTCCAGCTCGAGCGTCAGGACGACCTGGAGGTGCTCGAGGTCAAGATCGAGCTGCCCGAAAGGAACTGAACCGTTTTCCCGCGCAGGTCCGCTCCGGTGGCCCCGGCCGGGCCGGTTCCGTGGTACGGTTGACCGCAATACGCTGCGCGCGCGTGTCGATCCCCGTCATGGAGGTGTCTGTGCGTCACAAGCTTTGGCCCGTACTGGTTCTCTCGGCCGGCCTGCTCGCCGGCTGCGGCACGCAGGTCGTCAATCCGGTCACCGGGCAGACCGAGCGCACGGTCATGGACGAGCCGATGGAGATCGCCCAGGGCCGCCAGGCGCACGAGGAACTGCTCAAGGCCGATGGCGGCGCCTACCCGGACGCGAAACTGCAGGCCTATGTCGATGGTGTGGGGCGCCGGCTCGCCGCCAACTCGCACCGTGCCCATCTGCCCTGGACCTTCACGGTGCTCGACAGCCCCGAGGTCAATGCGTTCGCGTTGCCCGGCGGCTATGTCTATGTGACGCGCGGCATCCTGGCCTACATGGAGAGCGAGGCCGACATGGCCGGTGTGGTCGGGCACGAGATCGGTCATGTCACGGCGCGCCACGGTGCGCAGCGGGCGACGCGCCAGCAGCATGCCGGCCTGGGTGTGCTGGCGGCCACCATCCTCGGGGCCGTGCTCGAGGGCACCACCGGCATCGGTGGCAGCACCGAGCTGATCGGCCAGGCGGCCCAGGGCGTGGCGGCCGGCTATGTGGCCAGGTACAGCCGCGAACAGGAACTGCAGGCCGATCAGTTGGGTGCCGAGTACCTGTCGCGCAACCGCTACGACCCGGCGAACATGGTGAACGTGATTGGTGTGCTGCGCTCGCAGGAGGCCTTCGCGGCCGACCAGGCCCGGGCCCGCGGCGAAAAACCCGCGGAGGGCAGCAGCTGGCTGGCCTCGCACCCGAGCAACGAACAGCGCCTGCGCGAGATCCGCGAGCACGCGGCGCGCTATGCGGCGGCCGGCGGTTTCGGTGACGACGGGCGCGAGCGCTTCCTGGCCGCCATCGATGGCATGCGCTTCGGCGAAAGCCCCGAACAGGGGCTCACACGCGGTCAGCACTTCTACCACCCGGCGCTGGACTTCGCGATCACCGCACCGGCGGGCTGGCGCATCGTCAACGCCGAAGACAGCCTGACGCTGATGCAGCCCGGACGCGAAGCGGCGCTGCGTCTGCTGCCGGTGCCCGCCCAGGCGGTTGTCGGCAGTCACGACCAGATCCTGCGCCAGCTCTTTGCCAACCTCCAGGGCCGCATCACGCGGGGCCGCATCAACGGCATGGAGGCCACCCGCTTCCAGGGCGTGGTGGCCGACCGCAACGGCCGCCAGCAACAGGCCGAATTCACGCTGGTGAGCGGACCGAAGAACGCGCATTACCTGCTGGTGGTCCTGGCCGCCGATGCCTCGGCCCGCCAGCGGCACGCGGGCAACCTGGCGGCGGCGGAACAGACCTTTCGCCCGATGACGGCGGAAGACCGGCAGGCGGCGCGCCCCTGGCAGATCCGGGTGGTGCCCATGCCGCGCGGCGGTTTCGCCGAGCTGCAGCGCCAGTCGGTGGTGTCGGTGGAGCAGTTGCGCCTGCTCAACGGTGTCTATGGCGGCGGCCGTGAGCCGGCCGCCGGGCAACGGGTCAAGACGGTGGTCGCCGGCCGCTGATCCGGCTGCCGCGCCACGGGCGCGCGGCACTATGATCCCGTCATGCTGATCGAAACCCTCGGCGCCGCCCGCGACATGGGACGCCTGAACACCATCCTGGGCGTTCTCATCCGTCACGGTTTCGGCGACGTCGTTCGTCGCCTGGGGCTGGCCGACTCGCTGGAGCGCGCCGGCCATGCACTGCGCTGGGACAACGCGGCCGAACTGGCCCGCCTGTCGCCGCCGGTGCAGTGGCGCCTGGTGCTCGAGGAACTGGGGCCGACCTTCGTCAAGCTCGGCCAGATCCTGGCCGGCCGGGCCGATCTGTTCGGTCCCGAGTACATCGTCGAGTTCGAAAAACTGCACAACCATGTGCCGCCCGTGCCGTTCGAGCAGTTGCGACCCCAACTGCGCGAGGACCTGGGCGATGAGCCCGAGCGGGTGTTTGCCCATTTCGATGCCGAACCGCTGGCCGCCGCCTCGATCGCGCAAGTGCACCGGGCGCGCCTGCACGACGGCACCGAGGTGGTCGTCAAGGTGCGCCGGCCCGGCATCACCGAGGTGATCGAGGCCGATCTGCGGCTGCTGACTCGGCTGGCGGCGCTGGCCGAAGCCGAGCTGCCGCCGCTGCGCCCGTACCGCCCCCAGCAACTGGTGCGCGAGTTCTCGCGTTCCCTGCGACGCGAGCTGGACCTGGCCAGCGAATGCCGCAACGCCGAGCGCATTGGCGCCAACATGGCGGTGCTGCCCTGGATCGTGGTGCCCCGGGTGTATTGGGACTGGACGCGTGAGCGCGTCAACGTGCAGGACCACATCGAGGGCATACCGGGCGATGACCTGCAGCGCCTGGACGCGGAGGGTCTGGATCGCCAGGAGCTGGCACGTCGCGGCGCCCGGGCGGTGCTCAAGATGATCATCGAGGACGGCATCTTCCATGCCGATCCCCACCCGGGCAACGTCTTCTATCTGGCGGACAACCGCATTGCCTTCATCGATTTCGGCATGGTGGGCCGCCTCACCGAGCGGCGGCGCGAGGAGCTGCTGCAACTGCTGATGGGGCTGGTCCAGCGCGAGTCACAGGCGGTGGCCGATGTGCTGCTCGACTGGGCCGGCGACCACCACCAGGCGAACCTGGACCAGCTTGAGAGCGAAATCGAGGCCTTCGTGGATGCGTACCACGGCGTGCCCCTGGCCCAGTTGAGCCTGGGCGACATGCTGGCCGACGTCACCGCCATCCTGCGCGAGCACCGCCTCAGCCTGCCCTCGGACATGGCCTTGCTGATCAAGACCTTCATCACCCTCGAGGGCATGGGCCGCGGGCTGGACCCGGACTTCCACATGACCACCGAGGCGCTGCCGATGCTGCGCCAGGTCATTCGTGCGCGCTACCAGCCTGCGGTCATGGCCAGGCGCACCTTCAAGACCTTGCGGCACGCGCTGGCGGTGCTCGAGCGGCTGCCGAACGATGCCGCGCGCCTGCTGCGCAACGCGCGGCGCGGCCACCTCAGCGTGGGCATCGAGCTGGCGCACCTGCGGCGGGTCGGCAATCAGATCGACCGCGCGGCCAACCGCCTGGCCATGTCGCTGATCATCGCGGCGCTGATCATCGGCTCGTCGATCGTCATGACCGTGGAGGGCGGCCCCACGCTGTTCGG
>NZ_JAQVEJ010000261.1 GCF_028698005.1 Hydrogenophaga sp.
AGGGCAACCCCCTGTGCGTGGAGGGTGGATCCGGTCGGGTCCGTCAAATTGACAGTCTATCTGATGGTTTTCCCCGAGTTGGATCGACAGACAGACTGTTATTGTTCCGGTGCGGTTCAAGGGGTTCGATGGACACGCTCGTTACCTGCGATACAGGGTTACAGATAGGAGACAACGATGGATTTCACGCGCAGAGATTTCGTTCGCATGACCACGCTGGCGGCGGCGGTGTCGGGGCTGGGTCTGGCCCATGCACAGCAGCGCATGCTGGATCAGCTCAAGATCATGGTGGGCTTCCCGCCCGGGGGTGGCACCGATACCGTGGCGCGCAAGGTGGCCGACGGGCTGCGGGGCGTGTATGCGCAGACGGTGGTGGTGGAAAACAAGCCGGGCGCGGCCGCCCGGCTCGCCGTGGAGGACGTGCGGCGTGGGCCGGCCGACGGCAGCGTGATGACGGTGCAGCCCGATTCGGTGATGACGGTGCAGCCGCACACCGACCCGCGGCACACGCCCTACAAGTACACGGATCTGACCCCGGTGTCGGGCGTGGTGGTGTTCCCGCAGGCCTTCACGGTGGGGCCGGCGGTGCCGGCGTCGGTGAAGACCATGCAGGATTTCCTGGCCTGGGCCAAGGCCAACCCCGACCGCGCCAACTTCGGTTCGCCGGGCACCAACAGCCCGCAGGAAATGATGATGAAGGCGGCGGGCATGAACCACGGCTTCGAGCTGACGCACCTGCCCTACAAGGGCTCGGCGCCGGGCATGCAGGACCTGGTGGGCGGGCAGATTTCGGCCATGCTCTCGCCGGTGGGCGATTGCCTGCCCTACCTGGCGGACGGCAAGGTGCGCGTGCTGGGCACCAGCGGGGCCAGTCGCTCGAAGTTCGTGCCCGATGCGCCGACCTTCAATGAGATGGGCTTCAAGGGCATGGAGCTGACCGAAGGCTTTGGCGTGTGGGTGAAGGCCGGCGTGCCCGAGGCCGAGATGGAGCGCCTGTATGCCTCCGTGCAGAAGATTCTGGCGCAGCAGGACGTGGTGGACTTTTTTGGCAAGGTGGGCATGGAGATGAACGTGATGTCGCGCCAGGCGTTCGTCAAGTCGATGCAGGACAGCCACGACGCCTGGGCAGAGCGGGTGCGCATCATCAACGGCGGCAAGCCGGCGGCATAAGGGGAGCACGGAGCCGACATGAGCATCAAGGGCAAGGCCTGCATTGCGGGCATTTACGAGCATCCGACCCGGCGCGCGGATGGGGTTTCTTCAGCGCAACTGCACGCCGAGGTCGCGCTCGGCGCCCTCAAGGATGCCGGCCTGAGCCTGGCGGACGTTGACGGCTTCTTCTGCGGCGCCGATGCGCCCGGGATTGGCGGCATGACCATGGCCGAGTACATCGGCCTGCGCCGGCTCAGGCACATCGACAGCACCGAAACCGGTGGTTCGTCGTATGTGCTGCACGTGAACCATGCCGCCCAGGCGATCGCCGCCGGCCACTGCGACGTGGCGCTGGTGACCCTGGCCGACCGCCCCCTGGCCGCCGGGGGCGGCACGGGGCTGACCGGCATCGATACGCGCAACATGCCGGACACGCCGTTTCTGGCACCGGTGCCGATGGCGCCCGTGTACGGCTACGCCATGGTGGCGCGGCGCCACATGTACGAGTTCGGCACCACGCCCGAGCAGTTGGCCTGGGTCAAGGTGGCGGCCTCGCACCACGCGCAGCACAACCCGCATGCGCTGCTGCGCAAGGTGGTGACGGTGGAGGAGGTGCTGGCCTCGCCCATGGTGGCCGACCCGCTGCACCGCATGGACTGCTGCGTGATGACCGATGGCGGCGGGGCGGTGATCGTGACGCGCCCGGAGATCGCGCGCGAGCTGGGCAAGCCGATGGTCAGGATCCTCGGCGCCGGCGAGGCGATCAAGCACAACAACGGCGGCCGCATCGACCTGACCTATTCGGCCGGCGTGCAGTCGGGGCGGTCGGCCTTCGAGGAGGCCGGCGTGACGCCCGCCGACATCAAGTACGCGTCGCTCTACGACAGTTTCACGATCACGGTGATCATGCAACTGGAGGACCTGGGCTTTTGTGCCAAGGGCGAGGGCGGGCGCTTCGTGGCCGATGGCAACCTGATCTCGGGCGTGGGCAAGCTGCCCTTCAACACCGATGGCGGCGGCCTGTGCAGCAACCACCCGGGCAACAAGGGTGGCATGACGAAGATCCTCGAGGCGGTGCGCCAGTGCCGCGGCGAGGCGCACCCCGCGGTGCAGGTGCCCGGGTGCGACCTGGTGGTGGCGCACGGCACGGGCGGGTCGCTGGCGACCTACCACGTGGCGGGCACCCTGATTCTTGGCCGGGAGTAAACCACAGTGAAATCGAATCTGCTTCCTCCGATCAACCGTTACCCCGAGACCGAGGCGTTCTGGGACGCCGCCAACGACAACCGGCTGATGCTCAGGCATTGCCCGGCGTGCCAGGAAACCTCCTGGTACCCGCGCACCCACTGCCCGCTGTGCGGCGCCGAGAAAACCGAGTGGCTGCAGGCCAGTGGCCGCGGCAGCATTTACAGCTTTTCGATCGTGCGCGCCGCCCGGCGCCCGACGGCGGCGGCCGTGGTGGCGCTGCCCGAGGGGCCGTCGATGACGGCCGTGGTGGTGGACAGCGATGTGCACGCGATGCGCATTGGCGACCCGGTGGACTTGCGCTTCCTGCAGGCCTAGGGGGGCCAGCAGGTGCCCGCCTTCACGACCGTGGCCGCGGAGCAGGCGCGCCAGTATTC
>NZ_JAQVEJ010000262.1 GCF_028698005.1 Hydrogenophaga sp.
GCTGCGTATTTCGGCGAATGTGACCGGTCATTTCGGCGCATCGTGACCGGAGGGCTGAGGGGTGTTTTCAGCGCCGTTTCGGTAACGTGACCGCCTGTTTCGGCGATCGTGACCGCCATGATGCTGGCGGTGCTGCGTAGGGGTTTGAGTTTACGGTTTTGGAGTGTCTGTCAGATCTTCATTGGGCTCCTTGATGGTCGTTTTTTGAGTCCTTTGCAGTGCGCGCTGTGCGGCCTGTTCGCCGCGACTCGCCGTCCAGACTGAAACGTCGGCAACTCTGCAGCAACCGGTCCAGGATGGCGTCGGCCACTGTGGGATCACCCAGCCACGCGTGCCAATGTTCGATAGGCAGTTGGTGGGCGATGATGGTGGCGCGCTGGCCTACCCGGTCATCAATGACCTCCAGCAAATCGGCGCGCGTGGCGGCATCCAGGTTTCCGATGCCCCAGTCATCGAGCACAAGCACGTCGATCTTGGCGAGTTGCTGCAGCCAGCGCCGGAAGCTGCCGGCCCCATGCAAGATGCGCAGATCTTCTGCCAACCGTGGAACGCGCAGGTACAGCGCCGAGCGCCCTTGGCGACACGCATACTGGGCCAGCGCACAAGCCAGCCAGGTCTTGCCCAAACCGGTTGCGCCGGCCAGGGTCACGGTCTCGCCACGCTCAATCCAGGTGGACAGAGCAAGGCCCATGAGGGCTGAGCGGTCCATCCCCCGGATGCCCTCGAAGCTGGCGTCTTCCAAGGTGGCTGATGGGTATTTGAGTTGGGCCTGTTGCAGCAAGCGAACCCGCTTGCGGTCACCTCGGGCGTAGACCTCGCGCTCGACCAGCAAAGCCAGGCGCTCATCAAAGGACAGGTCCAGGCAGTCGGCCTGTTCGTGTTGTTGTTGCAAGGCATCGGCGAAGCCCACGAGTTTGAGGGAGCGCAGTTGGGCGATGGTGGTGTTGTTGAGCATGGCGGTGTTCTGATTCAGTTGGTTCGAGCGATTCAATTCAAGACAGGGCATCACTGGTAGTAGCCCGGGCCGCGCAGGTTGGCGTGCGCCGGGCTGGTCCAGTCCGACTCGGCTTGTGGCGTGATCTGGTCGCGGTTGTTGGCCAGGAGGTCACGCACATGGCTGTAGCGCAGTGTTCCCAGGGCCAGTGCCCGTTCGCAGGCGGCCTCCAGCCTCACGGGGCCGTATCTGCGCGAGAGGCTGAGCAAGCCCAGGCAGGAGCGGTAGCCGTGTTCGGGGTGCTTGTAGGTCTGCAGCAAACGGGTGATCAACTCACCACAGGCCACGCCGATGCGCTGCCCCCATTCGATCAGGCGCTGTGGCGTCCACTCCATGTGGGCGCGGTGGGCCGCAGGCATGTGCGCCTCCACCGTGGAGAAACCCCCACGCTTGTCGTTGCGCACGTGAGCGGCCACGCGCTGACCGCGCAGGAGCAACTCGATACCGTGGCGGGTCATGCGCGCCTCCAGCGCCTGACCGACCAGAGAGTGCGGTGCGCTGTAACGATGGCCGTCGATCTCGACGTGGTAGTCGATGTGTACCTTCACGGTCTTGAAGCGTGCCAGCTCATAGGGTTGCTGAGGCAGCGGCATCAGGGCTGGAGCGTCAAGTTCGGCAAACACGCTGGCGCGGCTGCCCGGCAGCTTCTGAAAGGGGCGCTCGTTGAGGCTGGGGAGCAGTTGCGCAATGGCTGCGTCAACCTGGGCGACGCTGTCAAAGCGCTGGTGGCGCAACCTGGCCAGAATCCAGCGTGTGACGACCTGAACCGAGCTCTCGGCCGTGGCCTTGTCGCGCGGCGTGCGCGGGCGCGCAGGCAGCACCGATGTGCCGTAGTGGCGGGCCAGGTCCTGCACTGTCTCGTTGGCACGCGGCTCATAACGGTCTGGCGAGGCGATCACGGCACGGGCGTTGTCAGGCACGATCAATTGCGGCACACCTCCGTAGAAGTTCAGCGCGCGCACCATGCCTTCGATCCAGTCATCCAGGCGCTGCGCGGGCGTGGCGCAGGCAAAGACGCAACTGGAGGCGGCCATGGCAGAGACGAAGACCTGGGCGCGCGCGCCATCGCGCAAGGGCACCGTGGAGCCCGCGAAGTCGATGAACAGCTTCTCACCGGCACGCCGGTGCTGCCGCATGGAACGCTTGAGGGTTTGGGCGAAGTCCTTGTAGTGCCCGCAGAACTGGGTGTAGCGCCAGGTGCGGCCGTGGGGATGGGCCTCCACGTACTCTTGCCACAGCAACATGAGCGTCACGCCCTTGCGGTCGAGTTCACGGTGGATGCGGCCCCAGTCGGGGGTGATGTACGGCTGCGAGGTGGTCGCCTTGGGCAGCAGGGCGGAGGTCAGTCGCTGCTCGCTCCAGCCCTGGACCGTCTCCCAATCCAGGCCTGCGGCATGGGCCAGGCCAACATACTTGGTCACGGCCCCTTTGGAGATGGTGAGGGTGGCAGCGATCTGCTCGTGCGAGAGGTCGGCCTGCCACTTCAAGCGGATAACGTCTTTGATCATGCGTAGAGATATTCGAGGTCTGGGCATCTGGCTCCTGAAGGCAAAAGCCGTCGAGGGTAGGACGCCCGGGTTGAGTTCTCTACGCAGCACCGCCAGGCTTCAGATCCCACAAAAATGTGGACTGAAACGGCGGTCACGATGACCGAAATGATCGGTCACATTGCCGAAACGGCCGGTCACGATGAACCGAAAACAGGCCCGGTCACGATGGGCCGAAATCCTCGGTCACGATGCCGAAATCACCGGTCACGTTGGTCCGAAATACCCAC
>NZ_JAQVEJ010000263.1 GCF_028698005.1 Hydrogenophaga sp.
GGGGCAGGGGCAGGCCGGAGGCAACCCAGCGCATCAGACGCTGGAAGTTGGCGCCCACGCCAGGGCCGTACACCAGGGGCGGGCGGATCACCACCACCTCGATGCCCGTCTCGTGCGCCAGCGGCCACAGTGACTGCTCGGCTTCCCATTTGGATTGACCATAGGGGTCTTGCGGGGAGGGTGGACTGTCATGCCGGAACGGCTGCCCTGGCGGCGTGGCCTCGCCCAGTACCTTGACCGAGCTGACGAAAACGAAGCGGCGCACACCGGCCTGCGCGGCCGCCTGTGCCAGGTGCCGGGTACCTTGCGTGTTGACGCGGCGGTAGGTGGCCAGGTTGTCGCCGGACCCTCCCGCGCCCATGCGGTGCACGTGGGCGGCGCAATGGACCACGCAGGCCAGGCCTTCCAGCGCACCGCGCCAGTCGGTGTCGGGTCCGATGTTGCCGACGATGCGGTCACCGGGCATTGCGTCGCCCGCGGCCTGACGCAGCAGGCGCCGCACCGGCTGTCCCTGTGATGCCAGGTGGGCGCACAGCGCGCGGCCCACGAAGCCGGAGGCGCCGGTGACGCCGATCATGCGGCCACCCGCCGCTTGCCCAGGGTCCAGGGCAGAAAGCGCTCCATGATGGCCACGCAGGGCACCAGCAGGATGGCGGTGACCACGCCGGTCAGCGCAACCGGCAGCGTCTGTGTCTCCAACTGGCCGATCGGCAGGTGCAGGACGGCCGACAGCGCCACCTTGACCACGCGGATGATCAGCATGTGGATCACCATGATCGCCATGCTGCTCTGGCCCAGCCAGACCAGCCAGTCGGCGCCGGGTCCCAGCGCCTGCACCAGCAGCACGGTGGCGTAGGTGCCGGCGAAGGCGAATACCAGGTAGAGCAGGGGATGCCCCAGCACCATGTCGGCCAGGGTGACGAAGCCGTTCAGGCCCGAGGCCAGCGTCAGTGCCAGCAGGGGCACGCACAGCAGTGCCGCTCGGCCGGCCGTCACGGGCCAGCGTCCGAGTCGCGCGTGCGTGTGCCCGGCCTGGAAGAACACCAGACCCACCAGCGCGGACGACAGGCTCCAGGGCAGGGTGACGTGGCGGCTGGCCAGGATGCCGGCCGCAGCCAGGGCCAGCACCATTGCCCAGCGCAGCGCCATCGGCCGCACGGCGGTGTTGATCAGGTAGCCGATCACGAAGGTGCAGAACAGGGCCACCACGAACCACATCGGGGTGTTGACCAGGCGGCCTTCGCCCAAGGTGCCGTAGAGCACTCCCCACAGCGGGCGCCAGGGACCGTAGCCGAACTGCTCGATGCTCAGTCCGGCCGCGCTGGCCGCGGCGTAGCCGGCCAGGTAGAAGGCGTAGCCCAGCAGCGCATAGCAGAAGTAAGGCACCAGCAGCGTGCGCGCCTTGTCGCCCAGCATCGCCCCGAAGGGCTTGTTTCCCGGCTTGAGCGTCAGCCCCGAGATGAAGAAAAACAGCGGGACGTGGAACGCGTAGATGTAGATGTAGAAGGCCGACGGCTCCTCCACCGAGGCCAGGTGCCCGAGCACGATGAGGATGATGCCCAGGCCCTTGGCGGCATCGATCCAGGTGACGCGGTTCGGTGATGCGGCGGAAGTCACTGGGCCGACAGGGCGATATGGAAAATGCCGCCGATCAGCGCGCGTCACGGCCCTGGCGGTCGCGGTTTTCCAGGGTCAGTGTCCGCACCTCCTCGAGCAGCTTGCGGTTGGCTGCCAGCAGGTCGGCCACGAAGGCGATCAGGATGGTGTGGAAACCGATGATCAGCAGCGAACTGGCCAGGATGAGCGACTGCACATGGCCGTCATAGCCATGTTCGGACGTGAGCCATTTGTAGACGAAGCGTGCGCCGATCAGGAAACCCGCGCCGAACATCACCCCGCCGATGGTGCCGAAGAAGCGGAACGGCCGGTAGATGGCGAACACCCGGATGATGGTGACGATGCTGCGTTGGATGTACGAGCGGATGCTCTTGACCAGGCGCGAGGGGCGCAGGTCGCCGTTGACGCGGATCGGCACCGAGGTGATGGCCATGTTCTTCTGGCCGGCCTGGATGATGGTCTCCAGCGTATAGGTGTAATCGCTGAACACCACCAGGCGCTGCGCGGCGGCGCGGCTGACGGCCCGGAAGCCGCTGGGCGCGTCGGGGATGCTGGTTTTGCTGGCCACACGCACCACCCAGCTGCCGAGCTTCTGCAAGAACTTCTTGACCGGGCTGAAGTGCTCGATGCTGGCGATCGGGCGGGCGCCCACCACGATGTCGGCCTTGCCTTCGACGATCGGCTGTGTCAGCAGCGGGATATCGGCCGCGTTGTACTGGTTGTCGGCATCGGTGTTGACGATCACATCCGCGCCGGCGTCCAGGCAGGCGCGCAACCCGTTCATGAAGCCCCGCGCCAGGCCCTGGTTGCGCGTGTGGCGCACCACATGGTCCACACCATGGGCCAGCGCCACCTCGACCGTGTTGTCGGTGCTGCCATCGTCGATGATCAGCCACTCCACCTGGTCGAAGCCCGGGACTTCGCGCGGCAACTCGGCCAGGGTGATGCCCAGCGTGGCGGCCTCGTTGTAACAGGGGATCTGGATGATGAGCTTCAAAATGTTCTCCGTGGTGCCGGTTCGGTTCGGGTCAGATATTGTGCCGCCGCGGCTGCCTGTGCCGGCCGCAGGTGTTGCCCGGGCACGTCAGCCGAACCGGCGCCGGGCAGCTCCGAGACCGGATCAGCCCCCTTG
>NZ_JAQVEJ010000264.1 GCF_028698005.1 Hydrogenophaga sp.
GTCGTTCAGGTTGCGCAGCACGTAGCCGCGGATGCGCTCCTGCATCGCGAGATTCCGCGACGGCTTGGACTGCCGGCCGAACGATTCGAGCAGGGCCAGACGGACCAGTTGCGCGACGGTCTCGCCCGCCGCGATCCGTGAGTGGGGCAGCATGTAGGGCAGCTCGGCATGGATGCTGAACATCACCTGCCAAGCCACGGCACCGAGGCCGTGGCTGCCGATGGGCCGGGCCACGATTTCGTCGATGGGCAATTCGGTGCCCCGAAGGAATGAGGCCGGCAGCATGATCACCAGGTGATCGACCGAGCCCGGGTTGGACACGGTGTACTCGTTCGCCATGTCGTAGATGATCCACTTGCCGGGTTTGGCCTGCGCCACGCGGTCGTGCTGCTCGACCCAGGCTTCGCCCTCGTAGGGAACGATGATCTTCAGGTGTCCGGGGGCGTCGCATGCGGCGGTCCGATGGCGCATGAAGACGCGATGGCGCGTGGCGCGCAGCCGCGCGAGGGTGACGTCGCTCGCGCGCTGGTTGACCAGCGTGGCGTCGCAGGTGCGGTCACCGTAGAAATCGGTGTGCAGGCCGTTGAACTGGCGGCTCATCAGCTCGCGCCACCAGGCCGTACGCATGGAGGCCGCCACCTGCTCGGACGACCAAGCCTGTTCATCTTGCATGTTGAAACTCTGTGCGGGCCTGTCGGCGGCTCCCATGGAGGGAATCCCTGCCCGGGTCTGCGCTGTGGGCAAAGATTTGATGCGCTGCCGACAAAGTCCGGCTGTGCCGCGTCCCTACCATCCTGTGCATGGCGCCCGGACCTTGTCCCGGGGTGTGACCCCGGCATCCGGGCATCCACCGATGTTAGACCATGTGGAAACCGGTGAAGCGGGCTGGCGCGATACCCCTGCGTGCCGACACGGGGACTGCTGTCAGGACGTTCATTACCTCTCTTCTGAAGGACTGCAAATGACCCACATCTCCATGCTGATCGATGGCCGGAACGTGCCGTCGAGCTCCGGTGCCACGTTCGAGCGCCGCAACCCGCTGGATGGCCAGGTGGCCACGGTGGCACCGGCGGCCACGCCCGAAGACGCCAGGGCCGCCGTGGATGCGGCTGCCAAGGCATTTCCCGCCTGGGCCGCACTGGGCCCGGGCGAGCGCCGCGCCATGCTGCTCAAGGCCGCGGACGCGCTGGATGCGCGGGCGCAGGACTTCATTGACGCCATGGCCGCCGAAACCGGCGCCAGTGGCGTGTGGGCCGGCTTCAACGTGCACCTGTCTGGCGACATGCTGCGCGAGGCAGCCGCGATCACCACGCAGGTGAGCGGCGAGGTCATCCCGTCCAACGTGCCGGGCAGCCTGGCCATGGCGCAGCGCGTGCCGGCGGGCGTGGTGCTGGGCATCGCGCCGTGGAACGCGCCGGTCATCCTGGCCACGCGCGCCATCGCCACGCCGCTGGCCTGCGGCAACACCGTGGTGCTCAAGGGCTCCGAGCTGAGCCCGCGCACCCACGGCCTGATCATCGAATCCCTGCAGCAGGCCGGCCTGCCCGCGGGCGTGGTCAACTTCGTGACCAACGCACCGGCCGACGCCGGCGCCGTGGTGGAAGCCATGATCGCCCACCCGGCGGTGCGCCGCGTGAACTTCACCGGCTCGACCAAGGTCGGCCGCATCATCGCCACCACCTGCGCCAAGTACCTCAAGCAGGCCGTGCTGGAGCTCGGCGGCAAGGCGCCGTTCGTGGTGCTCGATGACGCCGACCTCGACGCGGCCGTGAACGCCGCCGCCTTCGGCAGCTTCATGAACTCGGGCCAGATCTGCATGTCCACCGAGCGCATCATCGTGGACGAGTCGGTGGCCGATGCCTTCGTGGACCAGCTCGTGGCCAAGACCCGCGGCCTGCCGCTGGGCGACCCGCGCCAGGGCCCGGTGGTGTTGGGCTCGGTGGTGGACATGGCCACGGTCGAGCGCTGCAACCGCCTGATCGACGACGCGCTGGCCAAGGGCGCGAAGCTGCTGTGCGGCGGCAAGGCCGACAGCACGCTGGTGCCGGCCACGCTGCTGGACCACGTGACGCCCGAGATGGAGATCTACCGCGAGGAGAGCTTCGGACCGGTCAAGCCGATCGTGCGCGTCAAGGGCGTGGACGAGGCGGTGGCCTGCGCCAACGACAACGAGTTCGGCCTGTCGGCCGCCGTCTTCGGCCGTGACGCCGCGCGTGCCTACGCCGTGGCGCAACGCATCGAGTCGGGCATCTGCCACGTCAACGGCCCCACCGTGCACGACGAGGCCCAGATGCCCTTCGGCGGCGTCAAGGCCTCCGGCTATGGCCGCTTCGGTGGCCGCGCCGGCATCGAAGCCTTCACCGAACTGCGCTGGATCACGATCCAGCACGCGCCGCGCCACTACCCGTTCTGATGGTGTGACGGCCGGTGCCGGCCATGGGGCTGCGGTCGACGCGAATAGGTTTTTGCCTATCAGTGGCAGGGACAGCGGACGTGCAGCGCCGCGCCATGATGCAGCAGCTCGCCTCTGTCCAGTGGCTCACCAGTTCCCCGTTGGCCCAAATGGCCCGACCCAGGTGCTCAGCGCGCTGCACCTGGGTGAGTTTGTGGCTCTTTCGCGTGCCCTGCAGGACAACACCTAACTGCAAAGCCTTGACGAGGAGTTGGGGTCGAGCCGACAGGTTTACCGCTTATTCTGACCCGTCCTAGATTAGGTTGACAC
>NZ_JAQVEJ010000265.1 GCF_028698005.1 Hydrogenophaga sp.
CCGGCTCGGGCAAGACCACCACGTTGTACGCCGCGCTGCAGCAGCTCGATGCCGCGCAGCTGAACATCATGACGGTGGAAGACCCGATCGAGTACGAGCTGGCGGGCATCGGGCAGACGCAGGTCAATGCGAAGATCGACCTGAGCTTCGCGCGGGCCCTGCGCGCCCTGCTGCGCCAGGACCCGGATGTCATCATGATCGGCGAAATCCGCGACTTCGAGACCGCGCAGATCGCCATCCAGGCCTCGCTCACCGGCCACCTGGTGCTGGCCACGCTGCACACCAACGACGCGCCCAGCGCCGTGACGCGCCTGACCGACATGGGTGTCGAGCCCTTCCTGCTGTCGAGCTCGCTGCTGGGCGTGCTGGCCCAGCGGCTGGTGCGGCGCCTGTGCCCGGACTGCCGGCGCCCGGATGGCGAGGGCCGCTGGCATCCGGTCGGCTGCGAGCACTGCAGCCGCACCGGCTACCGGGGCCGCACGGGCATCTACGAACTGCTGGTGGCCGACGACAACATCCGTGCACTGGTGCACAACCGGGCGTCCGAGGCCGAGATCGCGGCCGCGGCGATGGCCAACGGCATGCAGCCCATGCGCGCCGACGGCCAGCGCCTGGTCGAGGCGGGCATCACCTCGCTGGAAGAAGTGCTGAGCGCGACACGGGACTGACATGAGGCACCCCCTGCGCCGCTTCGCGTCTTCCTCCTCTCTGGCCGTCGGCCGGAGGGGGACCGCACCAACGGCCCGGCCCAGCCGGTTCCGTGGTGCGCCGGGGGCTGTGACCCTGTTTCATGCGATGTGGATGGCGCGCAGCGCCATGGATCACTGAGATGCCGGCCTACGCATTCGAGGCGCTGGACGCGCAGGGAACGACGCACAAGGGCGTGATCGACGCCGACACCGTGCGCGCCGCGCGCGGCATGCTGCGCGAGCGCGCGCTGATCCCGTTGTCGGTCGAACCGGCGGCCACGGCGGCCGCCCGGGGTGGCCAGGGCTGGAACCTGACCCTGTGGGGCGGCGGTGCGTTCAACGCCACGGCGCTGACGATCTGGACACGCCAGCTGGCCGGGCTGGTGTCGGCAGGCCTGCCGCTGGAGCGCGCACTGGCGGCGCTGGCCGAGGAAGCGGAAGATCCCGCGCAGCAGCGGCTGGTGGCCTCGCTGCGTGCCGAGGTCAACGCCGGCGCCAGCTTCGCTCGCGCCCTGGGGCAGTATCCAAGGGATTTTTCGCCCACCTACACCGCCGTCATCGGCGCCGGCGAACAGAGCGGGCAGCTTGGCGCCGTGCTGGAGAGCCTGGCGGACGACATGGAATCGCGCGAGGCGCTGCGCAACAAGGTCACGGCCGCCGCGCTGTACCCGGCCATCGTGAGCGTGATCGCGCTGGCGATCGTGGTGTTCCTCGTCACCTACGTGGTCCCGCAGGTGGCCGGCGTGTTCGCAGGCAGCCAGCGCGCACTGCCCCTGCTCACGCGGCTGATGCTGGGGGTGAGCGAAGCCGTGCGCGCGTACGGCTGGTGGATGCTGGCCGCGCTGCTGCTGTGCACGGGCGCGCTGTGGCTGGTGCGGCGGCAGCCCCCGCTGCGACTGGAGATGGATGCAGCCTGGCTGCGCCTGCCGCTGGTCGGGCGGCTGTCCCGCGGCTACAACGCCGCGCGCTTCTGCGGCACGCTGGCCATGCTCGCCGGCGCGGGCGTGCCCATCCTGCGCGCCTTGCAGACGGCGGCCGACACCCTGTCGAACAAGGCCATGCAGGCCGACGCCCTGGACGCGCTGGTGCTGGTGCGCGAGGGCGCGCCGCTGGCCGCGGCCATCGGCAGCAAGCGGCGCTTTCCGCCGCTGGTGGCGATGTTCGCGCGGCTGGGCGAGCAGACCGGGCAGTTGCCCACCATGCTGCAGCGCGCGGCGGCGCAGCTCTCGGCCGAGGTGCAGCGGCGGGCGATGCACCTGGCCACGCTCCTGGAGCCCCTGCTCATCGTGGGCATGGGCATCGTCGTGATGCTCATCGTGCTGGCGGTGCTGCTGCCGATCATGCAGCTCAACCAGCTCGTGACCTAGGAAGGTGATCCATGGCGGTGACACTGGATGGGAAGCTGGTGGTGGCGATTTCCTCGCGCGCGCTGTTCGACTTCGAGGAAGAGAACCGCGAGTTCGAGAAGGGCGACGACCGCGCCTACATGAAACTGCAACTGGAACGGCTGAACCAGCCCGCGCCGCCGGGCGTGGCGTTCTCGCTGGTACACAAGCTGCTGGCCTTCAACGACGAGGACGCGCAGCGGGTGGAGGTGGTGATCCTCTCGCGCAACGACCCGGTCTCGGGCATGCGGGTGTTCCGCTCGGCGCAGCACTACGGCCTGCCGATCCAGCGCGGCAGCTTCACGCGCGGGCAGCCGCCGTGGCGCTACCTGCGGCCGCTGCGCGCCAACCTGTTCCTCTCGGCGCACCTGGCCGACGTGCGCGCCGCGCTCGACGCCGGCGTGCCGGCCGCGCAGGTGTACCCGCAGTCGGTGCGCGCCAGCGACGCGCACCCGCACGAGGTGCGCATCGCCTTCGACGGCGACGCGGTGCTGTTCTCGGACGAGGCCGAGCGCGTCTACCAGTCGCAGGGCTTGTCGGCCTTCCAGGCGCACGAGGCCGACAACGCCTCACAGCCGCTGGGCAGTGGCCCGTTCAAGCCCGTGCTCGAAGCCCTGCACCGGCTGCAGGCCGAGGGCACCAGCCGC
>NZ_JAQVEJ010000087.1:0-4446 GCF_028698005.1 Hydrogenophaga sp.
GGGCTGGCGGGGGGCTTCGGCATGGGCGAGGCGGTGGGGGCCTTCATGGCCTGCGCGGTGCTGATCATCCTCTCGGGTGCGACCGGCTGGTTCGAGCGCATCATGAACCGCATCCCAATGGCCATCGCCTCGGCGCTGCTGGCCGGGGTGCTGGCGCGCTTCGGGCTGCAGGCCTTTGCCGCGGCGCAGACGGCACTGCCGCTGGTGCTGGTCATGCTGCTGGCCTATCTGCTCGGGCGGCGCATGGCGCCGCGCTATGCGGTGCCGCTGACGCTGGGCGCGGCGGTGGTGTATGTGCTGGCGCGCGGGCAACTGCACACCGAGGCGCTCACGCTCGAATGGGCGCGCCCGGTGTTCACGGCGCCGGTCTTCAGCTTCGGTGCGTTCGTCAGCCTCGCGCTGCCGCTGTTCGTGGTGACCATGGCCTCGCAGAACCTGCCGGGTGTGGCGGCCATCCGGGCAGCGGGCTACCGCATGCCGATCTCGCGCATCATCACGACAACCGGCGTGGCCACGCTGCTGCTGGCGCCCTTCGGCGGCTACGCGCTCAATCTGAGCGCCATCACCGCCGCCATCTGCATGGGCGAGGAGGCCCATCCGGACAAGGACAAGCGCTATTCCGCCGCCGTGGTCTGCGGCGCCCTGTACGTCGCCATCGGCCTGGTGGGCGCGGCCGTCACGGGCGTGCTGCTGGCCTTTCCCAGGGAACTGGTGGCGGCCATTGCCGGGCTGGCGCTGCTGGGCAGCATCGGTGGCGGCCTGCACGCCGCGCTCAAGGACGACGGCCACCGCGAGGCCGCGCTCATCACCTTTCTCGTCACCCTCAGCGGCGTTGTCGTCGCCGGTATCGGCTCCGCCTTCTGGGGCGTCGTCGCCGGCGCCCTGGCGCTGTTTGTGCAACAGTACGGGACTGCCAAGTCCAAGCACCCATGAACATTCTTTTTGTCGCCGACCCGATCGAGTCCTTCAAGATCTACAAGGACACCACCTTCGCCATGATGCGCGAGCTGCAAAAGCGCGGCCATCGCGTGGCCAGCACCGAGCCGCGCTTCATGCGCTGGCGCAGCGGCCAGCCGGTGACCGCGCAGGTGCGCCAGCTGCAGCTCACGGGCCATGCCGACGAGTGGTACAAGGTCATGTCCGAGTCGCTGGAGCCGGTGCACACGTTCGACGCCGTGATCATGCGCAAGGACCCGCCATTCGACAGCGAGTTCTTCTACGCGACGCACATGCTGGAGCAGGCCGAGCGCGAGGGCGCACGCGTGTTCAACCGTCCGCGCGCGCTGCGCGATCACCCCGAAAAGCTCGCGCTGATGGAGTTCGCCGACCACGCGCCGCCCACGCTGGTGACGCGCAACGCCAACGACCTGCGCGCCTTCCACGCCGAGCACCGCGACATCATCCTCAAGCCACTGGATGGCATGGGCGGCATGGGCATCTTCCGTGTCGGTGCCGATGGCATGAACCTGGGCTCCATCATCGAGACGCTCAACCAGGGCGGCGCCACCAGCGTCATGGCGCAGGCCTACCTGCCCGAGATCGCGCTGGGTGACAAGCGGCTGCTGCTCATTGGCGGCCAGGTGGCGCCCTACGTGCTGGCGCGCATCCCGCAGGGCAACGAGGTGCGCGGCAACCTGGCCGCCGGCGGCAAAGGCGTGGCCCAGCCGCTGCAGGACGCCGACCGCGCCGTGGCCGAGGCCATCGCGCCCGTGCTGGCCAGTCGTGGCCTGCTGCTGGTGGGTCTGGACATGATCGGCAACAAGGTCACCGAGATCAACGTCACCAGCCCGACGTGCTTTCAGGAGATCACCGACCAGACCGGCTTCGACGTGCCCGCCATGTTCGTCGACGCGCTGGAGGCGGCGCTCGCCGCCTGACGGTCGTCCTGAGGGGACGAGCGGTACCGGTCATCTAGAAAACCCGGATTTTCCGGGCGGGGGGTGATTCGCACAATGGTCGGCAGCCATCTCGACGAATGCCTGCGAGGTGTTCGCTGGTGGAGGACTGGCCGAATATGGATGGATGACCATGAGTGCGACGATCGATTTCACCAGTGCGGCTTTTGCCAAAACGGAAACCGGCCAGCAGGAGATCCAGCGCCGATCCCTGGGCTTGTCGCCCCTGGTGCGGCGCATCCTCGTGCTGGTGGATGGCCAACGCTGTGGCAAGGATCTGGCCACCTTCGCGGCGGGGGGCGATATCGACGCCATCCTGGAAGAGCTGGTCGACAAGGGCTGCATCGAAGCCCGGCCACGCGAAAAGCGGGAAAAGACCGAAGCCGGCGCGGCGCCGGCTGCGGGCGCCCCCGGGCAAGGGGCGACCTTCCTGGCGAGATTGCCGGCCTCTGCCGAGCGCACGCCGGCGCAGAATGACATGGCCCGCCATTTCATGATCAACACGGTCAACGCCATCTTCGGGCAACACACCCGTGTCTCGCTGGTGGAGGGCATCGCCCTGGCGCAGGGTACCGACGCCTTGCGGCAGGCCTACCTGTCCTGGGAGGAGGCCATGCTCGGCAGCCGCACGGGCCACAAGCGTCTGCCAGAGTTTCACAGCAAGCTGCTGAACGTTCTCTGACCCCCGCCGGCGCGCCCTGTGCGCGTCTTCTGCGTCAGTGCGGGGCCGTGCGCGAGAACAGGTTGAGCACCAGCACGCCGGCCACGATCAGGGCCATGCCGATGAGGCCGGCCAGGTCGATTGCCTGGCCGTACACCACCCAGGCCACCAGCGTGATGAGCACGATGCCCAGGCCCGACCAGACGGCGTAGGCCACGCCCACGGGGATGGTGCGCAGCACCAGCGACAGGCAGTAGAAAGCCACCGCGTAACCGGCAATCACCAGGGCCGAGGGCACGGGCCGCGTGAAGCCCTCGCTGGCCTTGAGCGCGCTCGTGCCCACCACTTCGGCCACGATGGCCAGGCCCAGTGCAATCCAGCCGTTCATGGCCTCACAGCTTCTCCGTTTCGCCTGCCTTGGGTTGCCAGGTCATCAGGCGCCGCTCGATCACGCCCACCAGCGCGTCGATCACGAGCGCGAAGGTGGTCAGCACCAGGATGCCGGCCATCACCGTGTTGATGTCGAAGCTGCCCTCGGCCTGCAGGATCAGGTAGCCCACGCCCTGCGAGGAGCCCAGGTACTCGCCCACGACGGCACCCACGAAGGCCAGGCCCACCGAGGTGTGCAGCGAGCTGAACACCCAGCTCGTGGCGCTGGGCAGATAGACGTGGCGCAGCAATTGCTTCTGGCTGGCGCCGAGCATGCGTGCGTTGGCCAGCACCACGGGGCTGACCTCCTTGACGCCCTGATAGACGTTGAAGAACACGATGAAGAACACCAGGGTCACGCCCAGCGCCACCTTGGAGCCCATGCCCAGGCCGAACCAGACGGCGAAAATCGGCGCCAGGATGATGCGCGGCATCGAGTTCAGGGCCTTGATGTACGGCTCCAGGATGGCCGAGGCCATGGGCGAGAGCGCCAGCCACAGGCCGCAGGCCAGCCCGCCGACGGCGCCGATGGCAAAGGCCATCACCGTCTCGGCCAGCGTCACCCACAGGTGGATGTAGATGTCGGCGTCGGTGACGAACCAGTCCCAGATGCGTTCGAAGATGCGCACCGGCTCGCCGAAGAAGAAGGCAGCCTGGCGGTCGTTGTCGAACATGAACGGCGGGATCAGGCCTGGCTTGGTCATCACGTGCCAGAACACGAACATCAGCACCAGCAGGCCGAGCTGCCACAGACGCAGCGTGGCCGGACGGGGTTTGATCAGCTTCCACATGGCTCAGGCGGCTTTTTCGAGTTGTTGCTGGTAGCCCTTGAGGACTTCCTCGCGCAGCACGCCCCAGATGGCGGCGTGCAACTCCAGGAAGCGCGGCGTGGCCTTGACCTCCGCCACGTCGCGCGGGCGCGGGATGTCGATGGCGAACTCGCCGATCGGGCGCGAGGCCGGGCCGGCGCTCATGATGACCACGCGGTCGCTCATGGCGATGGCCTCGTCCAGGTCGTGGGTGATGAACAGCACGGCCTTCCGGCCCGAGCCCCCTTGCGCTTCGCGCTGTCCCCCCAGGGGGGAGCGCGTCGAGCTTGGGGCGGCCCGGCGCTCGCCGCCCTGCCAGAGGTCGAGCACCTCGTTTTCCATCAACTGGCGCGTCTGGATGTCCAACGCCGAGAAGGGCTCGTCCATGAGGATGATGTCCGGGTCCATCACCAGGGTCTGGGCCAGGCTGGCGCGTTTGCGCATGCCGCCGCTCATCTGGTGCGGGTAACGGTCGCCGAAGCCGCCCAGGCCGACGCGGCGCAGCCAGTCCTCGGCCTGCGCGCGCGCCTCGCGATCAGGGACGCCGCGGAACTGCAGCCCGGCCATCACGTTCTGCAGCGCCGTGCGCCAGGGCATCAGGCTCTCGGCCTGGAACATGTAGCCCGCACGGGTGTTGATGCCCGCCAGCGGC
>NZ_JAQVEJ010000087.1:4546-11502 GCF_028698005.1 Hydrogenophaga sp.
CGCCTCGCGATCAGGGACGCCGCGGAACTGCAGCCCGGCCATCACGTTCTGCAGCGCCGTGCGCCAGGGCATCAGGCTCTCGGCCTGGAACATGTAGCCCGCACGGGTGTTGATGCCCGCCAGCGGCGCGCCGAAGATGCGCACGCTGCCCTTGCTCGGTTCCAGCAGGCCGGCGGCGACGTTCAGCAGCGTGCTCTTGCCGCAGCCGGTGGGGCCGACCACGCTGACGAACTCGCCCGCGCCCACCGACAGGTTGACGTGGTCGACGGCGGTGTAGCGCTGGCCCGGGTTGTCCTTGCTGACGAAGGTGCAGGCAACGCCCTGCAACTCAATGGCGGGATGACTCATGACAATACCGTTTACCAATGACGCAAAGGCGTGAACGCCGCGGAACCGGCTTGCCGGTCCGCAGGCGTGGTCCCCGCAGGGGAGCGTCGCTTATTTGTACTTGGCGTTGGCCTTGCGCACGAAGTCGTTGGTGTAGACCGCGTTCAGGTCCAGCTTGGCGGCGGCGATCTTCTCGTCCACGCTGGCAAGGGCCTTGAAGGCGGTCTCGGCGCCACGGGCCGGGAAGCTGCCATCGGGCGACAGCGCCTGCTTGGAGGCCAGGAAACCGTCGATGTAGACGGCGCGGTCGCCCAGCAGATAGCTCTCGGGCACGACCTTGATGACGTCGCCGCCACCGGCCTTCTGGATCCACTTGTTGGCGCGCACGATGGCGTTGGTCAGGGCCTGGGCCGTGGCCGGGTTCTTGTCCAGGAAGCTCTGCGGTGCGTAGAGGCAGCCGGCGGGCATGGGCCCCCCGAACACCTGCTCGGCCTCGGCCATCTTGCGCGTGTCGGTGACGATCTTCAGATCGCCCGAGCGGTTGAGCAGCGTGATCACCGGATCGAGGTTGCTGATCGCGTCGATCTGGCCGGCGCGCATCGCGGCCACGGCACCGTTGGCCGCGCCGACGCCGACGATGCTGACGTCGCTGGGCTTGAGGCCCGCCTTGGCGAGCACGAAGTTGACCAGCACGTTGGTCGAGCTGCCCGGCGCCGTCACGCCGATCTTCTTGCCCTTGAGGTCGGCGATGCCCTTGAAGCCGGACATGGTCTTGGGATTGACGCCGAGCACGATCTGCGGCGCCGCACCCTGCAGCACGAAGGCCCGCATCGGCTGGCCCTTGAACTGCATGTTGATGGTGTGCTCGAAGGCGCCCGAGACGACGTCGGCGCTGCCGCCCACCACGGCCTGCAGTGCACGGGAGCCGCCGGCGAAATCGACGATGTTGACGTCCAGCCCTTCGTCCTTGAAGTAGCCCAGTTGTTCGGCGATGGTCAGCGGCAGGTAGTAGAACAGGTTCTTGCCGCCCACGGCGATGGTGACCTTGGGCTTTTCGATGCCTTGTGCCAGGGTGAAGCCGGGCAGGGCGGCGGCGGCCAGGCCGCCGGCGATGAGATGACGTCGTTGCATGTCGCGGTCTCCGTTGGATGATGAGCGGCCGGTGGGGTGCCTGGCTGCGCCAGCCCCGGCCCGGGCCGGGCATTCATGATACCTGCCGCCTTGCCGGGCCACCGGGCCAGAGGCCCGGTAGAAGGCGAGGGATTACCCGAGGGGCTGACCGTCCACGAACACCTTGAGCTCGCCCGGCGCGAAGGGGGTCCAGGCTTCGTCGCGGGTCAGGGGGGTGGTGACGATGATCGCGGCGCGGTCGCCGGGCTGCGTCACCTGGGAGAAGTCCACGGTCCAGTCCTGGTCCATGAGCGTCGCGCTGCGGAACGGGTGCTGGCGCACCAGCCAGTGCAGCTTGGTGCTGCAGTGCGCCCACAGCGCCTCGCCGTTGGACAGCAGGCAGTTGAAGGTGCCGAAGCGGCTGATCCGGGGCATCAGCTCGCGCAGGGTCAGGGTCAGTTCCCCGACGCTGGGCAGGTCGGCGTGCGACTTGGACAGCTCCTGCATCAGCCAGCAGAACGCACGCTCGCTGTCGGTGGTGCCGATGGGCCGGAAGTGCGAGTGCAGGTGCGGGTGGTAGTCCTTCAGGTCGCCGTTGTGGGCGAACACCCAGTGCCGGCCCCAGAGTTCGCGCGTGAAGGGGTGGGTGTTCTCCAGCCCGACATGGCCGATGGTCGCCTTGCGCACGTGCGCGATGATGTTCCGGCTCTTGAGCGGGTAGCGTTCCAGGAAGCCGGCCATGGGCGAATGCGCGGCACTGTCGTGGTCGAGGAACAGGCGCACCCCCTTGCCCTCGAAGAAGGCGATGCCCCAGCCGTCCGCATGGTGGTCGGTGTTGCCACCCCGCTGGCGAAAACCGGTGAAACTGAAGTTGGCGTCGGTGGGGGTGGCACAGTTGAGGCCGAGCAACTGACACATAGGCAGCCAGTATAGTGCCGCGGGCCGTGCTTACCGGCCCTGGGCGGGCGCATCGCGCAGCCGCCAGGCGGCCAGCAGCGCCAGCGCGCACACGGCGGCCAGGAACAGGAAGGTGTCGTCGAAAGCGGCCGGGCGGTTCTCGCCATGCACGGCCAGTCGCCATTCGAGAACGATGCCGCAGAGGCTGACACCAGCGGCGCCGCCGAGCATGCGCAGGAAGTTGATCACGCTGGCCCCCTGGGGAATGTCGGCGCGATGCAGGCCCCGCATGGCACCGACATTGAGCGAGGGGACGATGAAGCCCAGACCGATGCGGCCCAGACTGGCCCAGACGACCAGCAGCACGACCATGGTCGTGTGCGGGTGCCCGTTCACGGTCATCATCAGGGCAAACGAGGCGGCCAGCAGGGCCATGCCCGTGCTGACCAGATGGTGGGTCTGGTGGCGGTCGACCAGGCGGCCCACCACGGTGATGGCCACCGCCAGCACCAGCCCGGCCGGCAGCATGATCACGCCCACCAGAGATGCCGACATGCCCAGGCCCATCTGCATATAGACCGGTAGCAGGTAGGTCGAGCCGAACAGCGTGGTGCCGTAGATGAAGGACACGATCGAGCCCATGACAAAGCGGCGGTTGGCAAACAGGCTCAGGTTCATCAGCGGCGCGATGCCGGAGGCGTGGCGCCAGCGGTGCAGCATGTGGCGCTGCAGCACCGTGAACGCGAGCAGCGCCACGGCACCACCTGCCAGCAGCAGCCAGGCACTGGTCTGGTTGCCGCGGCTGAGATCGACCAGGCCATTGAGCAGGCACAGCGTGCCGGCCGAGGCCAGCAGCAGGCCGCGCCAGTCCAGCACGGCGTCCGGATCGACTTCCGCCCCGCCCGGGGCGGTGGTCGGCACGTAGCGCCGGGCGAGCCACAGGGAGATCAGACAGAAGGGCACCACCATGAAGAAGATGGAGCGCCAGCCGAAGGCGTCCACCAGCAGGCCGCCGATGCTGGGGCCCAGGGCCGGCGCGAGCACGACGCCGGTGCCGAAAATGCCGCTGGCACGACCCTGTTCGCGGACATCGAAGGCGCGCAGGATGATGATGGCCGGGATCGGTTGCACCACCCCGGCGGCCAGGCCCTCGGCCACGCGTGCCAGCAGCACCAGGGGGAAGTGCTGTGCGAAACCGCCGACCATGCCGCCGGCCAGCAGCAGCCACATGCAGCCGCTGTAGGTGTGGCGGTAGCCGAAGCGGGCCAGCAGCCAGGGCGTGGTGAGCATGGACACCGTCATGGCCGCCATGAAGCCCGAGGTGACCCACTGTGCGCGCTCCTGTCCGAGCGCGAAGTGGTGGCTCATGTCGGGGATGGCCACGTTGACGATGGTCGAGGACATCACCGAGGCCATGGTGCCCACCATGACGGACAGCAGCAGCAGCCAGCGGTAGCGTGCGCCATGGCGTGCCTGCAGGCTGGCGAGGGAATGGTTGGGGCTGGGGTGGCTCATGGTGGCGGTCAGGGCGCTGTAGCTTAGCCGGGTTTGTCGCCGCCTGCAGCGCAGGCCGCGCAAATGCAGGCCTTGCCCCGGGCCGTGGGCGGGATTTGCGCCAGCACGGCGGGGTCGATGGCGGCATCCCTGCACCAGCAGGCTGCCTGGGTGTTGCCGGTGGCTGGTTCGATGACCATGGCGCAGCGGTTGGGACCCCCGCACAGGGGGCAGACGGCGGGGTCGGGTGTCGGTGCGGCGCTTGGAGCGGATGCGGTCATGAGGGCTCTCCGGGCATGGGTCGGTGGCTACAGGCCGTCATGGTATGGTCAAACGTTTGTGCTGCTGCCGGGCCGGTTCGCCCATGACCGGCCTGCCTCCGAGATGTTGTTCGCTCCATTGAAGACCAAGAAACCAAGCCTGAAAAGCGCCGTCCATGGACTGGCGCTGGGCCTGACGCTGCTGGCCGCATTCTCCGCCCGGGCGGCCGATGCCGATCCCGCGGCGCTGCCTCCCGCTGTTCCCGACACCCTGGCGCAGCGCTTGCAGGCCTGCACACTCTGCCATGGCCAGGCAGGGCGGGCAACCGCCAGCGGTTATTTCCCGCGCATCGCCGGCAAACCGGCAGCTTACCTGTACCACCAGTTGCTGCATTTCCGCGACGGACGCCGTCACAACGCGGGCATGAGCTTCCTGCTGGACCACATGAGCGACGCCTACCTGCGCGACATCGCCGGGTATTTCGCCGGGCTCGATCTGCCGTATCCGCCGCCGTCGCCACCGGCCGCTGCGCCGGCCGCCCTGGCACGCGGCGAGGCGCTGGTGCGCCACGGTGATCCTGCCCGGGGGCTGCCCGCCTGCACGGCCTGCCACGGCGCAGCCATGACCGGCGTCGCACCGGCGGTGCCCGGCCTGCTGGGGTTGCCGCGCGATTACCTCATTGGCCAGTTGGGAGCCTGGCAAACCGGCTTGCGCCATGCCTTTGAGCCCGATTGCATGGGCCGCATCGCGCGCATGCTGCCGCCCGAGGACGTCTCGGCGGTGGCCGGCTGGCTGGCGGCGCAGCCGGTGCCGGCGAACGCGCATCCGCAGCCGGCCCTGGTGCAGGCCATGCCCATGGCGTGTGGCTTGGAGCCGCCCCGGCGAGGAGGTGCGCAATGAGCCGCCGCATCCTGACCCGCATCGCCCTGGTGTTCCTCGTCTGCGTGGTGCTGCTGCTGGCGCTCGTGGGCCGGCAGCTCATGGCGCCCGCCCTGCCGCCGGTGGCGGAGGGCGAGCAGCCGACCCCGTCGGCCGGGCAGGTGGCGCGCGGTGCCTACCTGGCCAGGGCCGGCAACTGCATGGCCTGCCACACCGCCCGGGGTGGCGAGCCCTACGCGGGTGGTCACGTGGTGAACACGCCCTTCGGCAACCTGGTGGCCGGCAACCTCACGCCCGACCGGGCAACCGGTCTGGGTGCCTGGTCCGCCGAGGCGTTCCGGCGCGCGCTGCACGAAGGCCTCTCGCGCGACGGCCGCCTGCTGTACCCGGCCTTCCCCTACGCCCACACCACGCGGCTGACGGACGAGGACGCGGACGCGCTGTTTGCCTATCTGCGCAGCCTGCCGCCGGTGCAGCGCGCCGTCGAGCCGCACACCCTGCGCTTTCCGTATGGCACGCAGGCCGCGCTGGCGGTCTGGCGCCTGCTGAACTTCGAGCCCGGCCGCCAGGTCGTGGACGCCTCGCGCGACGCCGAGTGGAACCGCGGCGCCTATCTGGTGGAGGGCGTGGCCCACTGCGCCGCCTGCCACAGTGGACGCGATGCGCTGGGCGGCACGGCGTCGATGTGGGCCGGTGGCCTGATGCCCGACGGCCGCTGGTACGCGCCGTCGCTGCTGGACCCGGCCGAGGCCGGGCTGCAGGAGTGGCCCGCCGAACGCGTCGTGGCCCTGCTGCGCGACGGCAGCGTCGAGGGCGCCACGGTCATGGGGCCGATGGCCGAGGCGGTGTTCCATGGCACCTCGCATCTGGCCGAGGAGGATCTGCGCGCGATGGCCGCCTACCTGCAGGCCCTGCCCGTGAAACCGGCGGCCCGGCCCGGCTTCCGGCCGGCCGACGTGGACCAGATGGCGCTGGGTGGTCGCCTGTACGAACAGCACTGCGCTGACTGCCACGGGGCGCAGGGCCAGGGCGCGCCGGACGCCTACCTGCCGCTGGCCGGCAACCGCGCGGTGGGCATGACCTCACCCGTGAACACCCTGCAGGCGATCCTGAGCGGAGGCTTCCCGCCATCGACGGCGGCGCATCCACAGCCCTACGGCATGCCACCGTTCCGACCCCTGCTGTCGGATGCCGAGATCGCGGCCGTGGCCACCTACGTGCGCCAGTCCTGGGGCAACCGCGCCTCGCCCGTGTCGTCGCTGGACGTGCAGCGGGTGCGCTGAAGCACTGGCCATCGCGCTGCCGGCGCTCAGTCCGCCAGCCGGGCCAGCAGCGACTCGCCCCATGCCCAGGGGCCGATGAGGGTGACGGTCAGGGTCTGCCAGCCGCCGTCCTCGTGCTGCTCGACGTCGATGTCCCAGACGCCGTGTCCGTCCAGCGGGCCGCGCGGTCCGGGACTGTCGGCCTCGGCGGCGGCGAACAGGACGTCGATTTCGGCCCGCACCCGCGGCACGTCGGCGGCGCGCACGCTGGCGACGGCTTCCCAGCTGCCAAGGCCCTCGCCGTCGTCGCTGGCATCGAAGATCAGGTACTGCAGGGTCATGGGCGGTGTCCGGGCCGGGAATAGAAAAAGAAAAGGGAGCGCCGGGCAGGGCGCTCCCTGGGTTCTGACCCGATTGTGCGTCAGGCTTCGGCCTTGACCTTCAGGCGCCAGGCGTGCAGCAGGGGTTCGGTGTAGCCGCTGGGCTGCGCCTTGCCCTTGAACACCAGGTCCAGCGCGGCCTGGTAGGCTTTGCTGGTCTTGACGTTGCCGGCCATGGGGCGGTAGTTCGGGTCGCCGGCGTTCTGGCGGTCCACCTTGGCGGCCATGCGCTCGAAGGTGTCACGCACCTGCTGCTCGGTGACGATGCCGTGGTGCAGCCAGTTGGCCACGTGCTGGCTGGAGATGCGCAGCGTGGCGCGGTCTTCCATCAGGCCGATGTCGTTGA
>NZ_JAQVEJ010000266.1 GCF_028698005.1 Hydrogenophaga sp.
GCCTTGAGCGCGAGCTGCACCTCGGAGCCGGTGGCGACGATGACGGCCTGGGCCTTTTTCTTCAGGCCCACCTCACTGGGTTCGGCCAGCACGTAGGCGCCCTTGCTGATGTCCTCCAGGCCGGCCTTGGGCAGGTAGGGCAGGTTCTGGCGCGACAGGCACAGCGCCGTCGGGCGACCGGTGTTCTGCAGCGCGACGGCCCAAGCGACGGCGGTCTCGGCGGTGTCGGCCGGACGCCAGACGTCCAGGTTGGGGATCAGGCGCAGGCTGGCAACGTGCTCGATCGACTGGTGCGTCGGGCCGTCTTCGCCCAGGCCGATGGAGTCGTGCGTGAAGACGTGGATCACGCGCTGCTTCATCAGCGCCGCCATGCGGATGGCGTTGCGGCTGTAGTCGCTGAATGTCAGGAAGGTGCCGCCGTAGGGAATGAAGCCGCCGTGCAGCGCCACACCGTTCATGATCGCGGCCATGCCGAACTCGCGCACGCCGTAGTTGATGTGGCGGCCCACCTGGCCGTCTTCGGTTTTGACCACATCTCCGTGGCCGTCCACACGGAAAGCCGGGGTGGACTTGGTGTTGGTGAGGTTGGAGCCGGTCAGGTCGGCCGAGCCGCCGAGCAGCTCGGGCAACGCGGCGGTGAAGGCTTCCAGGGCGATCTGGCTGGCCTTGCGGCTGGCCACGGTCTCGGCCTTGGTGTGGGCCGACACGGCGGCGTCCACGGCCACCTGCGCGAAGTGGCGCGGCAGATCGCCCTTGGTGCGACGGACGAACTCCTTGGCCAGCGCCGGGAAGGCGGCCTTGTAGGCCTTGAACCTGTCGTTCCAGGCAGCCTCCGCAGCCTTGCCGGCGGCCTTGGCATCCCAGGCGGCGTAAACATCCTTGGGAATCTGGAAGGGCTCGTGCGTCCAGCCCAGCGCCTCGCGCGTGAGCCGGATTTCTTCAGCGCCCAGCGGCTCGCCGTGGGCCTTGGCGGTGTTGGCGCGGTTCGGGCTGCCCTTGCCGATGCTGGTCTTGCAGCAGATCAGCGTGGGCTTGTCGGCGCTGGTCTTCGCGGCGGCGATCGCGGCGTCCACCGCATCCACGTCGTGGCCATCGACGCCACGGATCACGTTCCAGCCGCAGGCCTCGAAACGCCGGGGCGTATCGTCGATGAACCAGGGCGCGACCTGGCCGTCGATGGAGATGCCGTTGTCGTCGTACAGCGCGATCAGCTTGCCCAGCTTCCAGGCGCCAGCCAGGGCCACGGCCTCGTGGCTGATGCCTTCCATCAGGCAACCATCACCCAGGAACACGTAGGTGTGGTGGTCGACGATGGCGTGGCCTTCGCGGTTGAACTCGGCCGCCAGCAGCTTTTCGGCCAGCGCCATGCCCACGGCATTGGTGATGCCCTGACCCAGCGGGCCGGTGGTGGTTTCCACGCCGGGGGTGTGGCCGACCTCGGGATGGCCGGCGGTCTTGCTGCCGAGCTGGCGGAAGTTCTTCAGCTCTTCGATCGGCAGCTTGTAGCCCGTCAGGTGCAGCAGCGCGTACAGCAGCATCGAGCCGTGGCCGTTGGAGAGCACGAAACGGTCGCGGTCGGCCCATTGCGGGTTGGCCGGGTTGTGGCGCAGGTGGCGCCCCCACAGCGCGACGGCCATATCGGCCATGCCCATGGGCGCGCCGGGGTGACCCGAGTTGGCGGCCTGCACGGCGTCCATGGCCAGGGCGCGGATGGCGTTGGCCTGGACCTGGGGCGTGACGGCAGCGGAGGCCGGAGCGGGAGCGGGGGAGAGGGCGTCGGACATGGGCGAAGGCAGTTGAGGATGGTGGCGGCTAGGGCGCCAAACCCGTGATTTTATCGGGCGGGGGCGAACAGGGGGTTTTGCGGCTGCCCTGGGGAATAATGGGGCACTCACACAGATGCGCGCACCCATGGCCCTTCCGACACCGCTCCCCCCCCGTCTGCCCGCCATGGTGCTGGCCGCCGGTCGTGGCGAACGGATGCGCCCGCTGACCGACCGAACCCCCAAGCCGCTGCTGCCGGTGCGCGGCAAACCGCTCATGCTCTGGCCTCTGGACGCATTGCGCGCCAGCGGCCACCGGCGCTTCGTCGTCAACACCGCCTGGCTGGGCGAGCAGATCCCCGCCGCCTTGCAGCCCTGGGCCGCCCAGGTGCCGGGCACCGATGTGCAGTACTCGCACGAGGCGCAGGATTTCGGCTATGCCCTGGAGACGGCCGGCGGCATTGCGCGCGCCTTGCCCCTGCTGGGCGAGGCCTTCTGGGTGCTGGCCGGGGACGTGTTCGCGCCGGAGTTCGATTTCACCGCCGAGGCCGAGGCACGCTTTCTGGCCAGCGACCGGCTGGCCCACCTGTGGCTGGTGCCGAACCCGCCGCACAACCCCCTGGGCGACTTCGGGCTCTCACCCGAGGGGCTGGCGCTCAACACCGCGGCCGGCGAGCGCTGGACCTTCAGCACCATCGCGCTGTACCGGCGCGCCCTGTTCGAGCCGCCCTGGTGCACCATCCTGCCCGGCAACCCCCAGGGCACGGCCTCGCCGCTGGCGACGCTGCTGCGCCACGCCATGGACGCCGGCCGCATCAGCGCCGAGCTGTATGCCGGCGGCTGGACCGACGTGGGCACGCCCGAGCGGCTGGCGCAACTCAACGCCTGATCCTGCCTCCGCC
>NZ_JAQVEJ010000005.1 GCF_028698005.1 Hydrogenophaga sp.
TCAGTTCAGCGCGTCCTTGAGTGCCTTGCCCGGGCGGAACTTGGGCACCTTGGCAGATTTGATCTTGATTTCAGCACCCGTGCGCGGGTTGCGACCTTTGCGTGCCGGGCGCTTGGTCACCGAGAAGGACCCGAAGCCAACCAGCGACACGGTGCCGCCTTTCTTGAGCGTGGTACGGATGGCGGTGATGGTCGAATCCAGCGCGCGGGTGGCGGCCGCTTTGGAGATATCGGCTTGTTTGGCAATGTGTTCGACGAGTTCTGTTTTGTTCACAAAAAGCCCCTCTTGAAGTGTTGAATACCGGCAGGATCATGGTCGATCCACAGACACACAAACGCATGCCCACCTTGGCTTGACCGTCGATCACATGACTCGCCCGGCATACCATCCAAGTAAACGCCGGGCGCCTTTTGATTAGACCCACGCCCTTGCAAGACTGTCAATACTCGCCTGCCCGATACGGCGCCCAATCTGGAACGGGAGGCGAGATTCTAGTCGCTTTCCCGCGCCCGCTTCCCACAAACGCAACGCCTGGCCGTCAGCTTCGCGTCATGTCAGCACGTCGTCAGGCTCGCGCGACCACGGCGGCCACGGCACGGCCGAGGTCCGAGGTCGTGGCCATGCCACCCAGGTCGCGCGTGCGGGGTGCGCCGCTGGCCGGGTCGAGCACGGCTTCGATGGCGCCCAGGATCGCATCGTGCGCCGCACGGTAGCCCAGGTAGTCGAGCATCATGGCGCCGCACCAGATCTGCCCGATCGGGTTGGCAATGCCCTGCCCCGCAATGTCGGGCGCCGAGCCGTGCACCGGCTCGAACAGCGAGGGGTGCTCGCGCGTGGGGTTGAGATTGGCGCTGGGCGCGATGCCGATCGTGCCCGTGCAGGCGGGGCCGAGGTCGGAGAGGATGTCGCCGAACAGGTTGGACGCGACCACCACGTCGAAATGGTCCGGACGCTGCACGAAGTGCGCGGTCAGGATGTCGATGTGGAACTTGTCCACCTTGATCTCCGGATAGGCCTTCGCCATCTCGGCCACGCGCTCGTCCCAGTAGGGCATGGTGATGGCGATGCCGTTGCTCTTCGTGGCACTGGTCAGGTGCTTTTTCGGCCGTGTCTGCGCCAGCTCGAACGCGAATTTCAGCACGCGGTCGACGCCGTGACGCGACATCACGGTCTCCTGCAAGACGATCTCGCGCGGCGTGCCTTCGAACATGCGCCCGCCGACGCTCGAATATTCGCCCTCGGTATTCTCGCGCACGATCAGCATGTCGATTTCGCCGGGCTGGCGCGGGCTGCCGTCGCGCCGCACCACCGGCGCGATCACACCGGGCATCAGGCGTGCGGGCCGCAGGTTGATGTACTGGTCGAACTCGCGGCGGAACAGCAGCAGCGAACCCCAGAGCGACACATGGTCGGGAATCTTTTCCGGCCAGCCCACGGCACCGAAGTAGATCGCGTCGTGGCCACCGATCTGCTCCTTCCAGTTGTCCGGCAGCATCTTGCCGTGCTTCTCGTAGTAGTCCCAACTGGAGAAATCGAAGTGGTCGAACTGCAGGTTGATGCCGAAACGCGATGCGGCGGCTTCGAGCACGCGCAGGCCTTCGGGCATGACTTCCTTGCCAATGCCGTCGCCAGCGATGACGGCTATGCGATGGGTGGAGCTCATCGGTGTTCCTTGTGCTTGTTGGAGTGTGGGGAAAAAAAGAATGGCGGTGCTGGCGTCAGGTGGGCCGCGGGACCCGTACCACGAGGCTGACGCCAAAGGCCGTGAGCGCGATACCTGCGATGGTGGCCAGTGTGACGGGCTCGCCGAACAGCACCCAGGCGACCAGCGCCGTGCAGGGCGGCACCAGGTACATGAGGCTGCTGACCGAGGCGGCCGCGCCGCGCTGGATCAGCAGGTACAGCAGCGAGCTGCCGCCCAGCGTCAGCCCCAGGACCGACCAGGCCATGGCACCGGCCAGTTCGCCGTTCCAGCGCATGGCCTCGGTCTCCAGCAGGGCCAGCGGCAGCGTCACGACCAGTGCGGCCAGCAATTGCACCGTGTTGGCGGTGCGCACGTCACAGGGCTGCACGAAGCGCTTCTGGTAGAGCGTGCCGGCCGTGATCGACAGCAGCGCGACCAGCGCATAGGACAGGTTGAGCCAGTTGGCCTGGTCGCCCGGCCCGCCGGCGCCGAATTTGTTGGACACCACCAGCACGAGGCCGGCGAACCCCAGTAGCAGGCCCAGCCATTGCTTGCGCGAGACGTGATGGCCACTGACGCCGGACAGCCAGATCGCGGTGAGCACCGGCTGGATGCCCACGATCAGCGCGGACAGGCCCGAACCCATGCCGGCCTTGACCGCGGCCCACACGCCCCCCAGGTAGCCCGCGTGCATCAGCGCACCCGTCACCGCCAGATGCAGCACCTGCCGCCGGCTTGCCGGCCAGCGCACACCCGCCAGCGCGATCCAGGGCAGAAAGCACAGGATCGACAGCGCGTAGCGCACCGCCAGGAACGTCATCGGCGGCGAGTGCGGCATGCCGTAGCGCGCCACGATGAAGCCGGTGCTCCAGATCAGCACGAACACCCAGGGCATGGCCCGGATCCAGGGGCTGGCGCCATCGGCGCGTGTGTCGGCGCGGCTCATGCTCCGGTGTCAGGGCTCAGCGCGCGCTCGCACGGATTTCAGGCAGGGCCTTGCGCAGATAGTACGCCATCGACCAGATGGTCAGCACCGCCGAGGCCCAGATCAGCCAGGTGCCCCACAGATGCGTGTCGATCACGCCGAACAGCATGCCGTGGTAGAGCAGGAAGGGAATGGCCGTCATCTGCACCGCGGTCTTGAGCTTGCCCACCATGTGCACCGCCACGCTCTTGTTGGCACCGATCATGGCCATCCACTCGCGCAATGCCGAGATGGCGATCTCGCGGCCGATGATGATGAGCGCCACAAACACGTTGGCGCGGTCCAGATGCACGAGCACCAGGAGGCTGGCGCAAACGAGGAACTTGTCGGCCACCGGATCGAGAAAGGCCCCGAAGGCGGACGTCTGCCCCAGCCGGCGGGCGAGGTAACCGTCGGCCCAGTCGGTGGCCGCGAACACGATGAACAGCACCGTGGCCACGAGATTCTGTTGCGCGGCGGGCACACCTTCCCAATAGAACACCCCGACGATCAGGGGGATGGCGGCGATGCGCGCCCAGGTCAGCAGGGTGGGAAGGTTGAAGAACATGGCGCGATTATGGAGGAGGACAGGCGCTAGCGCAGCGCCCGGTAGATGGTGTCGGCCAGCTCCGGCGAGATGCCATCCACCGAACTCAGGTCTTCGACGCTGGCGGCTGCCACACCGCGAACGCCACCAAAGCGCTGCAGCAGGCGCGCCCGCTTCTTGGGGCCGACGCCCGGGATGTCTTCCAGCTTGCTGCCACCGGTGCGCACCCGCGCACGTTGCGCGCGCATGCCGGTGATGGCAAAGCGGTGGGCCTCGTCGCGGATCTGCGCCACCAGCATCAGCGCGGCCGAGTCGTGTCCGAGCCAGACCTTGGGCCGGCCGTCGGCAAACACCAGTTCTTCCAGGCCGACCTTGCGGCCCTCGCCCTTTTCCACGCCAACGATCAGCGACAGATCCAACCCCAACTGCTGGAACACCTCGCGCGCCACGCCCACCTGGCCCTTGCCGCCATCGATCAGCACCAGGTCGGGCATGCGCGGTCCGCGCGGCGGCTGCGCGCCGGCGCCGTCGGCCTGCACCTCCACGGGGGTGTCGTCGCCGGCACCGGATGCGGGCGGGGCTTCGCCGCCCTGCTCGGCCCGCAGCGCCTCGGCGATGCGCCCGTAGCGGCGCAACAGCACCTGGCGCATGGCGGCATAGTCGTCGCCAGGGGTGATGCCCACGATGTTGTAGCGCCGGTACTGGCTGTTCTGCATCTTGTGGTTCTCGAACACCACGCACGAGGCCTGGGTGGATTCGCCCGCGGTGTGCGAGATGTCGAAGCACTCGATGCGCAGCTCGTCAAGGTTGTCGTCGGGCAGGCCCAGCGCCTCGGCCAGTGCCCGCGTGCGGGCCTGCTGCGAGCCCTCCTCGGCCAGCAGGCGCGCCAGCGCGATCTCGGCGTTCTTCTCGGCCATCTCCAGCCAGGCACGCCGGTGCTCGCGCGGCTGGTGCACGGCGTGCACCCGCACGCCGGCCTGCGCGCTCAGTGCCTCGATCAGGTCCTTGCCAACCGGGTGGCTCGTCACCAGCGTGTGCGGCAGCGCCGCACCCAGGTAGTGCTGCGCGATGAAGGCCTCGAGCACGCGCACGTGCACCTGCTCGAGCGGATCGGGCGCCTGCGCGGACGGGCTCCCGGCCTCCAGGTCGGCGGCGATCTGGGTCGCGTCGTCCACGTGGGACGGGAAGTACGGCCGGTCGCCCAGGTGGCGCCCGCCGCGCACCATGGCCAGATTGACGCAGGCACGGCCGCCCTGCACGCGCACCGCCAGGATGTCGACGTCGCGGTCGCTGGCGGTGTCCATCGCCTGCTGGTGCAGCACGCGCGAGAGCGCCGACATCTGGTTGCGGATCTCGGCCGCCTGCTCGAATTCGAGCTTCTCGGCGTGCGCCATCATGCGCGCCTGCAGCTCGTCCAGCACGGCCTGCGTCTCGCCGCGCAGGAACTGCTCGGCCGCGGCCACGTCACGCCCGTAGTCCTCGACGCTGATGAGATCCACACAGGGGCCGCTGCAGCGCTTGATCTGGTACAGCAAGCAGGGCCGCGTGCGGTTGGCAAACACCGTGTCCTCGCAGGTGCGCAGGCGGAACACCTTCTGCAGCAGCGTGATCGCCTCCTTGACCGCCCAGGCGCTCGGGTAGGGGCCGTAGTAACTGTGCCGCCGGTCCACCACGCCCCGGTAGTAGGCCATGCGCGGAAACAGGATCGCGGGCGCCGCCCCAGGCCCCGCGGTGCGCCAGGTCTCGCGCGTGCCCGTGATCTTGAGGTACGGGTAGCTCTTGTCGTCGCGGAACAGGATGTTGTAGCGCGGCTGCAGGGTCTTGATGAGGTTGTTCTCGAGCAGCAGCGCCTCGGCCTCGGACCGGACCACCGTCGTTTCCATGCGCGCGATGCGGCTGACCATCTGGCCGATGCGCGTGCCGTCGTGGCTCTTCTGGAAATAGCTGCTGACACGCTTTTTCAGGTTGCGCGCCTTGCCCACGTACAGCAACTGCCCCTGGGCGTCGAAGTAGCGATAGACCCCGGGCAACGCGGGCAGGGCCGCGACCTCGCTGAGCAACTGTTCGGAATGGACCTCGGCCATGGGTCCGTATTGTGGCGCTTCGCCGATGGCTGCGCTGCCCCTGGCGCGGCGTGGACAATCGCCCCATGCGATGGGACATCTTTTGCCGCGTCATCGACAACCTGGGCGACACCGGCGTCTGCTGGCGCCTGTGCGCCGACCTGGCCGCGCGCGGCGAAGACGTGCGCCTGTGGATCGACCTGCCCGACGATCTGGACTGGATGGCACCCGGCGCGCTGCAGGGCCGCTGGCCGGGTGTTCAGGTCATCCGGTGGACCGACCCGCTGCCCGCGGGGCTGGTGGACGCCCTGCCCCCGGCCGACGTCTGGATCGAGGCCTTCGGCTGCGATCCGGCACCCGAGTGCATCGAAACGCTGGCCCGGCGCCTGGCGGCCGGCGCGACGCCACCGGTCTGGCTCAACCTCGAATACATGAGCGCCGAGGCCTATGTGGAGCGCTGCCACCGCCTGCCTTCGCCGGTGATGTCGGGCCCCCTGAAGGGTCTGACCAAGTGGTTCTTCTACCCCGGCTTCACGCCGGCCACCGGCGGCCTGCTGCGCGAGCCCGGATTGCCGGCGCGCCAGGCAGCCTTCGACGCCGGCCGCTGGCTCTCATCACGCCGTCTGCCGGCCGGCGATGCCGGACGCCACCGCATCAGCCTGTTCTGCTATGAGCCACGCCCGCTACGTGACTTGCTCGCCGGCGCCGGCACGGCCAGCCACCCGGTGGACTGGCTGGTCGCGGCCGGGCGCACCGCCGATGCCGTCGCCACGGTCTGGCCCGCCGATGCACCCCGGCCGCCCCATGCCCGGCTGCACACCCTGCCGCACCTGACCCAGTTTGATTTCGATCACCTGCTGTGGTCCTGCGACCTCAACTTCGTGCGCGGCGAGGACTCGCTGGTGCGCGCGCTGTGGGCCGGCAAGCCCTTCGTCTGGCACATCTACCCACAGCACGACAACGCGCACCACGCCAAGCTCGACGCCTTCCTCGACTGGCTGGACGCCCCGCCCTCGCTGCGCGCCTTCCACCACTGGTGGAACGACATCGCCACCGGGCACCCGGGCTGGCCTGGCTGGGACGTGGTGGCCACCTGGCGGGCCTGCGCGCAGGCGGCACGCGCGCGTCTTCTGGCTCAGCCCGACCTGGTGAGACAGTTGCTGGAATTCGTGAGGGAAAGGCGCTAAAATCCAAGGTTTTGCGTATATCCGCATCGGTTGTCGGGCCTGACGCCCGTCGATGCCGGCCGCAAGCGTGTGTCGTCTGCCTCGCCGCACAGATCGCCCACACTGCGCCACGCTGCTCCCTTCCCGGGGCAACGCCCTCCATCTGCGCACACGCGGCCCAACCGTTGGAAGACCCATGAAAATCGCTCAAGAAATCCGCGCCGGCAACGTGATCATGCACGGCAAGGACCCGATGATCGTCCTGAAGACCGAATACGCCCGCGGCGGCCGCGGCGCCGCCACCGTCCGCATGAAGCTCAAGGGCCTGCTGGGCAACATCGGCACCGAAGTCGTCTTCAAGGCCGACGACAAGATCGACAACATCGTCCTCGACCACAAGGAGTGCACCTACTCCTATTTCGCCGATCCCATGTATGTCTTCATGGACGCGGAATACAACCAGTACGAGGTCGAGGCCGAAAACATGGGCGACGCCCTGCACTACCTGGAAGACGGCATGGCCGTGGAAGTGGTGTTCTACGAAGGCAAGGCCATCTCGGTCGAGCTGCCCACGTCGGTCGAACGTGAAATCACCTGGACCGAACCCGCCGTCAAGGGGGATACTTCGGGCAAGGTGCTCAAGCCCGCCAAGATCGCCACCGGTTTCGAAGTGGCAGTGCCGCTGTTCGTGTCGCAAGGCGACCGGATCGAAATCGACACGCGCACCGGCGAGTACCGCAAGCGGGTCTGATCCGTCCCCACACAGCAAGAGGCTCCTACAGGAGCCTCTTTGTTTTGGGAGGCCTGAAATCGCTCGCCCAGCCGGCCGGCATCAGGACCCCGGCGATGAACTCACCACACGACAGGCAAAGAAAGGACACACGTTCATGGAAACCACCCAGCAACTGAGCGAACAGCGGCTGGCCGACGCGTGGGCCGAATTGCAGGCACATTCCAGCAACGGCAATGCCCTGCAGGCCGACGCCTACCGCCTGGCCTTCGCCGACCCCGAGTTCCTGCTGCGCCGCGAGACGCGCGGCATCCGCTTCCAGCTGGAGCTGCTCAAGCCCGATCTGGCCCAGAGCGAGCAGGGGATCGACAACACGGTCGTGGTGTATGGCAGCGCACGCCTGCGCGAGCCGGCGCTGGCGCGCGAGCACCTGGCCGAGGCACAGGCCAGCGGCGACGCCCGTGCGATCGCTCGCGCCAAGACCTTGCTGCGCAACGCGCACTACTACGACAAGGCGCGTGAATTTGCCCGCATCGCGGCCCGCTACAGCAAGCACTGCGCACGCGAAGACCAGCTTTTCATCTGCACCGGCGGTGGCCCCGGCATCATGGAAGCGGCCAACCGTGGTGCACACGACGAAGGCTGTCTCAACGTCGGGCTGAACATCACCCTGCCGCATGAACAGTCGGGCAACCGCTACATCACACCCGAACTGAGCTTCAAGTTCCACTACTTCGCGCTGCGCAAGATGCACTTCATGATGCGTGCCAAGGCGCTGGCGGTGTTCCCGGGCGGCTTCGGCACGCTGGATGAACTGTTCGAGGTCATCACGCTCGTGCAGTGCAAGAAAGCCAAACCGGTGCCCATCGTGCTGTTTGGCAGCGAGTACTGGAAGCGCCTGCTCAACCTGGAGGTGCTGGTCGAGGAAGGCACGATCTCACCGGAAGACCTGAACCTGTTCACCTACCAGGACGACCCGCAGGCCGCCTGGGATTACATCCTCGACTTCTACAACCTGCCACACGTCGAGTCGCGCTGCGACTGAGCGCGCTGCCCGGGCAAAGAAAAGGGCCCGCGAAACGGGCCCTTCCGGTGCCGGCACGTCATGCCGGATCATCGCCAGCCGGTTTAGCTGGCGTCGGCCGTCCAGCCACCGCCCAGGGCCTTGTACAGGCCCACCTGGTTGAGCTGGCGCGCCAGGCGCGTCTGCGTCAGGCCCTGCTGGGCGCTGAACAGCGAGCGCTGAGCATCCAGCAGATCCAGGAAACTGGCGACACCATTGCGGTAGCGCAGGTCGGCCAGGCGCACACGCTCCGCCTCGGCCTGCACCAGTTGCTCCTGGGCGGCCAGTTGCTCGCCATAGGTGGCGCGGCCGGCCAGGGCATCGGCCACTTCGCGGAACGCGGTCTGGATGGTCTTCTCGTAGGTCGCCACGGCAGCCACCCTGGAGGCTTCGGCTGCTGCCAGCGCCGCCCGGTTGCGGCCCAGGTCGAAGATCGGCAGCAGCGCCTGCGGCGCCAGCGTGAAGCCCCAGCTACCGTCCTTGAACAGACCCGAGAGCTCGGTACTGGCCGACCCCAGCGAAGCGGTCAGCGAGATCCGGGGGAAGAAGGCCGCACGCGCCGCGCCGATGTTGGCGTTGCTCGCCATCAGTTGCTGCTCGGCCGCGCGGATGTCCGGGCGGCGCGTCAGCAGATCCGAAGGCAGGCCTTCGGGCACGTCGGCCATCTGCACCGGCGGCTGGACGCCCGCCACCGGCAGCAGATCCGCCGGCACGGGCTGCCCCGCCAGCAGGGCCAGCGCGTTCAGGTCCTGCGCCCGCTGGCGCTCCTGCTGGGCACGCGTGGCGCGTGCCGTGGCGGCCAGCGATTCGGCCTGGCGCAGGTCCAGCGCCGACGCGGCCCCATTGTCAAAGCGCAGCCTGGTCAGGCGCAGCGAATCCTCGCGCGTGGCCTGAGCCCTGCGCGTGAGGTCCAGCATCTCCTCGTCGGCCTGCACCGTCAGCCAGGTGCTGACCACGGCCGCCACGATACTGGTCTGCGCGGCCCTGGCGGCCTCCTCGGTCGCCAGGTATTGCGCGAGCGCGGCCTCCTTGAGACTGCCCAGGCGGCCGAAGAAGTCGATCTCCCAGGCGCTGACCATCAGACCGGCCGTGTAGACGCTGCTGATGTCCCCGCCTTCGGTGCCCTTGCGCTCGCCGGTCACCCCGGCCGCGACCGTCGGCGCCTGGTTGGCGCGGGCGATGCGGTACTGCGCGCGCACCTGCTCCACGTTGGCCATCGCCACGCGCAGGTCGCGGTTGTTCTCCAGCGCCAGTTGCACCAGCTTGCGCAGGCGCTCGTCGGCCACGAAGTCCGACCACGCCGGCAACGCCTGGCCGGCCTGGGCATCGGCTGCCCCGCTGGGAAAGGCCATGGGCACAGGCGCGGCGGGGCGCTGGTAGTCGGGTGTCAGCGAGCACGCCGTCAGCACCGCCAGCGACAGCACGCTGGCGGCCAGCCGGCCGCGCGGGGCGGACGTCCGCGTCATGTTCTTGATGGCTTGCTCACTCATCGATCTTGGCTCCGATATGGGAATGTTCGGCAGCGAACTGCTGCTGCCGCTTGCTGCCCTTGAAAATCGAGCGCACCACGACAAAGAAGACCGGCACGAACACGACGGCCAGGATCGTGCCGCTGATCATGCCGCCGATCACGCCGGTGCCGATGGCCCGCTGGCTGGCCGAGCCGGCGCCCGACGCAATCGCCAGCGGCAGCACGCCCAGCGTGAACGCCATGGAGGTCATGACGATCGGCCGGAAACGCATGTGCGCCGCGCCCAGTGCTGCCTCGATCACGCTCTTGCCCTGGGCCTGCAGGTCCTTGGCGAACTCGATGATCAGGATGGCGTTCTTCGCCGACAGGCCGATGATCGTGATCAGGCCGACCTGGAAGTACACGTCGTTCGAGTACTGCCGCAGCAGGGTCGCCAGCAGCACGCCGAGCACACCGCAGGGCACGACCAGGATCACCGCCAGCGGAATCGACCAGCTCTCGTACAGCGCCGCCAGGCACAGGAACACCGCCAGGATGGCAAACGCATACACGATGAGCGCCTGCGAGCCGGCCTGCTTTTCCTCGCGCGACTGACCCGTCCACTCGAAGCCGAAGCCCTCGGGCAGTTGCGCCGCCAGGCGCTCCATCTCGGCCATGGCGTCGCCCGTGCTGTAACCCGGCGCCGGGGCACCTTCGATGCGCATGGACGGATAGCCGTTGTAGCGCACGGTCTGCTGCGCCCCCTTGACCCAGCGCGTGGTCGCGAAGGCGGACAGCGGCACCGGCTGACCCTGTTTGTTGGGTGCCGTCAGGCGCAGCAGGTCTTCCGGCTGCATGCGCGCGGGTGCATCGGCCTGCACCACCACACGCTGCAGGCGGCCGCGGTTCGGGAAGTCGTTCACGTAGGACGAACCCAGCGCAGTGGACAGGCTGCTGTTGATCGCGTCGAAACCGACACCCAGGGCCTGCGCCTTGTCGCGGTCGATGTCGATCTGCAACTGTGGCGCATCTTCCAGGCCATTCGGGCGCACCTGCGCCAGCACGGAGCTTTGCATCGCCATGCCCAGCATCTGGTTGCGCGCAGCCACCAGCGCCTCGTGGCCACGGCCACCACGGTCCTGCAGGCGGAACTGGAAACCCATCGAGGCGCCCAGCTCGGGGATCGGCGGCGGGTTCAGCGGGTAGATGAACGCGTCGCGGATGCCGGAGAGGGCACCGAAGGCCTTGCCAGCCACCGCCGTGGCGTCCGAGCCCGGCGCCGTGCGTTCAGGCCAGTCCTTGAGCGTCACGAAGCCGATACCGGCGTTCTGGCCCTGGCCCGAGAAGCTGAAGCCCAGCACGCTGACCATGCTCGAGACCTCGGGCTGGCCCAGCATGTACTGCTCGACCTGCTTCATCACGCTGAGTGTGCGCTCCTGCGTGGCGCCCGGGGGCAGTTGCACGTTGACGAGCACCGTGCCCTGATCCTCCTGCGGCAGGAACGAGGTCGGCAGGCGCTGGTACAGCAGCGCCACGGCGCCGATGATGGCCGCGTAGATGATCAGATAGCGGGCAGCTCGCCTGAGCACGCGTGCGACGATGCTCTCATAGCCCTTGGCCGTGCGCTTGAAGGAGCGGTTGAACCAGCCAAAAAAACCCTTCTTCTCGATGTGATGGCCCTTCTCCACGGGCTTGAGCAGCGTGGCGCACAGGGCCGGTGTGAGCGACAGCGCCATGAAGGCCGAGAAGGCGATCGAGGCCACCATCACCGCCGAGAACTGGCGGTAGATGTTCCCGGTCGAGCCCGCGAAGAAGGCCAGCGGCACGAACACCGAAACCAGCACCACGGTCACGCCCACGATGGCACCCGAGATCTGACCCATGGCCTTGCGTGTGGCCTCGAGGGGTGGCAGCCCCTCCTCACTCATGATGCGCTCAACATTCTCCACCACCACGATGGCGTCGTCCACCACAATGCCGATCACCAGCACCATGCCGAACATCGTCAGCACGTTGATCGAGAAGCCCAGCGCCATCAGCGTGGCAAAAGTGCCCAGCAGCGCGATCGGCACCACCAGGGTCGGGATGATGGTGTAGCGCCAGTTCTGCAGGAACAGGAACATCACCAGGAACACCAGCAGCACCGCCTCGAACAGCGTCTGCGTCACCTGCGTGATGGAGATGTCGACGAAACGCGAGCTGTCGTAGGGGATGTTCCACTTCACGCCCTGGGGGAAGTAGCGCGCCAGCTCGTCCATCTTTTCGCGGATGAGTTTGGCCGATTCCATGGCGTTGCCGGTGGAGGACAGCTGCACGCCCATGCCGACCGCGGGAACGCCGTTCAGGCGCGCCGACGTGGCGTAGCTCTGGCCGCCCAGCTCGACCCGTGCCACGTCCCTGAGGCGGACGGTGGAGCCGTCCTCGTTGGAACGGAGCACGATGTTGGCGAACTGGTCCACGCTTGAGAGCTGGCCCTTGACCGTCACCGTAGCCGCGATGCTCTGGCCCGGGATGTTGGGCAGATCACCGATCACGCCCGAGGCCACCTGCGCGTTCTGCGCACGGATGGCCGCCACCACGTCGGCGGACGAGAGGCGGTAGCCCTCGAGCTTGGCCGGATCGACCCAGACGCGCATCGAAGTCTCGCTGCCGAACAGCTGCACCTGGCCGATGCCCTTGACGCGCTGCAGTTCCGGCTGGACGTTGCGGGCGACGTAGTCACCGAGCTGGACGATGTCGAAATCGGGGTTGTCGGAGGACAGCATCGCGAACAGCAGGAAGTTGCTGCGCGACTTGTCCACCCGCACGCCCTGCTGCGTCACCGCCGCCGGCAGGCGCGGCGTGGCGCGAGAGAGGCGGTTCTGCACGTCCACCTGCGCCAGGTCGATGTCGGTGCCCGGCTCGAAGGTGACGGTGATGGAGCCCGAGCCGTCGGCCTGGGCCACCGATTCCATGTAAGCGAGACCCGGCGAGCCGTTCATCTCGCGTTCGATGACCGACAGCACGCTGTCTTCCAGCGTCTGCGCGGACGCGCCGGGATAGGCGGCGCTGATGACCACGGCGGGCGGCGCCACCGGTGGGTACTGTGCGATGGGTAGCTGCGTGATGGACGTCAGGCCCAACACGGCAATGAACAGCGCGATCACCCAGGCGAAGATCGGGCGTTCGATGAAGAACTTGGCCATATCTGCTCTTGTTCGTGTTCTGTGGGCTTATTGCTGACGCCCGGCGTCGGCCGGCTGGCCTTCAGCCGGGGCCGCGGCGGCGGGTGCGGCACTGTTCGGCGGCGTCCAGGGCACGGCCTTCACGGGCGTGCCCGGCGGCAGCATCTGCAGCTTCTGGAAGCCATCGACCATGACCTGCTCGCCCTCTTGCAGGCCTTCGGTGACGATCCACTGGTTGTCCTTGCCGGCCACGACCTTCACGTTGCGCGTGCTCAGCTTGCCTTCGGCATCGACCACGGTCAGCGTGTCACCCGCATCCGTGCGCGTGACGGCCTGCTGCGGCACGGTGATGGCGTTGTTCACCATCGCCTGCTCCATCTGCACCCGCACGTACAGGCCGGGCAGCAGCTCCCCTTGCGGGTTCGGCACCTCGGCGCGCAGGGTCACCTGGCCGGTGCTGGTGTCCACCGTCAGATCGGCGAACAGCAGCTTGCCCTTGTGCGGGTATTCGGTGCCATCCTCCAGCAGCACACTCACCTCGGCCGCACCGCTGCCCGCCGCCTTGAGCTGGCCAGCCTCCATGGCCCGGCGCAGGCGCAGGGCCTCGGAAGCCGGCTGGGTGAAGTTCACGTACAGCGGATCGATCTGCTGGATCACGGCCAGCGGAGTGGCCTCGCCCTGTCCCACCAGCGCGCCCTCGGTCACCAGGGCACGGCCGATGCGGCCCGAGATCGGCGCCGTCACGTTGGCATAGCCCAGGTTGATGGTGGCGGTCTGCACGGTCGCCTTGGCCGCGGCCACCTCGGCCTCGGCCATCTTCTGTGCCGACACGGCGTTGGCGTAGTCCTGCTGGCTCACCGCATTTTCGGCCACCAGCGGCTGGTAGCGATCGGCCAGCGACTTGGCCTGGACCAGGCTGGCCTCTGCCCGGGCGAGGTTCGCGCGCGCCGACTGCAGGGCCGCCTCGTAGGGACCCGGATCGATGCGGAACAGCAGTTGGCCGGCCTTGACATCACTGCCTTCCCGGAACTGCCGCTGCACGAGGATGCCCGCCGCACGCGCCCGCACCTGCGCCACGCGCGAGGCCTCCAGACGACCCGGCAGCTCGGTCCGCAGACCGACTTCGCCCGGCTTGGCCACCACCACACCGACCTGGGGTGCCGGCATCCCGCCACCCGGGGCGACCGGCGGCGGTGGCACATCGGACTGGCCACAGGCCACCAGCGCGGCGACGATGGGCAGCAGCACCAGGGGGCGCCACCCTCTGGCAAACGATGGGCCTCGACCGGCCGGGCGGGCATGGTGGTGGATTCTCTGGCGTTGGGCGCTGGGCATGGCGGTCCTTCGAATGCGTTGGCGAGGGAGACGGTAAAAACGGACACAGGACACTAGCGGCCAGCCCCGAGGCTGTCCGGGATATCCCATCAATCGACTGCGGTAAGGGGGCGAATTATACATACATACAAGAATGTATGTATAGTATGACTTCGGTTCCACCATGACGAGCACAGGAGGTTCACCCCGTGGTACGACGCACCAAAGCCGATGCCGAAGCAACCCGGCACAAGCTTCTGGACGCTGCGGAAACCCTGTTCCAGCTCAAGGGTGTTTCCAACACGTCGCTCAACGACATCGCCGTCGCGGCCGGCACCACGCGCGGCGCCATCTACTGGCATTTCAAGGACAAGGCCGACCTGTTCAACGCGATGATGGACCGCGTGACCCTGCCGCTGGAAGAAATGCTGGCGCGCATCAGCTCGCAGTCCGAGCAGGAACCTGCGCGCGACCCCCTGCAGGACATGCGGCAGAACACGCTGATCGCGCTGCACCGCGTCGCCACCGACGAGCAGACCCGCCGCGTCTTCGAAGTGGCCACACACCAGGTCGAATACAACAATGAGATGTCGGCCGTGCGCGAGCGCCACCTGCGGGTGCGCAACGAATGCATCCGCCTCACGGAACGGGCCCTGGAGGTCGCCTCGCAGCGTCAGCCGGGCCACCGCCTGCCGGTCGCGCCCCGGACGGCCGCGCTGGGCCTGCACGTGATGATCGACGGCCTGATCCAGAACTGGCTGCTCGAGCCGGGCGACTTCGACCTGGTCGTCGCCGGTCTGGACGCCATGGACACCTACCTGCTGGGCCTGGGCTTCAGACTGCAGCCCCGCCCCTCGCTGCCCTCGCCGGTGCCACCGCCGCCGCCCATGCCGGCGCTGGACGACCTGCCGCCCGAAACGCCCCCCGCACCCGTCAGGCGTCACCGCCGCCGTTCTGCGGTGGTGCCGTGACCGGTGACGGCTCGGTGGTCGCGTGCGGCAGCCTCCAGGCCAGCCGCGAACCCAGCCCCACGACGGCGCCGACACACCAGAACACGGCCCCCACACCGACCACCGCCCCCACCGATCCGAACAGCAGCGGCATCACCACGCTGGAGCCGTTGATCGCCATCGAGCGCATCCCCAGCGCCTCGCCATGACGCTCCCTGGGCGTGATCTGGTGCAGGGTGCTCATGATCATGGGCTGCACCGAGCCCAGCGCGAAACCCAGCAACACCGACAGCAGACCCATGAGCCAGGGGCCGCTGGCCAGCGGATACAGCCCGAACAGGATGGCCGTGGCCAGCATGGCGGCACCGATCACCGTCGCTTCGCGCAGGCGCGCCGCGACCCAGGGCATCAGCAGGCGGATCGCCGTGGCGGCCAGCGCGAAGGCTCCCAGGATGGTGCCAATCACCGTCGCCGACAGGCTGCGCTCGTGGCCGATCACCGGCACCAGGAAGGTGTGCACGTCCCAGCAGGACGCCATCATCCAGTTGAGCAGCATCAGGTCCCGGAAGCTCTTGCCGCGCAAGAGGTCCCAGGATGAGCGCCGGCGGTCACCCGCCGGTTGCCCATGCCCGGGCAGCTCCGCCACCGGCCGCATCCACCACAGGGCCAGCGGCGGCAGCAGGGCCATCAGCAGGTAGGCCGCACGAAAGCCCGAGGCGTCGATGAGCATGCCCGCCAGCAGCGGCCCCAGAAAGCTGGACACCGACGGCCCCAGCGCCAGCCAGCTGAACACCTGCCGCAACTCGGACGGCCCGTTGGCCATCAGGCCCACATGCCGCTGCAGGGCGATCATCGCCACGCAAGCGGCAGCGCCACAAGTCAGCGCCGTCACGCACAGCACGCCGAACACCGGCCAGACCACGGCCAGCAGTGCACCGGGCGTGGCCACCGCCGCCGCCAGCCGCATCGGCCGGTGTAGGCCGTGCCGCTCGGCATAACGTCCCGCCGGCAGCGCCAGGAACACCTGCGACAGCGCAAACAGCGCCAGCAGCACGCCGACGGCGACCGCACCATAGCCTTCGCGCAGAGCCATGAGCGGCGCGGCCATGCGGATGCCCGTCATGCACGCGTGCACGCAGACCTGGGCGCCGATCAGGCGCAGCAACGATACAAACAGCGGCGAGTTCAAGATGCGCCCGTGGTGTCCAGGGGATCGGCAGGCAGCAGGGCCTGGGCCTGCTCCTGGGGCAATGCTTCGACGGTCTTGAGTACCCTGCCCATGGCCCGGCTGCGCACCTCGGCCGCATCCAGCGTGTTGAGCACGGTCTGTGTCTGGTTCTTCACGCGGGCCAGCACGTCACCGAACTTGCCGAACTCGGTCTTGACCGCACCCAGCACCTGCCAGACCTCGCTGCTGCGCTTTTCCAGCGCCAGCGTGCGGAAACCCATCTGCAAGGAATTGAGCATGGCCATCAGCGTCGTCGGACCGGCCAGCGTGACACGGTGTTCGCGCTGCAGGGACTCCATCAGGCCCGGACGGCGCAGCACCTCGGCATACAGACCTTCGCTGGGCAGGAACAGGATCGCGAAGTCCGTCGTGTGAGGCGGCTCCAGGTACTTCTCGGCAATCGAGCGGGCTTCCAGTCGGATGCGCTGCTCCAGCGCCCGCGCCGCCAGCTCGGCGCCTTCGGCATCGGCACGCTGCTGGGCATCGAGCAGGCGCTCGTAATCCTCGTTGGGAAACTTGGCGTCGATGGGCAGCCAGCACGGGGCGCCCTCGTTGCCGCGCCCCGGCAGACGGATCGCGAAATCCACCACGTTCCGGCTGCCCGGGCGCGTGGCCACCTGTGCGGCGTACTGGTCGGGCGCGAACACCTGCTCCAGCAACGCACCCAGTTGCGCCTCACCGAACATGCCGCGCGTCTTGACGTTGCTCAGCAGGTGCTTGAGATCGCCCACGCCCTGCGCCAAGGTCTGCATCTCGCCCAGGCCCTTGTGCACCTGCTCCAGGCGTTCGGCCACCTGCTTGAAACTCTCACCCAGACGCTGCTCCAGCGTCGCGTGCAGCTTCTCGTCCACCGTGGCGCGCATTTCGTCGAGCTTGGCGGCGTTGCCCTGTTGCAGTTGCGTCAGTTGCTGCTCCAGCGTGGCGCGCATTTCAGCCACGCGACGGGCGTTGACCTCGCTCAGCTGTGCCAACTGTTGCGTCAGGGTTTCGGACAGGCTTGCGCGCAGGTGCGCCAGTTGCTGGGCAAACGCGTCAATCTGCGCATTCTGCGTGCGTGTGGCCTCGGCCGCTTGCTGACTCATCCCCAGGCTGATCGCCTGCAACTGCTGGGTCAGCGTGTCGCCCAGCGTGCCACGCAACTGCAAAAGCTGCTGCGCAAGGGCGTCAAGCTGCGCATTTTGCGTACGGGTGGTTTCCGCACCCTGCCGTGAAATCGTTTCCTGGAACGTGGTCAGCGTCTGCTGCATCTCCTGCCGGCCACTGCGGGCGTTCTCGCCGATGTCGCGCCGCAGCTCGCCCTCGACATGCTCGATGCGTTGCATGGTCTGCTGCGTCTGACCCTGCACCATCTGCATGATCGACCGCAGGCGGTCAACATCCTCGTTGTCGACCGGCGGACGGCGTAACAGCAGCGCGATCAGCAGCACCATGTTCAGCAGCAACAGCGCCAGCGCACCCCAAAGGATCCATGCATCGATCATGGAGCGGGATTATCTGCCCTGCACCGATGGCGCCTGCATCACTCGGGCATTTCACCCCGGCATTCAGCGGGATCCCGCGTCCACACCAGGTTCGTGTGCCACGTTCCCTTCGGCCCGCCCGGCGATGCCGGCACCAGCCGCCATGCCCGCGCCGCCTCCTGCGGCGCCGCCAGCGCCTCCGCGCCCACCGCCCGCTTCCGACCCCCGGCCCCGCCCAGCCTGGCCACCCGGCACACGCAGCGGCCCCTGGTCCGGGATACTCACCTCGGACGGAATGGGCTCCAGGTCCAGCGCCTCGCGCACATAGTGCCGCAACGAAGCCACCAACTCGGCGGTATGCACCACGCGCCCGGCCACCATGTCTTGCGCCGCGCGCGCAGCGAGCCGGACCTGTTCCTCGGTACCCAGCAGGATGACATCCGACAACGCGGCTTCCACCGCATCGCGCACGCGCCGCCGTCGCTCGGCCACCTCTTCCGGAACCGGCGACACCACCGCCTCCTGGTCCCCCGCGCTGCGCCGCTGTTCCCGCCGATGGACCGGATCGACCGTGAGCTCGCCCGTGAACGAACTGCCCAGCGTCTTGTACGCCGCCATCAGCGTGCGCAGACGCTCATTGATCTGCCGGTTTTCCCGCTCGCGTCACCGCTGTATCGTTTGCATGAACAGCAGCCGGACCCCCACCGCCACCAGAGAGAACAGCACCAGGCCGAACAGCGTCGTCGCCAGCGACGGGATGGAACTGAAATCCAGGCCACGCATGTCCGCCTCGCAGCGTGCCCGGTCAGGCGCGACCGACGACCTCCGGATTGAGCGGCGTCAGCGCCCGACCTTCCGTCAGGTAGGCGATCAGGTTGTCGGCCGCCAGCATGGCCATGGCCATCCGCGTGGGGAGGGTCGCGCTGGCGATGTGCGGCGTCAACACCACGTTGGGCACCGTCAGCAGGGCCGGGTTGATGCGGGGCTCGCCCTCGAACACGTCCAGGCCGGCAGCGGCAATGCGCCGCTCGCGCAGCGCGGCGACCAGCGCCTCCTCGTCGACGATGCCGCCGCGCGCGATGTTGACCAGCGTGGCGGTGGGTTTCATGCGCGCGATCTCGGCCGCCCCCACCGTGTGGTGCACGGCTGGCGTGTAGGGCAGCACCAGCACCACGTGATCGGCCTCGGCGAACAGCGTATCGCGGTCCACGTAGCGGGCGCCGATGGCCGCCTCCTTGTCCTCGGGCAGGCGCGAGCGGTTGTGGTAGATCACCTTCATGCCGAAGCCCAGCGCGCCGCGCCGCGCGATGGCCTGGCCGATGCGCCCCATGCCCAGGATGCCCAGCGTGCTGCCATGCACCTCGGCACCGGCGAACAGGTCCAGCGACCACTCCTTCCAGTGTCCGGCACGCAGGTAATGCTCGCTTTCGGTGATGCGTCGCGCCGTGGCCATGAGCAGCGCGAAGCCGAAGTCGGCCGTGGTCTCCGTCAGCACGTCGGGTGCGTTGGTGCCCAGCACGCCAGCGGCTGTCATGGCGTCCAGATCAAAGTTGTTGAAACCGACCGCCAGGTTGGCGGCGATTTTCAGTTGCGGGCAGGCCGCCAGCAGCGCCGCGTCGATGCGTTCGCTGCCCGTGGTCAGTACGCCTTCCTTGCCCTGCAGGCGCTGTACCAGTTGCTGTGCCGACCAGACGGTGCCGGCCGGCGTGGTCTCCACGTCAAAGTGCTGGCGCAGCTTGTCCACCACCTCGGGAAAGACGGTGCGAGCGATCAGGATGGAAGGGCGGGCTGGCATGTCGGTGTCTCCGGGTAGTGGGTCTTGTTGGTCGTGTCACGAAGGGTGGCCAAGCCGGGCCATGTGCTCCAGACATTCCCTCCGCCGGCCTGCCGGCGGGAGGGGCTGGCCACCAGGTCAGAAGAACAGCCAGGTCAGCAGCACGAACAGCGGCACCAGGATGCCGATCGACCAGGCCATGTAGCCGAAGAAGCTGGGCATCTTCACGCCGCGGTCCTCGGCAATGGCCTTGACCATCAGGTTCGGCGCGTTGCCGATGTAGGTGTTGGCACCCATGAACACCGCGCCGGCCGAGATCGCCGCCAGGGTGGGCGCCAAGGTCGTCATCAGCTCCTGCGGATTGCCACCGGCGGTGTTGAAGAACACGAGGTAGGTCGGCGCGTTGTCGAGGAACGAGCTCAGCACGCCGGTCGCCCAGAAGTACATCGCCGGGTTGGGACTGCCATCGGGATTGGTCACCGCGCGCACGATGGCACTGAACGGGCCATCCACACCCGCCTTGAGCATGGCGATCACCGGAATGATGGTGAGGAAGATGCCCGCGAACAGCTTGGCCACCTCCTGCATCGGGCCCCAGTTGAACTGGTTGTCGGCATGCACGCTGCCGGGGGTGACCTGCAGCGACACCACGGTCACGACGATCAGGCCGATGTCGCGCACCAGGCCGGGCAGGCCGACCTCGGTGCCGGCCACGTTGAACGCCACGTCCGACTTCCAGATACCGCTCATCAGCACCAGGCTCACGACGAACAGCAGCAGCACGAAGTTGATGCCGCCATCGAAGCCGAACGCACGGTCGTCGGGCGTCGGGTCGGTGGGCATCACCTCGCCCTCACGCCGGTAGAGCCAGCTGTCCAGCACAAAGAAGGCCACCAGCAGGACCGCCACCATGAGCGCGGTCTCGGGCAGGATGTGCCGCAGTGTCCACGAGAACTCGATGCCCTTGAGGAAGCCCAGGAACAGCGGCGGGTCGCCCAGGGGCGTGAGCGAGCCGCCCACGTTGGACACCAGGAAGATGAAGAACACCACCACGTGCACGACATGCTTGCGGTTGTCGTTGGCACGGATCAGCGGCCGGATCAGCAGCATCGACGCCCCCGTGGTCCCCATGAGGCTGGCAAGCACCGTGCCGATGGCCAGAATGCCCGTGTTCAGCCCCGGGCTGCCGCGCAGGTTGCCGCGGATGTAGATGCCTCCCGAGACGGTGAACAGCGCCGTCAGCAGGATGATGAAGGGGATGTACTCCGCCAGCAGCGCATGCACCACGCCCGCGCCGGCCGCACCGATCCCGTAGATGGCGGCGAAGGGCAGCAGGAAGGCCAGCGCCCAGGCCGCCGACACCTTGCCAAAATGGTGGTGCCAGAACATCGGGGCCAGCAGCGGCATGATCGCGATCGACAGCAGAATGCCCGCGAAGGGTACACCCCACAGGATCGACAACTGGCTGCCATCGATGTCGGCCGCCTGCGCCAGTAGGGGCATGCACCCGGCCGCGCCAAGGGTCAGACTACGGAGGTAACGGAAAGTCATGTTCTGGGGTCTCCTCCGGCGGCCGGTGCGTCGGCCGCCTTGTTGTCGATCAAGCAAACGAAACCGAGGCGCGCGCCGTTCACACGGCCAGCAGATCCACCTCGAACAGCAGGGTCGCGTTGGGCGGAATCACGCCACCCGCGCCGCGCGCACCATAACCCAGTTGCGGCGGAATCACCAGCCGGCGCGTGCCGCCCACGGCCATGCCCTGCACGCCCTCGTCCCAGCCCTTGATCACATGACCTGCGCCGAGCGGAAACTCGAAGGGCTGACCACGGTCCTTGCTGGAATCGAACTTGCCGCCGACCTGGCCATCCTGGTAGAGCCAGCCGGTGTAATGCACCTGCACATAGCGTCCGGCCTGCGCGACCTCGCCCTGGCCCACCACGGTGTCTTCGTACTGCAGGCCGCTGGGTGTCGTGATCATGGTTTCTCCTTGAGGTTTGAAAGGCCAAAGCACCCATTATTCCAGCAATGGCACCGTACCACGCCCGGGCCGGCATGCAGTGCCTGCCCCGATAGAATGCCCCGGAACCCACGCCGCACACGGCCCGATCCGACCAAGAAACGAAAGAACACCATGAGCGTCTACGACAAACTGTCCCAACTGGGCATCGAGCTGCCTCCCGTCGCCGTGCCGGCCGCCGCCTATGTGCCCTACGTGCAAAGCGGCAAACAGGTCTTCCTGAGCGGCCACATCGCGCGCCGCGACGGCAAGCCCTGGGTCGGCCAGCTGGGCCTGACCATGACCACCGGGGAAGGCCAGGCCGCCGCACGCGCCATCGCCATCGACCTGCTGGGCACGCTGCACGCCGCCTGCCAGGCCGCCGGCACCGACCTCGACGGGATCAAGCGCATCGTCAAGGTGATGAGCCTGGTGAACTCGGCACCGACCTTCACCGAGCAGCACCTGGTCACCAACGGTGCCAGCGAACTGATCGGCGAGGTCTTCGGCCCCGAGGTGGGCGCGCATGCCCGCAGCGCCTTCGGCGTCGCCCAGATTCCGCTGGGCGCCTGCGTCGAGATCGAACTGATCGCCGAACTGAAGTAAGCCAGCCCGCCCGTCAGAACCAGGTGTGGGCGGCATCGACGACGCGCCAGTCGTCATCGACCACCGGCATCCAGCGCCACTTGTCGAAGGTGGTGCACGGGTGCGAGATGCCCGACGTCACCGTCTCGCCCAGTTGCGGCCATTCTGTCGCGGGGGCTCCGGCGTCGAACCGCAGGTAGGCGTGCTGGTCGTTCAGGGCATCGATGCGCCAGTGGTCCGGCACGGCGCGCGGCAGGCCGCCGGCACCGTTCGCGCGCCACACCGGCTGCGGCAGGTCCATGTCGCTGGACACGTCGCGTTTGCCCATGCTCAACAGTGCCAGCCCCGGCTCCGGCTGGCTCTGCACGCAGGCCAGCACCTCCAGCGCCGGCTTCAGCGTCTCGCGCAACTGCAGCCGCTCGCCGACACAGCACAGGAAGCGCGCATAGCGCTGGTGGTCGTGCGTGAGGTAGCAACCCGATCGCAGCACGCCGCGCACCGGCCGCCCGATGGCCGGCAACAGGCGCTCGGCCACCAGATCGAAGATCGCCGAGCCGCCCGCGCTCAGGATGATCTCGTCCTCGCTGGCGAACCAGCCGGCAGTCACCGCCTCGCGGGCCACCACCGCCACCCGGTCCATCAGGACACCGACGGCCGCGCGGTCCCGGTCATGGTCGCAAAACGCGCTCGTGCCCTCGTAGCACTCCACGCCCGCCAACGCCAGCACCGGGCTGGCATGGATGCGCGCCGCCAGGCGCAGCGCATCCTCGTCGGTGCGGCAACCCGTGCGCTGGCCCGGCATGCCCAGCTCCAGCAGCACCTCAAACACCCCGGAAAAGCCGCTGCCCGCGGCCCAGGCTTCGATGCGCTCGACCTGGCCGACCGAATCGACGAGGAACATCGAGCGCAGCCCGGGTTGCCGCGCATGCAGCAGCGCCAGGGCTGACAGCTCCGCCGGCTGGATCACCTGGTTGGCGATGATGAGACGCCGCACACCGTGGCGCACGCCCACCGACGCCTGGAACACGGTAGCAAAAGTGATACCCCAGGCCCCGGCGTCCAGCTGCATCTGCCACAGCTCGGGCGACATGGTGGTCTTGCCGTGGGGTGCGAGCGACAGGCCACGCTGCGCGCAGAAGTCCCGCATCCAGTACAGGTTGTGGCGCAACGCCGGCTGCCGGAGCACGGCCAGCGGCAGCGGCAGATTGCCCCGCAGCACGTTCCAGCCGGCGCGGCCCAACTGCTCGCGCGTCAGGGGCGGCTGCCCGATCGGCCAGCCCTTGAGCCAGGGTCCGAAGAAAACCTCCGCGTCGCTGTGGCTGCTGCCCATCGCTGTCTCCTGCCTGTGCCGCCGCGCCACGGGTCGGCGCTTCAGCGGCGTTTGTTGCGTTCGCGCTCCTGCGCACGCCGTACCTGGCGGCTTTGCGAGCGCAGCGCCTGCGTGCGATCGCGCTGCGCCTGCCGGCGGCTGCGCCATCGCACGATGGTACGCGCCACGCCGAAGGTCAGCGCGAACGCGAGCGCAGCAATCAGCATGCCGGCGAGATTGCCCTCCATCATTCGACCCTTGTGATGCGGTTGGGCTTGAAGCCGAGGTCGGCCGCCTTGCCCTTGCGGGCGCGCGCCGCACGGGCGTTGTTCAGGCTGCGGATCTCCAGCGTCTCCTCGCGCGCCTTGCCACCGCGCCCGATGCCCTCGATGCGCACGCTGCGCGCGTAGGCCGCCGCGCCGGCCAGTGTGTCCTTGGCCTCCAGGTCGATGAGCATCAGCCCCCGGCCGCCCTTGTCCATCTGCTTGAGCTCGCCGATCTCGAACGTGAGGATGCGCCCACCCGTGGAGGCACAGCACACGTGCGTGGCCGGCACCGGTGGCCGGCTGCCCGAGCCGCCGCTGACCAGCGACGGCGCGCAGACCGTCTCGCCCTGGCCCAGGCTGATGAAGGTCTTGCCCGCCTTCTGGCGCGAGATCAGGTTTTCGATCCGGGCCAAAAAGCCGTAGCCGCCCGTGCCCGAGAGCAGCAGCGTGGTCTCCACCGGACCGGCAACGTAGTGCACCGGCTGCGTGCCCGATTCCAGGTCGATCAGCGTCGTGATCGGCTGGCCGTCGCCGCGCGCACCCGGCAGGCTGGCCACCGGCACGCTGTAGACCCGGCCGTTGGAGCCAAACACGATCAACACGTCCACCGTGCGGCACTCGAAGGTGCCGTACAGGCCGTCGCCGGCCTTGAAGGCAAAGCCGGCCGGATCGTGACCATGGCCCGTGCGCGCGCGCACCCAGCCCTTGCTGGAGACCACCACCGTCACGGGTTCGTCCACCACCTTGATCTCGGCAACCGCCTTCTTCTCCTCCTGGATCAGCGTGCGGCGGTCGTCGCCGAAGGTCCTGGCGTCGGCCTCGATTTCCTTGATCATCAGGCGCCGCAGCGTCGCCGGGTTGCCCAGGATGTCCTCCAGACGCCCCTGCTCCTCGCGCAGCTCCTTGAGCTCCTGCTCGATCTTGATCGCCTCCAGGCGCGCCAGCTGCCGCAGGCGGATTTCCAGGATGTCCTCGGCCTGGCGGTCACTCAGTGCAAAGCGCTCGATCAGCGCGGCCTTGGGATCGTCGGCCTGGCGGATGATCGCGATCACCTCGTCGATGTTGAGCAGCACAAGCTGGCGGCCTTCGAGGATGTGGATGCGATCCAGCACCTTGCCCAGCCGGTGCTCGGAGCGACGCGTGATGGTGTTCTGGCGGAAGGCGATCCATTCCTCCAGCATCTGGCGCAGCGACTTCTGCGTCGGGCGCCCGTCCAGACCGACCATGGTCAGGTTGATGGGCGCGGACGTTTCCAGGCTGGTGTGTGCCAGCAGCGCCGTGATCAGTTCCTGCTGGGCGATGCGGCTGCTCTTGGGCTCGAACACCAGCCGCACCGGCGCATCCTTGCTCGATTCGTCGCGCACGCCGTCGAGCACCATGAGGATGCTGGCCTTGAGCTGGGTCTGCTCCTGTGTCAGCGCCTTCTTGCCGGACTTGACCTTGGGATTGGAGAGTTCCTCGATCTCCTCCAGCACCTTCTGGCTGCTGACACCTGGCGGCAGTTCGGTCACCACCAGTTGCCACTGGCCGCGCGCCAGGTCCTCGATCTTCCAGCGCGCGCGCACCTTCAGGCTGCCGCGACCGCTGCGGTAGGCGTCGGCGATGTCACCGGCCGGGCTGATGATCTGGCCACCCCCCGGGTAGTCCGGCCCGGGGATCAGCGCGAACAGTTCGTCGTCGCCGAGTTTCGGGTTCCTGACCAGCGCCACGCAGGCCCCGGCCACCTCGCGCAGGTTGTGGCTGGGAATCTCGGTGGCCAGGCCCACGGCGATGCCGCTGGCACCGTTGAGGAGCGTGAACGGCAGGCGTGCCGGCAGTTGCCTCGGTTCCTCGGTGGAGCCGTCGTAGTTGGGCACGAAGTCCACCGTGCCCTCGTCGATCTCGTCCAGCAGCAGGCCGGTGATTTTCGACAGGCGTGCCTCGGTGTAGCGCATGGCAGCGGCACCGTCGCCGTCACGGCTGCCGAAGTTGCCGTGGCCATCGATCAGCGGGTAACGCTGCGAGAAGTCCTGCGCCATGCGCACCAGCGCGTCGTAAGCCGCCTGGTCGCCGTGCGGATGGAAGCGCCCGAGCACATCGCCCACCACGCGTGCGCTCTTGACCGGCTTGGCCGGCGTGTTGCGGTTGGGGCCGCTCCATCCCAGGCCCATGCGCTCCATGGCGTACAGGATGCGCCGCTGCACGGGCTTCTGGCCGTCGCAGACATCGGGCAGCGCGCGCCCCTTGACGACCGACAGCGCGTATTCGAGGTAGGCCCGCTGGGCATAGGAGGCCAGGCTGTCGTCGTCGCCGTGGCCCGCGTGCCCCAATTCAATGATCTCTGTGCTCATGTTGTCCTCAGACGTCGATCTCCACGGAGTCGCCGTGCAGTTCCATCAGGTCGCGCCGCGCGGCCGCCTCACCCTTGCCCATGAGCTTGGCGATCAGCACTTCGGTGTCGCCGAAGCCGAGCGCGCCCAGGGTCACCGGCAGCAGGCGCCGCGTGTCGGGGTTGAGCGTCGTGTCCCACAACTGCTCGGCGCTCATCTCGCCGAGGCCCTTGAAGCGGCTGATCTGGCACTTGCCGCGCGCCACGCCGTCCTTTTCAGCCTTGTCCAGAATGGCCTGCAGCTCGCCCTCGTCGAGCGCGTACTGCTTGCTCGCGGGTTTCTTGCCGCGCGCCGGCACATCGACCCGAAACAGCGGCGGCCGGGCCACGTAGACATGGCCGGCCTCGATCAGCTTGGGGAAATGACGGAAGAACAGCGTCAGCAGCAGCACCTGGATGTGCGAGCCGTCCACATCCGCATCCGAGAGGATACAGACCTTGCCGTAGCGCAGACCCGAGAGGTCCGGGCTGTCGTTCGGGCCGTGCGGATCGACACCGATCGCGACCGAGATGTCGTGGATTTCCGTATTGGCAAACAGCCGGTCGCGCTCCACCTCCCAGGTGTTGAGCACCTTGCCGCGCAGCGGCAGCACCGCCTGGCACTCCTTGTCGCGCCCCATCTTGGCGCTGCCGCCGGCGGAGTCGCCCTCCACCAGGAACAGTTCGTTGTGCGAGAGGTCGCGGCTTTCGCAGTCGGTGAGCTTGCCCGGCAGCACGGCCACGCCCGAGCCCTTGCGCTTTTCCACCTTCTGGCCGGCCCGCTGACGCGTCTGTGCCGCCTTGATCGCCAGCTCGGCCAGCCTGCGGCCGTATTCCACGTGCTGGTTCAGCCACAGCTCCAGCGCCGGCTTGACGAAGCTGGAGACGAGCCGCACGGCATCGCGCGAATTGAGCCGCTCCTTGACCTGGCCCTGGAACTGGGGGTCCAGCACCTTGGCCGAGAGCACATAGCTGGCGCGCGCAAACACGTCCTCGGGCAGCAGCTTCACGCCCTTGGGCAGCAGCGCGTGCAACTCGATGAAGCCCTTGACCGCCTGGAACAAGCCATCGCGCAGGCCGCTGTCGTGCGTGCCACCGGCGCTGGTCGGAATCAGGTTGACATAGCTCTCGCGCACCGGCGCGCCCTCTTCCGTGAAGGCCACGCACCAGGCCGCGCCCTCGCCCTCGGCGAAGCTGTCGTCCTTGCTGTCGGCATAGCCCTCGCCCTCGAACAGGGGGATGACGGGATCGGCCGTCAGGGTCTGGCCCAGGTAGTCGCGCAGGCCGCCCTTGTATTGCCAGGTCTGCGTCTCGCGGTTCTTTTCGTTGGCCAGCGTGACCGAGACGCCCGGCATCAGCACCGCCTTGCTGCGCAGCAGGTGCGTCAGCTCGCCCATGGGCAGGCCGGCGGCGTCGAAATACTTCGCATCGGGCCAGACACGCACCGTCGTGCCCTGCTTGCGATCGCCCTCGCCCAGCGGGCGGGTCAGCAGCGGCTCGACCACGTCGCCGCCAGCGAACACAATGCGGGCCACCTGGCCTTCGCGGTGACTGCTCACCTCCATGCGCGTGGACAGGGCGTTGGTCACGCTCACGCCCACACCGTGCAGGCCACCCGAGAAGCTGTAGGCGCCACCCTGACCCTTGTCGAACTTGCCGCCGGCGTGCAGCCGTGTGAACACCAGCTCGATGACGGGCGCGTTCTCTTCCGGGTGCAACCCGAACGGGATGCCGCGGCCGTCGTCCTCGACGCTGACCGAGCCGTCGGCGTGCAGCGTGACGCGGATCTTCTTGCCAAAACCGGCCAGCGCCTCGTCGGCGGCGTTGTCGATCACCTCCTGGATGACGTGCAGCGGGTTGTCGGTGCGGGTGTACATGCCCGGCCGCTGCTTGACCGGCTCCAGGCCCTTGAGAACGCGGATCGAACCTTCGGAATATGCGGGAGGATTCAGGCTTGCCATGGTCGCGGATTGTAAGCAAGCGCCGATCAAAACACTGTACGCATATCCAGAAAATCAGCACGATGAAGGGATTCATGACCGCGGCGCATCGATAAGAACCGCAAATTTCATGCGTCCCACCCACCGGTGCAACCGGCAGGAGCGCAACAGATTGGCTACATTCGCGGGATGCCTGTTTCTCCACCACCCCGTCTGTCCGCTGCCCAGGTTCTGCTGTGCGGCGCTGCCATCCTGACCCTGTCCATGGGCATCCGCCACGGTTTCGGCCTGTGGCTGCAACCGATCACCCAGGCGCAGGGCTGGACACGCGAAAACTTCGCCTTCGCCCTGGCGGTCCAGAATTTCGCCTGGGGCCTGTTCGGCATCTTCGCCGGCATGGCCGCCGACCGCTACGGCGCGTTCAAGGTGCTGCTGGTCGGCGCCGTGGCCTACGCCCTGGGCCTGGTCGGCATGGCCACCACGACCACCCCCCTGCTGTTCGCGCTGACGGCGGGGGTGCTGATCGGCGCGGCCCAGGCCGGCACCACCTACGCGATCATCTATGGCGTCATCGGCCGGCAGATCCCGGCCGAGCGCCGCTCCTGGGCCATGGGCGTGGCGGCTGCGGCCGGCTCGTTCGGCCAGTTCCTGATGGTGCCGGTCGAGGGCTGGCTGATCACCGGTTTCGGCTGGCAGCAGGCGCTGCTGATCCTGGGGGCCTCGGCGCTGCTGATCATTCCGCTGGCGGTGTTCCTGCGCGAGCCGGGTTTTGGCGGCAGCGGCGCCACCAGCATCCACCGCGAGCAGACCATCGGCCATGCCCTGCGCGAGGCGTTCCGGTACCGCAGCTTCCAGCTGCTGATGGTGGGCTATTTCGTTTGTGGTTTCCAGGTGGTGTTCATCGGCGTGCACATGCCCAGCTACCTCAAGGACCAGGGTCTCGCACCCCAGGTGGCCAGTTATGCGCTGGCGCTGATCGGCCTGTTCAACGTGGTCGGCACCTATGCCGCCGGGGCCCTGGGTCAGCGCATGGCCAAGCGCCACATCCTGGCCTTCATCTACCTGGCGCGCTCCGTGGTCATCGCCCTGTTCCTGGCGGCGCCGCTCACGCCGACCAGCGTCTACGTGTTCTCGGCCATCATGGGCGTTCTGTGGCTCTCGACCGTGCCGCCCACCAATGCCGTGGTGGCGCAGATATTCGGCGTCGCCCACCTCTCGATGCTGGGTGGTTTCGTGTTCTTCAGTCACCAGATCGGCAGCTTCATGGGCGTGTGGCTGGGTGGTCTGCTCTATGACCAGACCGGCAGCTACGACATCGTCTGGTACATCTCGATTGCGCTGGGCGTGCTGGCCGCGCTGGTGAACCTGCCGGTGCGCGAGAGCGCCATCGAGCGCGGGCCACAGCGCGTGGAGGCCATGGCATGAGCGCCACGCGGCGGCGGCGCGGCTGGCAGGCCATGGCGTGGCTGGCGGTGGTGCTGGCCCTGCTGGGGACGCTGCTGCTCTACCGCGACCCGGATTTCGCCGTGCGCCTGGCCGACCAGCTCTGGAGCTGCTTCTGATGAATCCGCCTGCCACAGACACCGTCCGACCACCGTCCCCACCGCACCCGCCATCGGACTGGGTACGGCGCTGGAGCCACCTGGTCCCCGCCGGTGGTCGCGTGCTCGACGTGGCCTGCGGCACCGGCCGTCACCTGTACGGGTTTCACGCGCTGGGCCATCCGGTCACGGGCGTGGACCGCTCACCCGAGGCCATCGCCGCCCTGGGCGAGCTGGCCCGTGCCGGTGCCGAGATCGTGCAGGCCGACATCGAGAATGGCCCATGGCCGTTCCCGGGCCGCCGCTTCGATGCCGTGGTCGTCACCAACTACCTCTGGCGCCCCCTGTGGCCCACCCTGCTGGCCAGTGTCGCCCCGGGCGGCGCGCTGCTCTACGAGACCTTCGCCCACGGCAACGCCAGCGTCGGCCGGCCCGCGCGGCCCGAGTTCCTGCTGCAGCCCGGAGAGCTGCTCGACCTGTGCCGGCCCGCGCTGCGGGTGGTCGCCTTCGAGGACGGCTTCCTGGACGCACCCGCGCGCTTCGTGCAGCGGATCGCCGCCGTGCGCGAAACGGCGTCCGCTCAGGACATCCTGCCCCGCCACCGCCTGAGTGCACCGCCACCGGCGCAAACCGCTGGTTAGAATGGCAGATCACCAGGGCCACGCCATGCCGCGGCCTTTCCACACACCGACACAGACCATGGACACCATCACCGGCAGCATCGTCGCCCTCGTCACCCCCTTTCAGCCGGACGGCAGTGTGGACTACGCCACCCTGCGCAAACTGATCGACTGGCACATCGCCGAGGGTACGGACTGCATCTGCGTCGTCGGCACCACGGGCGAATCGCCCACTGTCAGTGTGGAAGAGCATTGCGAGGTGATCCGGGTGGCGGTCGAACAGGCCGCCAAGCGCGTGCCCATCATGGCCGGCTGTGGTGCCAATGCCACCGCCGAGGCCATCGAACTGGCCACCTTCGCCCGTGGCGTGGGTGCCGACCTCCAGTTGCAGGTCGTCCCCTACTACAACAAGCCGTCACAGGAAGGGATGTACCAGCATTTCAAGGCCATTGCCGAGGCCACGGGCGACCTGCCCATCGTGCTGTACAACGTACCCGGCCGCACCGTGGCCGACATGGCGGTGGACACCGCATTGCGGCTGGCGCAGGTGCCCGGCATCGTCGGCATCAAGGAGGCCACCGGCAACATCGAGCGTGCCCAGTGGCTGATCCGCGAGGCCCCCGAAGGTTTTGCCATCTACTCGGGTGACGACCCCACCGCCGTGGCGCTGATGCTCTGCGGCGGCCAGGGCAACATCAGCGTCACCGCCAACATCGCTCCCCGGCTGATGCACGAGCTGTGCATGGCTGCCCTGGCCGGCGATGCCAGGCAGGCCATGCAGATCCAGCGCCGCCTCCTGCCGGTGCACAAGCACCTGTTCGTGGAGGCCAACCCCATCCCCCTGAAGTGGGCCATGGCGCGCATGGGCCTGTGCGGTGCCACGATGCGCCTGCCCATGACCCCCCTGACGCCCTCCCTGGAACCGATCGTGGAACGCGCCCTCCAACAAAGTGGCCTGATCGACTGAACACCCGCACCATGCAGCACGCTGACAAAGCCCCCCTTTCCCGACCCGGCCGCTGGATGGCTCTGGCGCTGGCCGCCGCCCTTGCGTCCGGCTGCACCATCCTGCAGGAAGACAAGATCGACTACAGCTCGGCACAGCGTGGCAACACACTGGAAGTGCCACCCGACCTGACCCAGCTCGCCCGCGACTCGCGCTACGCCCTGCCCGGCGAGGCAGCCACCGCCAGCGGCTACCAGGCCACGACGGCCGCCTCGGGGCACGCCGGCGACACTGCGTTGCAAAAAATCGGCGATGCCCGCATTGAGCGTGCCGGCAACCAACGCTGGCTGGTCGTCGACCGGCCACCCGAGCAACTGTGGGATACCGTCCGCGCCTTCTGGCAGGACAACGGCTTCGTGCTCGAGATCGACCAGGAAAAAATCGGCATCATGGAAACCGATTGGGCCGAGAATCGCGCCAAGATCCCCCAGGACTTCATCCGCAGGACCTTGGGCCGGGTGATTGACAACCTGTACTCCACCGGCGAACGCGACCGTTTCCGCACGCGCTTCGAGCGCAACGCGGCCGGCGGCACCGAGATCTACATCTCCCACCGTGGCATGGAAGAGGTTTACACCAGCAGCCAGAAGGAGCGCACCATCTGGCAGCCCCGCGCCTCGGATGTCGAACTGGAAACGGAATTCCTGCGCCGCCTGATGGTCGCCCTCGGTGGTGCGACCGAAGAGCAGGCCAAGGCCGCCGCCACGGTCGCCGCCGCACCGTCCTCGGTCCAGCAAACCACCGTCGATGGCACACCAGCCCTGCGGTTTGCCGACAACTTCGACCGCGCCTGGCGCCGCGTCGGTCTCTCGCTGGACCGCACCGGCTTCACGGTCGAGGACCGTGACCGCAGCGCGGGCATCTACTACGTCCGCTTCGTGGCACCCGACCCGGACCGCAGCAGCAAGCCCGGCCTGTTCTCGCGCCTGTTCGGTGGCAGCAAGAAGGCCGATGCCTCACCCGAGCGGCAACGCATCGTGGTGCGCAGCAGCGACGAATTGACCACCGTGAGCGTGCAGGATGCCCAAGGCAAGCCAGACGGTGGCCCGAACGCACAAACGATCATCAAGCTGCTGGCGCAAGACCTGAACTGACCCAGGCCAGGCCCGGCCCGGCAACAAAAAAAAACCGCTCCATGGAGCGGTTTTTTTCAGACCGGCGCCGGCACCAGCGCACGGGCTTTACTGGCTGACAGCTTCCTTGGCCGATTCAGCAGCGTCCTTGACGGCGTCGGCTGCCGCCGCAGCGCCTTCCTTGGCCGCATCCACCGCGCCCTCGGCCGCTTCCTGGACGGCCTCGGTGGCTTCCTTGGCGGCATCGGTCGTGGCATCAGCCGCTTCCTGAGCGGCCTCAACGGCTGCTTCTGCGCCTTCCTTGGCCGCATCGGTCGCGGCCGCAGCAGCTTCCTGGGCCGCCTCGACAGCGGCAGCAGCAGGGGCTTCCTCCTTCTGGCCACAGGCGGTGATGGCCATGGCGGCCAGCAGGCTGGCCAGGATGAGGGTCTTGTTCATGGTGATTTCCAATGGATGATGAAAGTATGTTTTTGGCATTGCACCGGCCCACAACCGGTGTGGCCACGCTGGTGCAATTTCATGATCATATAGGGTTATTACTTACAGGGCGAACCCGTACGTTTTTTTGCGGCTTTTACACGAATCTGTGGCGCGAAGGTTGCATTGATCGGGCACACCAGGCCACGGAGGCGGGTGTTTACAGCCCCAGCACGGAGGCAGGGAAAGAGGGCATTCCGCGCTCCCAGCAGGCATCGATGCGCTCGCGCAACGCCTGGCACCGCCCGATGTCGGCGGTGGCCACCACGACGCAGCGCTCGGGATCGATGCGCTCCATGGCCCAGGCCGGCGTCCAGATCGCGCTGGGTGGCACCGGGCAGGCGCGCGCTTCGACAATGTGCGACCAGATGCCCCGCCATTGGACCAGTCGGGGGTGCGCCTGGCGCACGGCACGGAAATCGCGCGCCAGCCAGCGCATCGCCCTACCCTGGCCGGCCCAGGCATGCAGCGCCTCCACCACGGCCCGTTCGCCCAGGGGCCAGTCACTGAAATCCGCGTCGGAGAACACGACCGGGGAGCACTTTTCACGGGCGAGCAAGACCGCCGCCTGACGCACCAGGCCGGCAAAGGCCTCGCGCCCCTGAAAACGCCCTTCGGGCCACATAGGAACCTCTTCGAACCGGCCCGCCAAGTCGTCGCTCATCGCCCGCCTCCTTGCCGGCTCAACCCACCTCGTCGGCGCGGTGCAACCATCCCGCGTCATGCCAGTCCTGCAGCAACGCCTGCGCCGGGGTGGACGCACGGACCACCCGCGACGCCGGCAGGCACCGGCGATCCGCCAGCTCGCGCATCAGGCGGGCATCGGCACCACCGGCGCGAAAGCTCTCGCCATTGATGAAGACATGGTGGTCGTCATACATCATCCGGGTGCGGCGGTCCAGCCGCACGGCGCCGGCCACCCAGTCCTGGCCCGGCTCATCGAACCAGACCTTCGGTTTGGGCTCGGTCATCACCTCACCCAGGGCGCAGGCCAGCAGGCGCCTGTCGGCAATGAGCCGGCGCAGGCCATCGGCGGCAAAGTCCTGCAGTGCGGCCGGGATGGCCGCCGGCGTGGATGTCGCCGACTGGGCCGGATCACGGTACAGCGTCTCGTCGTCGAACTCGTCGGCCATGCGTTGCACCAGCTCGGCGGCCAGTCCGCCGCGTTGCGGCACCCTGAAGCCGATCGAGCAGGTCATGCACTCACCGCCATCGGCCACGCCATCGTGCGCCCATTCGGGTGGCAGGTAGAGCATGTCCCCCGGCTCCAGCACGTACTCTTCTTCTGGCTGAAAGTTCGTGAGGATCTTCAGCGGCACATCCGGCTGCAATGACAGGTCTTTCTGGCGCCCGATGCGCCAGCGCCGGCGGCCCTGGATCTGCAACAGGAACACGTCGTAGCTGTCGAAATGCGGACCGACGCCGCCACCCTCGCTGGCCCAGGAGATCATCACATCGTCCAGCCGTGCATCGGGCACGAAGCGGAAGCGCTGCATCAGCGCGTGCGCCGCATCCAGGTGCAGATCCACGCCTTGCACCAGCAGTGTCCAGCCCGGGCGCGAGAATGGCGGCATCTGCGAGCGTTTGAAAGGCCCGTGGCGCAGCTTCCAGCCCTCATCACCGTGCACGATCAGGCGCGACTCGACGTCCTCCTGCGCGGCGAGTTCGAGCAACATCCGGCGGTCGAACAAGGCCTGTGCATCCGGTTGGGCCTGGCGCACCAGCAGCGGCTTTTTCTGCCAGTGGCGGCGCATGAACTGGGCAGGTGACAGGCCGCCGAACAGCGGGGTCGGGGAGCGTGTGGCGTCGTCCGCAGGGACGGTACGGGAATGGACAGTCATGGGACAATTGTGCGATGAAAATCAGTGAGCAATGCGTGGTGGGTCTGAGCTGGACCCTCAAGGACACCCTGGGCGAGGTGCTGGACGAGTCCGACGAACCGGTGGAGTTCCTGCTGGGCGGCCAGGACCTGCTGGCCAAAATCGAAGAGGCCCTGCAAGGGCACGAGCCCGGAGACCGGGTCGACCTGCACCTGGAGCCGGAGCATGCTTTCGGCGACTACGACGACCGCCTGCTGTTCCTGGAGCCGCGCCACCTGTTTCCCGAAGCGCTGGAAGAAGGCATGGGCTTCGAGGGACTGCCCGAGGGTTGCAACCCGGCCGCGCCGCGCGACCGCCTGTATTTCGTCAGCGACATCTACCCCGACCATGTGGTGCTGGACGGCAACCACCCGCTGGCCGGCATCGCGCTGCGCCTGAAGCTGCGGGTGCACAGTGTGCGCGAGGCCACGCTCGACGAGGTCGGCCGTGGCACCCTGGGCACCGGTTTCTTTCGCATGCAGATCGACCCGGACGAGTCCGCCGGCGACGGCGCACGCCCGACCCTGCACTGAGAACGCCGAGGCTCCCGGTCAACCCCGGCCGGTCGAACCATAGCCCCCGGCACCGCGTTCGGTGGCGTGTTCGAAATCGGCGACCACGTTCAAGCGCGCCTGCACCACCGGCACGATGACCAGTTGCGCGATGCGCTCCATCGGTTCGATGGTGAAGGCCACGTCGCTGCGGTTCCAGGCGCTCACCATGAGCTGCCCCTGGTAATCGCTGTCGATCAGGCCCACCAGATTGCCCAGCACGATGCCGTGCTTGTGGCCCAGGCCCGAGCGCGGCAGGATCAGGGCCGCATAGCCCGGATCGGCCAGATGGATCGCCAGCCCCGTGGGCACCAGCTGCCACGCATTGGGTGCCAGCGTCAGTGGCGCTTCCAGGCAGGCCCGCAGATCCAGCCCGGCACTGCCGGAGGTGGCATACGACGGCATCTGCTCCGCCAGCCGCGGATCGAGCACACGGACATCGAGTTCCATAAACAAACAACCCAAGAATCAACAGGAATGAAAAGGCCCGCTGCAAGCAGCGGGCCGGCATCCCCAGGGCGCCGTGGATCCGGCTTTGCCGGTCCACTGGCGCCGTCCCCCCTCCAAGCGGCGCAGCCGCGCCAGAGAGGGGGGAAGCCGCGTCAGCGGCGCAGGGGGGAGTCTCAGATCTTCACGCCGTTGACGTACTGGTTGTACGGGAACTCCGAGAAGCGGTTCCACAGGATCTGGTCGCGCTGGAAGGCGCGCATGTCCTGGTGGATCTTCTTGAACGTGGGCGACTTGGCCTCGTGCTCGGCGAACACCTCCATGCAGGCCTTGAAGCCGGCGTCGATGACCGCCTTCGGGAACGCCTTGAGCTGGGTCTTGTCGGCCACCAGCTTTTTCAGGGCGATCGGGTTGTAGGTGTCGTACTTGGCCGTCATGTCGCTGGCCGCCACGGCCATGGCCGCGTTCAGGATGGCCTTGTTCTCGGCCGACAGGGTGTTGTACTTCTTCAGGTTGACGAAGAATTCGAGGTCGGCACCACCTTCCCACCAGCCGGGGTAGTAGTAGTACGGCGCCACCTTGTTGAAGCCGAGCTTCTGGTCGTCGTGGGGGCCGACGAATTCGACCGCGTCCAGCGTGCCCTTTTCCAGCGCCTGGTACACGTCGCCCGCGGGCAGGTTCTGCGACACCACGCCCAGCTTGGCCATGGCTTCGCCGAACACGCCACCGCCCATGCGCATCTTCAGGCCCTTGAGGTCATTGGCGGTCTTGATTTCCTTGCGGTACCAGCCGCCCATCTGCGTGCCGGTGTTACCGGCGCTGCGGGCCATGAAGTTGTACTGGGCGAAGAAGTCGTCGAGCAGCTTGCCACCGTTGCCATGCTTGCGCCAGGCCGCGTTCTGGCGGGCCGTCAGCCCGAAGGGCACGGCGCAACTGAACGCAAAAGACGGATCCTTGCCGGTGAAGTAGTAGGCAGCCGTCAGGGCCATCTCGATGTTGTCGCCCTCCAGCGCGTCGACCACACCGAAGGCGGGCATCAGCTCGCCCGCGGGGTGCACGGAGACCTCGAACTTGCCGCCCGACAGTGCCTTGACGGTTTCGGACATTTTTTCGGCGCTGCCGAAGATGGTGTCCAGCGAGCGGGGAAAGCTGGCGGCCAGGCGCCAGCGCACAGTGGCCTGGGCGTGCACGGCAGGGGCCACACCGGCGGCCAGCACACCGGCCAAGCCGGCACTTTTCACGATTGAACGACGATCCATTGAGATTGCTCCAGGATTTGTTTGGATGGAAAAGCCTCGCCTTATGGGCGATGCCCGGACTGAGAGTCGCCCCTGATTTTAGGGACATTTGCCGGCCGCCATGGACCGGTGTCGCGAGGGTTTTCCCTCGACGGCATGAGGTGTGTCATGCAGCACGCCCCTGCACCACGGCAGCCGCGGACCACGGGTGTCCGGCATCAACGCTCCTGGCGTTGCAACGCCTCTTCCATGGCCTTCATCGGATCGTCCGCTTCCTCAGGCGCCTCGCCTTCGGCCGCAGGCTCTTCGGCGGACAGGCCCGTGCCGGACTCGGCACCGTCGCCGGCGCCATCGTCGCTGCCATAGCCCTCATCGCTGCCGTAGCCACCTTCGGACTCGTCGACGAGCTGCTCCAGCATCTGCTCGCCCACGGCCTTGAGGTCGTATTCGCCCTGCTTGTCGAGGTTGCCTGTGACCAGGCCCGGGAAGGCGATCAGCGTGCCCACCATGAGCAACTGGATGAGCAGGAAGGGGATGGCGCCCTTGTAGATCTGCATCGTTGTGACGGGCTCCATCACCTTGTTCGTCACGCGGTCCACGTAGGGCTTGTCCGGGGCCACCGAGCGCAGGAAGAACAGCGCGAAGCCGAACGGCGGGTGCAGGAACGAGGTCTGCATGTTGATCGCCAGCAGCACACCGAACCAGATCAGGTCGATGCCCAGCTTCTCGGCCACCGGTGCCAGCAGCGGCACGACGATGAACGACAGCTCGAAGTAATCGAGGAAGAAGGCCAGGAAGAAGATCATGATGTTGACCACGATCAGGAAGCCCACAGGCCCGCCCGGCAGGTCGGCCAGCAGGTGCTCCACCCAGACCGGACCATCGGCCGCCTGGAACACCAGACCGAAAATCGTGGCGCCGATCAGGATGAACATCACGAAGCTGCCCAGCTTGGTGGTGCTGGCCAGCGCCTGCTTGAGCAGCTTCATGTCCAGGCGCTTGCGCACCAGCGCCATGACCATGGCGCCGACCGCGCCCATGGCACCACCCTCGGTGGGCGTGGCCACGCCCAGGAAGATCGTGCCCAGCACCAGGAAAATCAGCAGCAGCGGCGGGATCAGCACAAAGGTCACGCGCTCGGCCAGGCGCGACAGCAGCCCCAGCCGGGCGTACTTGTTCAGCAGGGCGATCACCAGTGCGACAAAAGCACCGCCGCACATGGCCACGACCACCTTCTCGTCGGTGGGCACGGAAGTGACCTCGCGGCCCAGCCACCAGCTGTGCACCTCGGGCATGTAGCGTGCCAGCACGATGGAGACCAGGAAGGACAGCACCATCAGCACCAGCAGCGACGGGTAGCCGCCGCCGCCATTGGGTTCGCGGTAGATGCGCGCCTCGGGCGGCAGCGCGGGCACGCTGGCGGGGCGGAAGATGGCCAGGCCGGCGATGTACACCACGTAGCAGCCGACCAGCATGAAGGCCGGGACAAACGCGCCCTTGTACATGTCGCCCACGCTGCGGCCCAGCTGGTCGGCCATGATGATCAGCACCAGCGAGGGCGGGATGATCTGCGCCAGCGTGCCCGAGGCCGCTATCACGCCACTGGTGAACTTGCGGTCATAGCCATTGCGCAGCATGATGGGCAAGGAAATCAGGCCCATCGAGATCACCGAGGCGGCGACCACACCGGTGGTGGCGGCCAGCATGGCACCGACCAGCACCACGGCCAATGCCAGACCACCGCGCAACGGGCCAAACACCTGGCCGACGGTGTCGAGCAGGTCCTCGGCCATGCCGCTGCGCTCCAGGATCAGGCCCATGAGCGTGAAAAAGGGAACGGCCAGCAGCGTGTCGTTGGCCATGATGCCGATCAGCCGCTGGGGCAGCCAGGCCAGCACCGAAGAGGGGAACACGCCCATTTCGATGCCGATGACGCCGAAAGCCAGGCCGCAGGCACCCAGGCTGAAGGCCACCGGGAAACCCAGCAGCAGAAAAATGATCAGCCCCCCGAACATGATCGGGGCGAAGTTCGTCGCAATGAATTCCATCGTCTTGTTCCTGGCTGATCAGCGGGACACGGGCGCTGCCTGGGACGATTCGCGCTGACGCAGAATCTCGGCCAGTTCCTCCTCGGCGGATTTTTCATCGGCCTTGACGGTCGGGTCAGGCCCATGCCCGGTCAGGAAGGCCACACGCTTGATCAGCTCGGACCAGCCCTGGAGCATCAGCAGCGTGAAGCCCACCGGAATGGCCAGCCACACGGGCCAGCGGATCAGGCCACCCGGATTGCCGGACATCTCGCCCGATGCGTACTTCTGCATCAGCATGGGGACACCGTAGTACAGCACCAGCAGACAGACCGGCGTCAGAAAGAACGCAAAGCCCAGGATGTCGATCCAGATCTGTTTTTTCTTCGACAGCCGGCTGTTGATCACGTCGATGCGCACGTGCTCGCGGTGCAGCAGCGTGAACCCGGCCGCAATGAGGAACGACCAGGCAAAGAGGTACCACTGGATCTCGAGCAGCCCGTTGGAGCTGGTGTTGAAGGTGTAGCGCACGACCGCGTTGATGGCACTGATCACGGTGGAGCCCATGATCAGCCAGATCGCGTACTTGCCCACCTGGGCATTGAGCCAGTCGATGGCCCGGGAGAATTTGAGCAATGCACCCATTGTGTCTTCCGTGTCTTGTGAACGCCGACCCAGGTCCACCTTCTGTTGATAGATAAAGAAACACGCAACATGCGCCAGGTCTGGCATGCTGCGTGTGGGTTCTGGTCGGCAGACAAATTGTAAGTGAGCGATTTCGCCGGTCACCAGGGGCACCGGCGGGGAAAACCCTTGGGCCGGCGCGCGACGGGCGCCTCAGGCCGAGCGGATCAGCGGCTGTGCGCTGGCATCGAGCAGCCCGGCATGGGCCTCGCGGATGGAGCGCTCGATGCCGGCCGCATCCAGCCCGAGCTGCGCCAGCAGCTTGGCCGGATCGCCGTGTTCGACGAATTCGTCGGGCAGGCCCAGCGGCAGCACCGGCATGGCGATGCCTTCGGCCTGCAGTGCCTCGATCACGGCACTGCCCGCGCCGCCCATGACGCAGCCCTCTTCCACCGTGACCAGCGCATCGTGGGTGTTGGCCAGCTCGCGCAGCAATTCGAGGTCGAGCGGCTTGACCCAGCGCATGTTGGCCACCGTCGCACCCAGCCGCTCGCCGGCCGTGAGCGCCGGGTACAGCAGCGTGCCGAAGGCCAGGATGGCGATGCGCCGCCCGCGGCGCCGCACCTCGCCCTTGCCGTAGGGCAGCCCCTCCAGGCCGGCGGGCACCTCGGCGCCGATGCCGCTGCCACGTGGATAGCGCACCGCCACCGGGTGGTTCTGCGCGAAGGCGGTGGACAGCAGTTGGCGCGCCTCCGCTTCGTCGGCGGGACAGGCCATGGCCATGTTGGGGATGCAGCGCACGAAGGCGATGTCGTAGGCGCCGGCATGGGTCGCGCCATCGGCGCCGACGATGCCGGCACGGTCGAGCGCGAACACCACCGGCAGGTTCTGCAGGGCCACGTCGTGGATGAGCTGGTCGTAGGCACGCTGCAGGAAGGTGGAATAGATCGCCACCACCGGCTTCATGCCCTCGCAGGCCAGGCCACCGGCAAAGGTGACGGCGTGCTGCTCGGCGATGCCGACGTCGAAGTAGCGCCCCGGGAAGCGCTTGTGGAATTCGACCATGCCCGAGCCTTCGCGCATGGCGGGCGTGATGCCCACCAGCCTGGTATCGGCCTCGGCCATGTCGCACAGCCATTGACCGAACACCTGCGTGAACGTGGGTTTGGGCGGTGCGGCCGGCTTGACCAGTCCCACCTTGGGATCGAACTTGCCGGGGCCATGGTAGGCCACCGGATCGGCCTCGGCCAGCTTGTAGCCCTGGCCCTTCTTCGTGACGACGTGCAGGAACTGCGGCCCGTCGCCCTTGTCCATGAGCTGGCGGATGTTCTCCAGCGTCGGCACCAGCGAATCCAGGTCATGGCCGTCGATCGGCCCGACGTAGTTGAAGCCGAACTGCTCGAACAGCGTCGCCGGCACGACCATGCCCTTGGCATGCTCCTCCAGGCGCTTGGCCAACTCGAACAGCGGCGGCGCGCCCTTGAGCACGGTCTTGCCCACGTTCTTGGCCGCCGCATAGAAGCGGCCGCTCATGAGCTGGGCCAGGTAGCGGTTGAGCGCCCCCACCGGCGGCGAGATCGACATGTCGTTGTCGTTGAGCACCACCAGCAGGCGGCCGTCCTCGACACCGGCGTTGTTCAGCGCCTCGAAGGCCATGCCGGCGGTCATGGCGCCATCGCCGATGATGGCCACGGCGTGACGGCTCTCGCCCTTCATCCGCGCCGCCATGGCCATGCCCAGCGCGGCCGAGATGCTGGTGGACGAATGCGCGGTACCGAAGGTGTCGTACTCGCTCTCGTCGCGCCGCGGGAAGCCGCTGATGCCCCCGAGCTGGCGCAGGGTGTCCATGCGCTCGCGCCGGCCGGTCAGGATCTTGTGCGGATAGGTCTGGTGGCCCACGTCCCACACCAGCCGGTCCTCGGGGGTGTTGAAGACGTAGTGCAGGGCAATGGTCAGCTCCACCGTACCGAGATTGGAGCTGAGGTGGCCACCGGTGCGCGAGACGCTGTCCAGCACGAAGCCGCGCAGCTCTTTGGCCAGCGCGGGCAATTGCTGGCGCGTCAGTTGCCGCAGGTCGGCAGGGGATTCGATGGAAGACAGCAGGGAGCTCATGGTGTGGGCGTAGGTCGTTTCAGTGCGAACGGCGGCCGACCCAGTCGGCCAGGCCGTGCAGGAGTCCTGGCGATGGCAGGCCGCTGCCGTCGAGGGCGCGGTGAGCCCGCCCGATCATCTCGTCCGCGTAGGCCTGCGCGGCATCCAGACCCATCAGGGACACATAGGTGGGCTTGTCGGCGGCGGCGTCCTTGCCGGCGGTCTTGCCCAGGGTCTGGGAATCGGCGGTGACGTCGAGCACGTCGTCCACCACCTGAAAGGCCAGACCGATGCAGGCACCGTAGTCAGCCAGCGCGGCCACCTCGGCCGCTCCGGTCTGCGCCGTCGCAGCCCCCATCAACACGCTGGCCTGCAACAGGGCTCCGGTCTTGAGCCGGTGCATGGCCTCCAGCGAGGGCTGGTCGAGCGCCACGCCCACGCTGGCCAGATCGATGGCCTGGCCGCCCGCCATGCCGCCGGCGCCGGCGGCACGCGCCAGCAAGCGGCACAGGTGCGCTGCCATGGCATCGGGCACCGAGCCGTCGTCGGGTGTCAGCAACTCAAAGGCCAGCGCCTGCAAGGCATCACCGGCCAGCAGTGCCTGCGCCTGGCCGAAGCGCACATGCACCGTGGGCTTGCCACGCCGCAAGACATCGTCGTCCATGCAGGGCATGTCGTCGTGCACCAGCGAATAGGCGTGGATCAGCTCCACCGCACAGGCCGCCCGCATGGCCGCCGCCCGGTTGCCACCCAGTACCTCGCTGGAGGCCAGCACCAGCAGGGGACGCAGGCGTTTGCCGCCATCCAGGACCGCATACCGCATGGCCTCGCCCAGCGCGGCCGGCGTGTCGGACGTGACCCAGGCATCGAGCGCCCGCTCCACCGCGGCCTGGCGCTCACGCCGCCAAGCATCAAGATCGGCCACCATGGCAGGAGAAAAAAACGGATCGTTCAAGCGGCGTCCCAGGGCTTGATGTCGCCTGCTTCCAGCACGCGAATCTGTTGTTCGACGGCATCGAGACGGCTGCGGCAATAGGCCAGCAGCTCGGTACCGCGCTGGTAGCGGCCGAGCAACTGGTCCAGGGGCAACTGGCCGGCATCGAGCTGGGCGACCAGTTGCTCCAGTTCGTCCAGCGCGGCCTCGTAGCTGGCGGCCACCGGCGCCTGCACCGGCACCGCCTTGGCCTTGGATGGGGTCGAGGATGTCATGGATGTCTATGGTGGCCCGTGGCCGGTACGCGGCCTGGGCACGGGCTGCACCCGCCATCGGCGGCGGGCCGAATGGGGCATTTTAGCGCCCACCCCCGGTTTTTCGTATCACAAAACCACAAACCTCCCGACCCGAAGTTCAACCGACACGGGATACAATCGCCGTCTTTTTTCCAACTGACGGGCCTTATCAGCCCGGAGGGACGTAACACCCATTTCCCGCGCAGATCGTTCACTCGCTAAGCGCTTCACCCTGCCCCTTCATAGGGGGAGTCTTTAGGTCAGGACCATCATGGCTGATTTGAGTCTTCAATTGCAGCAGGCCGCAAGCCAATTGCCGGTTTCCAGCTATTTCGATGAGGCGTTGTTCCGGCGGGAACTTGAAACGATCTTTCAGCGCGGGCCCCGCTATGTGGGGCACGCCAACGCTGTGCCCGACGTGGGCGACTATTTTGCGCTGCCCCAGGAGGGCGAAGGCCGCGCGCTGGTGCGCACGCCCGGCGGCGTCGAACTGGTGTCCAACGTATGCCGCCACCGCCAGGCGGTGATGCTCAAGGGCCGCGGCAACCTCGGACAGAACGCCTCCGGCCATGCCGGCGGTCACATCGTCTGCCCGCTGCACCGCTGGACCTACAGCGGCGGCCAGGGCAGCAAGCTCGGCAACCTGCTGGGGGCGCCACATTTCGCGCACGACCCCTGCCTCGACCTGAACCGCTACGCGCTGCGCGAGTGGCACGGCATGCTGTTCGAGGACAACGGCCGCGACATCGCCGCCGACCTGGCCGGCATGGGCCCGGCCTCGGTGCTCAACTTCGAGGGCATGGTGCTGGGCCACGTGGAACTGCACACCTGCAACTACAACTGGAAGACCTTCATCGAGGTCTATCTCGAGGACTACCACGTCGAACCCTTCCACCCGGGCCTGGGCAATTTCGTGACCTGCGACGACCTGCGCTGGGAATTCAAGCCCGAGTTCTCGGTGCAGACCGTGGGCGTGCAGAACCTGCTGAGCAAGTCCGGCAGCCCGGTCTATCAGCGCTGGCACGAGGTGCTGATGAAGTACCGCAACGGCGAGTTGCCCGAGCAGGGCGCCGTCTGGCTGACCTACTACCCCCACATCATGGTGGAGTGGTACCCGCACGTCCTGACGGTTTCCACGCTGCACCCGCTGGCCGTGGACAAGACGCTGAACATGGTGGAGTTCTACTACCCCGAGGAAATCGCCGCGTTCGAGCCCGAGTTCATGGAAGCCCAGCGCGCGGCGTACATGGAAACCTGCATCGAGGACGACGAGATCGCCGAACGCATGGATGCCGGCCGCAAGGCCCTGCTGGAGCGCGGCGACAACGAGGTCGGTCCCTACCAGAGCCCGATGGAAGACGGCATGCAGCACTTCCACGAGTGGTACCGGGAAAAAATGGGAACCACCCTCCCCGCCCGCGACCAGACCCCCTGAGGGGTTGCCGCCAGCGGCCCGCGCAACTGCGGCTGCACACGGCACTGGCCCGGGCCCCGACAGCACCACATCCACACGACTGACCCTGATTCACCATGCAAGCGTTGTGGATGCTGCTGGGCGCGTTTTTCTTCGCCACCATGGGGGTGTGCATCAAGTTCGCGTCCAACGATTTCAACAGTTTCGAGATCGTCACCTACCGCGGCCTGGTCGGCATCATCTTCATGTGGTTCTACGTCCGTCATCGCGGGGTTTCCCTGCATACGCGGGTGCCAATGATGCACGCCTGGCGCAGCCTGGTCGGCTCCGTCGCGATGACGTCGTGGTTCTTCGCCATCTCGGCATTGCCCCTGGCCACGGCCATGACGCTCAATTACATGAGCAGCGTCTGGATCGCAACCTTTCTGATCGGCGGGGCCATCCTGTTGCAGAGACGGGGCCAGCCGATCCTGCGACAAGGCCCCCTGTTCCTGACCGTGCTGGCCGGCTTCGCCGGTGTGGCCATGATGCTGCGCCCGACGCTGGCGCCGAACCAGCTCCTGGGCGGACTGGTCGGCCTG
>NZ_JAQVEJ010000088.1 GCF_028698005.1 Hydrogenophaga sp.
CGCTGGTGCTTGTCGCGCCAGAGCTTCTGGATCCACTCCAGATTCACCACCGGCACCACGCCGATGCGCAGGTCGGCATGCTGGGCGATGTTGTGTTCCGGCGTGACCACGGCACCGTGCAGGCCTTCGTAGAACAGCATGTCGGTGTCCGGCGGCAGCGGCTCCCAGGCGGTGAAGGTGCCCGGCTCCTGGCCGTAGGGCGCGGCTTCCTCGGCGTTGTGCAGGTACTTGCGCGCGCGGCCCTGGCCGGTCTCGCCATAGTCTCTGAACAGCGCCTCCAGCTCCCCGAACAGGTTGTTGTCGGCGCCGAAGTGGCTGAAGTGCTTGTTGCCCTGCCGCTCGGCTTCCTGCTGGCGCTGCTTCATTTCCTGGCGGTCGTAGCGGTGGAAGCTGTCGCCCTCGATGACGGCGGCCGTCACGCCCTCGCGGCGGAAGATGTTCTGGAAGGTGCGCGTCACCGTGGAGGTGCCGGCGCCGGAGGAGCCGGTGATGGCGATGATGGGGTGGCGTTCGGACATGGCGTGGGGCGGTCGAGAGGCTTGCGGGATGGGTCAGGAGGGGCGCGTCACTGCGCCAGCTCCTCGCGGAATAGGCTGCGCTCGCTGAACAGCGGGTGCGCCAGGTCGACGTGCCTGGGCGCCTCGGCGTGGTAGCGCTCGATGCGCTCGACCTCGTTCTTCGAGCCGAAGACCAGGCCGATGCGCTGGTGCAGGGATTCGGGCTGCACGCCCAGCATCGGCGCACGTCCGGTGCTGGCGCGCCCGCCGGCCTGCTCCATGAGAAAAGCGATGGGGTTGGCCTCGTACAGCAGGCGCAGGCGGCCGGGCTTGGCGGCGTCCTTGGTGTCGCGTGGGTACAGGAACACGCCGCCGCGCATCAAGATGCGGTGCGCCTCGGCCACCAGACTGGCGATCCAGCGCATGTTGAAGTCCTTGCCGCGGGGGCCGCTGCGCCCCGCGAGGCACTCGTCGACGTAGCGCTTGACCGGCGGCTCCCAAAAGCGCGCGTTGGAGGCGTTGATCGCAAACTCCTGCGTGTCGGCGGGCACGCGCACGTCGGGGTGGGTGAGCATGAACTGGCCCAGGTTGGGGTCGAGCGTGAAGCCGGCCACCCCGTTGCCGACACTGAGCATCAGCATGGTGGCCGGTCCATAGAGGGCGTAGCCGGCGGCGAGCTGCTGGCAGCCGGGCTGCAGGAAATCGGCCTCGGTCACGTCGCGGCCGGCATCGATCACCTCCTGCGGCGCGCGCAGCACGCTGAAGATGCTGCCCACGGTGACGTTGACGTCGATGTTGCTCGAACCGTCCAGCGGATCGAACACCAGCAGGTACTTGCCGCGCTGGTGCGGCGCCGGTATCTGGTAGGGCTGCTCCATTTCCTCCGAAGCCATGCCGGCCAGGTGGCCGCCCCACTCGGTCATCTGGGTGAAGTAGGCATTGCTGGCCACGTCCAGGGGCTTTTGCTGCTCGCCCTGCACGTTGACCTGGGTCGCGGTCTCGGCCACGGCGCCCCCCGGGCCGCCGTCGAGCGCGCCGAACGCGACCGAGCGCGCGATCGCCTTGCAGGCCAGCGCCGCGTCGAGCAGCAGCGCGTTGAAGTCGCCACTGGCGTCGGGAAAGCGCCGGCGCTGTTCGATCAGGTACTGGGTGAGGGTGTAGCGGCGCTGCATGGGCATGGCGGGTTCCTGGAGAGTCGTCAAAGGTGTTGCTCGGCGGCGCGGCGCAGCGCGGCCATCACGCCGCGGTAGCCGCCATCGGCGTCGGGGGCGCCGAACACGGCGCTGCCGGCCACGCAGGTGTCGGCCCCGGCGGCCACGATGCGGGCGATGTTGTCCAGCTTCACGCCACCGTCCACCTCCAGCCAGATCGGCTGGCCGCCGGCGGCCTGGTGGGCGTCGATGCGCCGGCGCGCCTCGCGCAGCTTGGGCAGCGTGGCCGGAATGAAGGCCTGGCCGCCGAAGCCGGGGTTCACGCTCATCAGCAGCACCACATCGAGCCTGTCCATCACGTGGTCCATCCAGGCCAGCGGCGTGGCCGGGTTGAGCACGATGCCGGCCTTGCAACCGTGGTCGCGGATGAGCTGCAGCGTGCGGTCCACGTGGCGCGAGGCTTCCGGGTGGAAGGTGATGAGGTTGGCCCCCGCCTTGGCGAACAGCGGCACCAGCGCATCGACCGGTTCGACCATGAGGTGCACGTCGATCGGAATGCCCACGTGCGGGCGGATCGCCTCGCATACCAGCGGCCCGATGGTGAGGTTGGGCACGTAGTGGTGGTCCATCACGTCGAAGTGCACCAGGTCGGCGCCGGCCGCCTCGATCGCGCGCACCTCCTCGCCCAGGCGTGCGAAATCGGCCGAGAGGATGGAGGGCGCGATGCGCACGGGCGCCCCGTCCGCGGCATGGCTGTCGGCGCGAACCGCCGTGGCGCGGCCGATGTTCATGCGCGGCCTCCCGCCTCGGCGTGCCAGGCACGCAAGTGCGCCAGCGACACCCCCGAAAGATCGGGCAACACGCGCAGCGCGCCGGTGAAGTCGTGGTCTGCGGTGAAGCCCGTGGGGGTGACCACGGTGGCCAGACCCGCGGCGCGCGCGGCGGCCAGGCCGTTGGCCGAGTCCTCGAACGCCAGGCAGGCCGCGGCCGGCAGCGCCAGGCGTGCCAGGGTCTGCCGGTAGACCAGGGGATCGGGCTTCTTGCGCGGCGCGGTGCTGGCGTCCTCCACCACGGTGAAGTGGTGCCGCCAGTCGGGCCCGATGGCCTCGCGCAGCAGCGCGGCGATGTTCACGGGCGAGGTGGTGGAGGCGATCGCCAGGCGCAGGCCGGCGCCGCTGGCGGCCTCGATCAGCCTGAGCACGCCCGGGCGCAGTTGCACGGCGCCCTGGCGCACGGCACGCTCGTAGGCCGCGGTCTTCATGTCATGCAGCCGCTCCACGGTGTCGCGCACACCGTGCCCAATGTCGGTCAGGCCGGGCTGCACCTGCCGCCAGTAGTGCAGCATGCGCTCCTTGCCGCCCGAGATATCCAGCAGCCGGGTGTAGAGCGGGCGGTCCCAGCGCCAGTCCAGCCCTTCCTGGGAGAAGGCCTCGTTGAAGGCCGCCATGTGCGCGGCCTCGGTATCGGCCAGCGTGCCGTCCACGTCGAAGATCAGGGCCTCGAGTGTCATGATGCCTGGCCCTCCTCGCCAAACACCCGGCTGGCCAGGATGTCGGCGGCATCGAGGGTGCAAAGATCCTCGGCGGTGAGCTGGCGCTCGCGGTCGGCGAACAGGCGGCTGGCCTGGCGCAGGCGCGCGCGGTCCAGCGCGTTGCGCACGCTGCGCGCGTTGGCGAAATGCGGCTGCGCGATGCGCCGCTCCAGGTAGCGCGCGAAGGCCGCCTGCGCGCCCGCGCCGAAGCGGTAGCTCTGCTGGGCCAGCATCTTCCCGGCGATCTGCATCAGCTCGTCGGCGCCGTAGTCGGGGAAGTCGAGATGGTGCGCGATGCGGCTGCTCATGCCGGGGTTGGACTGGAAGAAGGTGTCCATGCGGTCCTTGTAGCCGGCCAGGATCACCACCAGGTCGTCGCGCTGGTTCTCCATCACCTGCAGCAGGATCTCGATCGACTCCTGGCCGTAGTCGCGCTCGTTCTCGGGGCGGTAGAGGTAGTAGGCCTCGTCGATGAACAGCACGCCGCCCATGGCCTTCTTGAGCACCTCCCGGGTCTTGGGCGCCGTGTGGCCGATGTACTGGCCCACCAGGTCGTCGCGCGTGACCGCCACCAGGTGCCCGCGCCGCACGTAGCCCAGGCGGTGCAGGATCTCGGCCATGCGCAGCGCCACCGTGGTCTTGCCGGTGCCGGGGTTGCCGGTGAAGCACATATGAAGCGGTGGCGCCTGCGACACCAGCCCGAGGTTGGCGCGCAGCTTGTCGATCACCAGCAGCGCCGCGATGTCGCGGATGCGGCCCTTGACCGGCGCCAGGCCCACCAGGTCGCGGTCCAGCTCGGCCAGCACCTGCTCCACCTGCGATTCGGCCAGCACCTCGGCCACGCTGCGCGCCGCGCTCACGGCGGCGGCGGGCGCAGCAGCGGACTCGGCGTCCTGCACGGCGATGCCCGTGATGGCGTAGAGCTGTTGGTTCATGGAAGTCCGCGCCGCAAAGGCATCAATACCGCTCGCCCTCGGGCTTGCCGGTGGTGTAGGACTGCACGGTGTAGCGCATGTGCCGGCCCTGCGCCTCCTGCCGCACCAGGCCGAAGCCGGGCTCGGCCGGCGGGCGGTTGACGATGAAGCTCATGGCGATGCTCTCGATGCCGCGGGTCGAATCGAAGGCCATCAGGCGAATGTAGTGCTCGGGAAAGGCCTTGCGGCAGCCGTGCAGTTCGGCCAGCACGCCGGCGGCATCCTTCAGGTCGAACATCGGCATGCCGTACATCTCCCAGTAGGTGTTGCGCGGGTGCGGATCGTCGGTGTACTCCACGCTCCAGGCGTAGCCTTTGTCCAGGCCGTACTGGATCTGCGCGGTGATCTCCGCGTCGCTCAGGTCGGGCAGGAAGCTGAACTGGCCTTGCGTGAGGCGGCCGGTGGGGTTGGTCATCATGGGGCGGCTCCTGGTGGGTGGCTCGGATGCGTTCGGCGGCAGGCAGGCGGCGGGCGGGCGTCAGCTCACGGCCGGGGTGACGGCGTAGTCGCTGGTGTCGGTGGAGGCGTAGTTGAAGGTGATCTCGCCCCAGGTGTCGAGCGCGGCCTTCAGCGGCCCGCAGTGGCGCGCGGCGGCCTGCAGGATCGCCGGCCCTTCGCGGGCGATGTCCCGGCCCTCGTTGCGCGCCTTGACCATGGCCTCCAGCGCCACGCGGTTGGCCACGGCGCCGGCCTGGATACCCTGCGGGTGGCCGATGGTGCCGCCGCCGAACTGCAGGATCACGTCGTCGCCGAAGAGGTCGATCAACTGGTGCATCTGGCCGGCATGGATACCGCCCGAGGCCACCGGCATGACCTTCTTGGTGTCGGCCCAGTCCATGTCGAAGAACAGGCCGCGCGGCAGGTCGGCCCGGGTGTAGGCGTCGCGGCAAACGTTGTAGTAGCCCTGCACGGTCAGCGGGTCGCCTTCGAGCTTGCCCACTGCCGTGCCGGTGTGCAGGTGGTCGCAGCCGGCCAGGCGCAGCCACTTGGCGATCACGCGAAAGCTCACGCCGTGGTTCTTCTGGCGCGTGTAGGTGCCGTGGCCGGCGCGGTGCATGTGCATAAGCATGTCGTTCCTGCGGCACCAGTTGGCCATGCTCTGGATCGCGGTCCAGCCGATCACCAGGTCGACCATGACGACCACGCTGCCCAGTTCCTTGGCGAACTCGGCCCGCTCGTACATGTCCTCCATCGTGGCCGCGGTGATGTTCAGGTAGCTGCCCTTGACCTCGCCGGTGGCCGCGCTGGCCTTGTTCACGCCGTCCATCACGTACAGGAAGCGGTCGCGCCAGTGCATGAAGGGCTGCGAGTTGATGTTCTCGTCGTCCTTCATGAAGTCCAGGCCGCCCTTGAGGCCCTCGTAGATCACGCGCCCGTAGTTGCGGGCCGACAGGCCCAGCTTGGGCTTGGTGGTGGCGCCCAGCAGCGGCCGGCCGAACTTGTCCAGGCGCTCGCGCTCGACCACCAGGCCGGTGGGCGGGCCCTTGAAGGTCTTGATGTAGGCCACCGGGATGCGCATGTCCTCCAGCCGAACGGCCTTCAGCGGCTTGAAGCTGAAGACGTTGCCGATCAGGCTGGCGGTCAGGTTGGCGATCGAGCCTTCCTCGAACAGGACCAGGTCGTAAGCCACCCAGGCGAAGTACTGACCCGGGTTGCCCGGCACCGGCTCGACGCGGTAGGCCTTGGCGCGGTAGCTGTCGCAGGCGGTCAGACGGTCGGTCCACACCACCGTCCAGGTGGCGGTGCTGGACTCGCCGGCCACCGCGGCGGCGGCCTCCTCGGGCTCCACGCCTTCCTGCGGCGTGATGCGGAACAGGCACAGGATGTCGGTGTCGCGCGGCTCGTAGTCGGGCACCCAGTAGCCCATCTGTCGGTACTTGAGCACGCCAGCGCTGTAGCGCTGCTTGGCGTCGGTGATCGGGGTCGAACCGGAAAGGGCATCGCGCATCGTGGACTCCAGGAAAAGGTGAAAGGCGGGCGTTGGATGCACTGTAGGCTTCATCGAAAAGAAAGTAAATTCACGATTTCTTGGAAATCAGTTAAGGAATTACTGAATGAAAAACGCCACCTTCCGGCAGTTGCGGGTGTTCAGCGAGGTGGCCCGCCACATGAGCTTCGCCCGCGCCGCGCAGGCCATGCACCTCACACCGCCGGCGGTCACCATGCAGATCAAGGAACTGGAGAGCCATGTGGGCATGCCGCTGTTCGAGCGCCATGGCCGCCGCGTTTCACTCACCACGGTGGGCGAATACATGCTGGTCTACGCGCGCAAGGTGCTGGCCACGCTGAAAGACGCCGAAGACGCCGCCGCACGGCTGCAAAAGCTCGAAACCGGCACGCTCGTGATCGGCATGGTCAGCACCGCCAAGTACTTTCTGCCACACCTGCTGGCAGCCTTCCGCCGCGAGCACGAAGGCATCGACATCCGCCTGGCGGTCGGCAACCGGGAGCAACTGGTGAAGATGCTGCACGCCAACGAGGTGGACATCGCCATCATGGGCCGCCCCCCCAGGGAACTGGCCACCCGGGCCGAACCTTTCGCGGCACATCCCCATGTCTGCATCGCCCCGGTGAACCACCCCCTGGCACTGGCGGGCCACCTGCCGCCGGCCATGCTGCAGGGGCATGACTTCATCGTCCGCGAGCCGGGCTCGGGCACCCGCGTCGCGCTGGAGCAGTTCCTGCACGACGCGCATGTCGAGCTGCGCGTGACGATGGAAATGGCCAGCAACGAGACCATCAAACAGGCCGTCATGGCCGGCATGGGCCTGAGCTTCCTGTCCTTGCACACCATCGCCCTGGAGCTGGACAACCGGCTCATCGCCGTGCTCGACATCGCCGGCATGCCCATCGTGCGCGCGTGGAATGTGGTGCACACCCAGTCCAAGCTGCTGTCGCCCGCGGCCGAAGCCTTCCGCTACTTCATGCTCGAGCGCGCGGAGGCCTATCTGGCAGAGCATTTCCCGTGGCCCTCACCCGTGCCCGCGACCGGGGCCGGTCTTTCCACCTGACCCCCCTGTCGGGCAAACGCCGGTAAAATCGTGGCCGTCGCCCGCAGGCGAGCCACCCGGGCGCCGGCCGACATGCCGTTACACGGAATGCCCATCCGCTTCACACAAGCCGGTCACAATCGCACCCATGGTCCTGCCTAGCCAGCGGGCAGCCGGCCTCGTGCTGGGCCTGCTCCTCGTCTCCTCCGTCGCCGTCACGCCCACGGTGGCCGGCACCTTCGACCTGCCGCCGATCGACCGCGTCGTTCATTACCAGCCCAAGCTGCCGCTGAAGGTGCTCACGGCCGACGGGCTGGACATCGCCCAGTTCGGCACCGAGCGGCGCGAGTACGTGCCGCTGGACGAGATCCCCAAACTGCTGCAGGACGCGGTGCTGGCGGTGGAGGATGCACGCTTTCGCGAGCACAGCGGTGTCGACCCCAAGGGCATGGCGCGCGCCGTGGTGGCCGCCCTCACCGGTGGCCGCCGCCAGGGTGCGTCCACCATCACCCAGCAACTGGTGCGGACCATGCTGCTGACGCGCGAATTCAGCGTCGAGCGCAAGGCCAAGGAGATCATCCTGGCGCTCAAGGTCGAGGAGCAACTGTCCAAGGACCGCATCCTCGAGATCTACCTCAACGAGATCTTCCTCGGCCAGCGCGCCTACGGCTTTGCCGCCGCCGCGCGCACCTACTTCGGCAAGCCCATGGACCAGCTCAGCATCGCCGAAACCGCCATGCTCGCCGGCCTGCCGCAGAACCCCTACTACGCCAACCCCGTGGCCAACATGCAGCGCGCCATCCAGCGCCAGCGCGTGGTGCTGCAGCGCATGCGCACCGTGGGGGTCATCAACGACGCGCAACTGGCCGCCGCCCGGGCCGAGAAGATACGGCTCAAGCCCGCGCGCGAGCGCACTGTCCCCGCCGCCCACGTGGCCGAGATGGCCCGTCGCGCCGTGGTCGAGCGCTTCGGCACCGAGGCCTACTCCGCCGGCATCCGCGTCTACACCTCGCTGCATTCGGCCGACCAGCGCGCCGCCAACGAGGCCGTGCAAAAGGGCGTGCTGGCACAGGATCGCCGCCACCCCTGGCGTGGCCCGGAAGACCATGAAGATCTGCCCAACCACAACGGCCCCGACCTCGAGGCCGCGGCGGCGCAGGCGCTCAAGCCGCACAGCGACGATGAGACGCTGCGCGTGGCCATCGTCCTGGCCGCCAACCCGAAGGAAGTGACGGCCCAACTGGCCTCCGGCGAGCGTGTGGTGATCCAGGGCGAGGGCCTCAAGTGGGCTGCCCCGGGCCTGTCCCCCCAGGCCAAGCCCGAACTGAAAATCCGCCGTGGCGCCATCCTGCGCCTCGTGCACAGCGGCAAGACCTGGGCCATCTCGCAATGGCCCGAGGCCGAGGCCGCGCTCGTCTCGATGGACACGAAGACCGGCCGCGTGCGCGCGCTGGTGGGCGGCTTCGATTTCGGCCGCCAACCCTTCAACCACGTGACGCAGGGCTGGCGCCAGCCCGGCTCCGCCATCAAGCCACTGCTGTACTCGGCCGCGCTGGAGCAGCGCATCATGCCCGGCACGCTGGTGGACGACACACCGTTCACCGCCGCCAACGGCTGGAGCCCGTCCAACAGCTACGGCCCCGGCGAGGGCGCGATCACGGTGCGTCAGGCGCTGGCCAAGTCGAGCAACCTGGTCAGCATCCGCGCGCTGCAGCACGCAGGCGTGTCCCCTGCCCGCCAATGGCTCGGCCGCTTCGGCCTGGACGTCACCCGCCAGCCCGACAACCTCACGCTCGCGCTGGGTACCGGACTCGTCACGCCGATGCAGATGCTGCGTGCGTTCTCCACGCTGGCCAACGGCGGCTGGTCGATCGACCCGGTCGTGATCGAGAAGATCGTCAACGCGCAGGGCGAGGTCCTGTTCGAGGCGCCGCCGCCCGCACCCCTCGGCGAAGAGCAGCGCGCCATCCCGGCGCGCAACGCCTGGCTGGTCAACGACATGCTGGCCGAGGTCACACGCAGCGGCACCGCCGCGCGCGCCCAGAGCGCGATCCGCCGCCCCGACCTGTATGGCAAGACCGGCACCACCGACGACGTGGTGGATGCCTGGTTCGCGGGCTTCCAGCCCAGCCTGGCCGCCGTGGTCTGGATGGGGCACGACAAGCCGCGCAGCCTGGGCGACCACAGCTCGGCCACCCGCCTGGCCCTGCCCATCTGGATCGACTACATGCAGGCCGCGCTGAAGAACGTGCCCGTCGCGGACGCGCCTGCGCTGCCCGAAGGACTGGTCCGGCGCGACGAGGACTGGATCTACAGCGAATGGCAGCAGGGTGGCGCCGTCGCCTACATCAGCGATGGCCAGGGTGCGCAGTACACCGAACCGCCCTCGTTCTTCGATACCCTGCGCGAACTCTTCCGTCAGTGAACCGGCCCGCACCCGGCTGACGCCGGGCGGTCGGCGTTGTCAGCTCAGCCCGCGCACAGCCGGGCCTTGGCCTCGGCATATTCGCGCCGCAGGCGCCCCACGAGTTCGGCCGCCGGCACCACCTCGCGGATCACGCCGATGCCCTGACCGCAGCCCCAGATGTCGCGCCAGGCCTTGGCCGCGTTCGCGCCCTCGCCGGTGCTGAAATTCATCTTGCTCGGGTCGCTTTGCGGCAGGTTGTCCGGGTCCATGCCGGCATTGCGGATGGAGCCCTTGAGGTAATTGCCGTGCACGCCGGTGTAGAAGTTGCTGTAGACGATGTCGTCGGAGTTGCTCTCGACGATCATCTGCTTGTAGCCATCCACCGCCCGCGCCTCGTCGGTGGCGATGAAGGGCGAGCCGATGTAGGCGAAGTCGGCACCCATGGCCTGGGCCGCCAGGATGGCGCCGCCCGTGGCGATGGCACCCGACAGGGCCACCGGGCCATCGAACCACTCGCGGATCTCCTGCACCATGGCGAACGGGCTCTTGGTGCTGGCGTGACCGCCCGCGCCCGCCGCCACCGGAATCAGGCCATCGGCGCCCTTTTCGATCGCCTTGCGGGCAAAGGTGTTGTTGATGACGTCGTGCATCACCACACCACCCCAGCCGTGCACGGCCTGGTTCACGTCCTCGCGCGCGCCCAGGCTGGTGATGATGATGGGCACCTTGTACTTGGCACACAGCTCGATGTCGTGCTCGAGCCGGTCATTGCTCTTGTGCACGATCTGGTTGATGGCGAACGGCGCCGCCTTGTGGTCGGGGTTGGCCCTGTCGTGCGCGGCCAGCGCCTCGGTGATCTCGGCCAGCCACTCGTCCAGTTGCGAGGCCGGCCGCGCGTTGAGCGCCGGCATCGCCCCCACCACCCCCGCCTTGCACTGGGCAATGACCAGCTTGGGATTGCTGATGATGAACAGCGGCGAACCGATCACCGGGAACGGCAGGTTCTGCAGCACCGGGGGCAGTTGGCGGGGGCGTTGGGTCATGGAGTCTCCAGAAAGCGGGTCGGAATGAACGTCAGAAGGCCTCGGCCGGCAGAGCCGTCACGGCATCCGCGCCGTCCACGATCGCATCGCGCACGCCGGGGGCACGGCTGAGGATGTGGTCGGCATAGAAGCGGGCCGTCGTGATCTTCGCCTGCATGAAGGGCACGTCCTGTCCCTTGGCGGACAGCTCCTCGGCCACCAGCAGCGCACGGCCCAGTTGCCAGCCGGCCATCAGGTTGCCCGCCAGCATCAGGTAGGGCACGCTGCCCGCAAAGGCGGCGTTCGGATTGGCCCTGGCGTAGGCCACCATGAAGTCCACCACGTCGTTGAAGGCCTCGCGCGCCGCTTTCAGCCGCCGGGCAACAGCGCGGGCATTCGCGCCACCCTGGGCCATCAGCTCGGCCTCGGTCTTCTCGATCTGCGCAGCGATGGCCTTGGCGCTGGTGCCGCCGTCACGCACCGTCTTGCGGCCCACCAGATCGTTGGACTGGATCGCGGTCGTGCCCTCGTAGATGGTCAGGATCTTGGCATCGCGGTAGTACTGCGCCGCGCCGGTCTCCTCGATGAAACCCATGCCGCCATGCACCTGCACGCCCAGACTGGTGATCTCCAGGCTCATCTCGGTGCTGTAGCCCTTGACCAGCGGCACCAGGAATTCGTAGAACGTGGCATTTTGCTTGCGCACGTCGGCATCCGGATGGTGGTGCGCCGCATCGTAGGCTGCGG
>NZ_JAQVEJ010000089.1:0-3756 GCF_028698005.1 Hydrogenophaga sp.
ACTGTCGCCGGCCGGCCTGGTCCGGATGCTGCGCGGCATCGGTGAGTGGCGGCGTTCGCGCAGCGGCCTGCTCACCACCAACTTCGCCGAGGCCGGGGGCTTCATCCGCAGCACGCCCGATGAGCCCATCCCCGACCTGCAACTGCATCTGGTGGTGGGCAAGCTCATCGATCACGGCCGCCAGACCGTGTTCGGACATGGCTACTCCTGCCACGTCTGCGTGCTGCGGCCGCGCAGCCGGGGCACGCTGCGCCTGGCCAGCCCCGACCCGCAGGTGGCGCCGCTGATCGACCCGGCTTTCCTGTCCGATCCGGACGACGTCGCGCGACTGGTGCGGGGCTTCAGGCTGATGCGCGAGCTGCTGTCGCAGCCGGCACTGGCGGCCCTGGGTGGCCGCGAATCCGCGGAATCGGCCGAGGCCCTTAGCGGGGCGCAGATCGAGCAGTTCGTGCGCCGCCATGCCGACACCATCTACCACCCGGTCGGCACCTGCCGGATGGGGCCGGGGCCCGACGCCGTGGTCGATGCGCGGCTGCGCGTGCATGGTGTCGCGGGCCTGCGCGTGGTCGATGCCTCCATCATGCCCTCGGTGGTCGGCGGCAACACCAATGCGCCCACCATCATGATCGCCGAAAAAGCGGCCGATATGATCCGCGAAGACCGGCGGTCCTGATCCGCCGCACTGTCCCCCCATCACAGGACCCGACCATGATCCTCGAACACGCCGACATCCGCATCGACCCCGCCAGGGCCGCCGAATTCGAAGCCGCCATCCTGCATGGCGTGCAGACCGTCATCGCGCAGGCCAAGGGTTTCGGCGGCTACAAGGTCAACCGCAGCATTGAAACGCCGGGCCGCTACCTGCTGATGATCTACTGGGCCACGCTGGAAGACCACACCGTGGGCTTCCGGGGCTCCGAGGCCTTCACCCAGTGGCGTGCCATCGTCGGGCCCTTCTTCCTGCAGCCGCCCGTGGTCGAGCACATGGAACTGGTCGGACGCTCGTCGTCCTGACCGCGGGTCCGCCGCCTGGCGACCCGGGCGGTGCCGCCCGTTCAGGGCGTTCCGCAGCCAGCGCGCGACCGCACCGGTGTCTCGGCGGGGCGGTGCAAGCGGGCGAATGCCGGCATGCACGGGGTTGATGCGACCACGGCACAATATGCTACCCCGCCCATGCTGGCCAGACGGCCGGAGAACCCCATCATGACGACTGTCCACGATCAAGAACGCAAACGTGCCCTGGTGTTGCGCCTCAAACGCGTCGAGGGCCAACTGCGTGGTATCCAGAAACTCCTCGAGGACGAGGCCGACTGCGAGAAGGTCGCGCAGCAACTGGCGGCGGCACGCAAGGCGCTGGACAAGACGTTCTTTGCCATGGTGGGATGCGTGATCGCCCAGGGCGATGTCCCCGCGGACGACGTGGCCGACATGCTGTCGCGCTTCTCGTGACGCCGCCGACCATGAGTACCCCGACGCCGTCGAATCCGTCCCCGCAAGGGTATGCCGGTGATGTATCGCCCGAGCAGGCCTGGCAGTGGGTCCAGGCCGGTGACGCGGTGCTGGTCGATGTGCGGACCGATGCCGAGCGCGCCTGGGTCGGGTTCGTGCCAGGGGCCGTGCCGGTGGCCTGGAAGCAGTGGCCCGACATGGCGCTGAATCCCCGTTTCGACGAGGAGATCCGCGCCGCGGCCCGTGGCGGCCGCAAGCTGGCGCTGCTGTGCCGCAGCGGGGTACGCTCGGTCGCGGCGGCCCAGCGGGCCACCGCCCTGGGGCTGCAGGCCTACAACATCCTGGAAGGGTTCGAGGGAGCCCTGGACGAGCAGTCTCAACGTGGCCGCAGCGGTGGCTGGCGCTACCGTGGTCTGCCCTGGCAGCAGAACTGACGCGGCGTGGCCGCCAGCGGTATCGGGCGCTTGGAGATAATGCGCGCATGAGCTTTCTCGCACTTGACGTAGGCAACACCCGCCTCAAATGGGCGCTGTACGACCAGCCCGGGGTGGGTGCGCGCCTGCTGGCGCACGGCGCCCAGTTCCTGGAAAACATCGAGAAACTCAGCGAGGGCGATTGGCGGCAGTTGCCGCCGCCGCAGAAGGTGCTGGGCTGCGTGGTGGCCGGCGAAGCGGTCAAGCGCCGCGTCGAGGAGCAACTGGAGGAATGGGATGTGGTGCCGCAGTGGGTGGTGTCTTCCCAGTCCGAAGCCGGCCTGACCAACGGCTACGACCACCCGGCCCGCCTGGGGTCGGATCGCTGGGTGGCGATGATTGGTGCACGCCAGCGGCTGCTGGCGCAAGGCCCGGCCCGGCCCTGCATCGTGGTGATGGTGGGCACGGCGGTCACGGTCGAAGCCATCGACGCCGAAGGGCGCTTCCTGGGCGGCATCATTTTGCCGGGCCACGGGATCATGCTGCGTGCGCTCGAATCCGGCACCGCCGGGTTGCATGTGCCCACGGGCGACGTGCGCAATTTCCCCACCAACACCAGCGATGCCTTGACCAGTGGCGGCACCTTCGCCATCGCCGGTGCCGTGCAGCGCATGCGGGACAACCTGTACGCGCACTGTGGCCAGGAACCGGTGTGCTTCATGACCGGTGGCGCAGCCTGGAAGATGGCGCCCAGCATGTCCACGCGCTGCGAGCTGGTGGAAAGTCTGATCTTCGACGGCTTGCTGCACATTGCCAGCCTGCGATTCGCGCCGGCTTGAACCGCGCCGGTGGGGCGCAGGCATGGTTTGTTACCATGCCGTTCCCATCACCGTCCCGCTGCGCGGAGGAGCTTGTCCATGTCCGATCTGAAGTCCCGTTTCGACGCCGCCGTCGCCCATTCCCAGAAGCTGTCCGAGCGTCCGGACAACGCCACCCTGCTCAAGATCTACGGGCTGTACAAGCAGGCCACATTGGGCGATGTCACCGAGAAGAAGCCGGGCTTTGGCGACATGATCGGGCGCGCCAAGTGGGATGCCTGGAACGGATTCAAGGGGGTGTCTTCAGACGAGGCAATGGAGCGGTACATCGCGCTGATCGAATCGCTGTCCTGAAGATCGTCGCGCCCCATCGTTCTCGCCATGTCTTCCGCCCCCACCGCCTTCGTCGCCGCCCTGCGCGATGAACTTGCCGGCGTGCTGGGCCTGTTGCCCGACGAACGGCGGCAGGTCGTGGCCGGGCGCGAGTTCTGGGTCGGGCATCTGCATGGGCAGGAGGTGGTGGTGACGCTCTCGGGCATTGGCAAGGTCGCGGCGGCGACCACCGCCGCCTTGCTGACCGATCGCTTTCGGGCGCGCCGCATCGTGTTCACCGGCGTGGCCGGTGGCCTGGGGCCGGGCGTGCGGGTGGGCGACGTGGTGCTGGCACGCAGCCTCCTGCAGCACGACATGGATGCCTCGCCCCTCTTTCCACGCCACGAGGTGCCCGGTTACGACCGCAGCCGTTTCGAGACCGACGGACACCTGGCCGATGCGCTGGAACAGGCGTGCATGCGCATGCTCGGCACCCTGCCGCAGCGGCTGGACACCGCCGCCGTGGTGGCTTATGGCCTGCACGCGCCGCGCCTGCACCAGGGCCTGCTGGTCAGCGGCGACCGCTTTGTGGCCACCACGGCCGAAAGCCAGGCGTTGCAGAACGAACTGCCCGAGGCCCTCGCGGTCGAGATGGAAGGCGCCGCCTTCGCCCAGGTCTGCCACGACTTCGGTGTGCCGCTGGCGGTCGTGCGCACCATCTCCGATCGCGCCGACGACGACGCCCACGTCGACTTCCCCCGCTT
>NZ_JAQVEJ010000089.1:3856-11285 GCF_028698005.1 Hydrogenophaga sp.
TTCAACCAGCCACGCTTGCGGAAGTACACCATGGGCACCACGGCCGACAGCACCATCAGGCCGATGGCGAACGGGTAGCCGAGCGGCCACTCCAGCTCGGGCATGAAGCGAAAGTTCATGCCGTAGCTGCTGGCCACCAGGGTGGGCGGCAGCAGCGAGACGCTGGCGACCGAGAAAATCTTGATGATCTTGTTCTGGTTGATGTTGATGAAACCGACGGTCGCATCCATCAGGAAGTTGATCTTGTCGAACAGGAACGCGGTGTGCCCATCAAGCGAATCGAGGTCGCGCAGAATCTGGCGCGCGTCTTCGAACTGTTCGGCACTGAGCAGGCGGCTGCGCATCATGAAACTCACGGCGCGCCGGGTGTCCATCACGTTGCGGCGGATGCGTCCCGACATGTCCTCGTGCCGGGCAATGGCCGACAGCGCTTCGCTGAGCAAGGTGTCCGAGGCGTTGCTGTTGAGCACCTTGCCGCTGACGACCTCGATGTCGTCGTAGATGTTTTCGAGCGTATCGGCGCAATACTCGGCGTCGGCGTCGAACAGCATCAGCAGCACGTCCTTGGCGTCCTCGATCAGGCCCGGCATGCGGCGCGCGCGCATGCGCAGCAGGCGGAACACCGGCACGTCCTCGTCGTGGATCGAGAACAGCACGCCCTGGCTGCGCAGCTCGGTGTTGTGCTCATTGAGGATGAAGGCCACGCGCACGGCGCGCGGGTCGTCCTCGTCGTCGATGAGAAAGTCCGACCGGATGTGCAGCTCGCCATTGTCCTCCTCGAAGAACCGTGCCGACTCCTCGATGTCGTCGTCCATGGCATCTTCCGGGATGGACAGGCCGAAATGCTGCTTGACCCAGCGCCGCTCTTCGGTCGTGGGCTCCTCCAGATCCACCCAGATCGGCTTGACGCGGGTGAGCTCTTCCAGTGATTCGATTTCTACCTGGAACAGGCGGCCATTGGCCAGGGTAAAGACATTGAGCATGACGGTGCTCCCTGCTGGAACGGGGTGGGCGAGGGAAGGCGAAAGGCCTCGGGGGTGGACGGCGGCGCTTTCAGCCGGCTGGCCACCCGCACACAGTCACCGATCAAGCCGGCTGTTCAGCAGGGGGCAGGAGCGGCTGAAAGCACGCAACTGGGGGGCATGCTTTCCATGGACGGGCTCCGGTAGGGGACAACCCTGGATTATGTCACCACTGGCCTGGTGCCGTGTGTTGCGGGGGGCAAAGAAAATGCACCAGGGCATCGTGCTGACGCCAGGCGTCCTGCTCACCCAGGGCGATCAGGGCCTGTACGAAAGCCGGCTCGAACAGCAGGTAGCTGGCCAGGGCCGCGGCACTGCCACTGGCCTGGCGCCGGGTGTCGAGGGCGCCCAGGCCGGCCAGGGTGTTGCGGGTGGCGGCGGGCAGCGCATGGATGTGCTGGTGGGCCAGTTCGTCGAGCGAAATGCTCGGGTGCAGGGCCAGCACATCGACGGGCCGGTAGGGCAGTGCCTGTGCGAGTGCCGGCGGCAGCCGGGCGATGGTCTGGCTCACGCGCTGGGTCTGCTCGACGTCGGCGTGCAGCGTGTCGTGGAACACGCTGGCCATGGCATGGCCGGCGATGGTGCCGGCGGTGGGATCTTCGCTGCGCACGGGGACCAGACCCGAGCGCTGCGGCTGACCGACACCGATGGCCAGGATGCGCCGGGCGCCGAACTGGATGGCGGGCGACAGGGGCGAGAGCTGGCGCATGGAGCCATCGCCGAAGTGTTCCTTGTGCCGCCCGGTCCACAGGGGAACGGCCGGGAACAGGAACGGAATGGCGCTGGAGGCCATGAGGTGCTCGATGGTCACAGGCTGGAACGACGCGCGCCGGCCCGGTCGCTGCCAGGGCTGGACCGGATGGCCGGCCCGGGTCTGGCAGAACGTCCAGTGGACGCCACTGGTGTAGCTGGATGCGGTGACGCCCAGCGCCTCGATGCGGCGCTCGTCCAGGGCGCGCTCCAGGCGCCCCAGGTCGATGCCCCGGTGCAGGGTGTCAACCAACGGGAGCGTGTCCAGCAGGGCCCGATGGCGTCGCACCTGCCGGGCCAGCACCAGGCCCGCGGCCAGCAGATTGGACCTGGCCCAACGGGGTGCATCGAGACGGTAGACGTGCGCCGAGCGCAACTGCTCCCAGAAGGCGGCGAGCAAGGCCAGTGCGCCCATGCCCTCGTCGGCGCGGCAGGCCAGAAAGGCGGCGTTGATGGCACCGGCCGACGTACCGAACAGCCAGGAAAAGGGGAATGCGTGGCCGGGCAGCATGTCCGCCACTGCCTTGAGCACGCCGGCCTGGTAGGCCGTGCGCGCCCCGCCCCCCATGAGGACCAGGGCACACCCCGTCTCCTCCGGGGGGGACGGTGCCTGCGAGGGCTGCAGATGGTGAAGGATCAGGCTATCGAGAGACACGGTGTGAAGACGACGGGTGCGGCGCCAGGCTGCCCCTGCCAGGCCTGCACCGCCCTTGGCGGCAGCGACCCGCGCAGCGGCTGCGTTCTCACCGATTGTTGCATTGCGGGCTTGCATGGCCGTGCGTTCGCGGGCATAGTGGGCTCATGGCTACCCGTGACCGTCGGGTCGGCCTCATCCCCGACCCGGCGGTGTGTGTCAACCCGGAGCATAAGGAGGCTCTCGCATGAACCTGACGATCAGCGGTCATCACCTCGAAGTCACCCCCGCCCTGCGTGGATATGTCACTTCCAAGCTGGAACGCATCTCCCGCCATTTCGACCAGGTCGTCGACATCAAGGTGCTGCTGACGGTGGACAACCTCAAGGAAAAGGACCAACGCCAGCGCGCTGAGTGCAATATCCATGTCAAAGGAAAGGACCTTTTTGCCGAGAGTGCGCATGCCGACCTGTATGCGGCTGTGGACGAACTGGCCGACAAGCTCGATCGCCAGGTGCTGCGCTACAAGGGCAAGGCACAGGATCATCACCATGATGCAGCCAAGCGCATGATGTGACCGGCACCGGGGCCATCGGCCTCGGTCATGTTGCCCTGCAGCAGGCCGCTTGAAATGTCAAGCGGCTTTTTTATGCCGCTGCACTGGTCAAGAATGGCCAACTGGGCATAATTTGCGGTCCAAGAGGCCCCCATGAACCGACTTTCCGCCATATTGCCCCCCGCGCAGGTGCAGGTCAGTGTCGACGCGACCAGCAAAAAGCGCGCCTTCGAAGAAGCAGGGCTTCTGTTTGAAACCCTGCACGGCCTGAACAGGGCCTTGATCACCGACAGCCTGTTTGCCCGGGAGCGACTGGGCTCGACCGGCCTGGGCCATGGCGTGGCCATCCCGCACGGTCGCATCAAGGGTCTCAAGCAGCCCCTGGCCGCGGTGTTTCAGCTGGCCAGCCCGATCGGCTTTGACGCGCCCGACGAGCAGCCGGTGGTCCTGATGATCTTTTTGCTGGTGCCCGAGGCCGCCACGCAGAAGCACCTGGAAATCCTGTCGGAGATCGCGGAGCTGCTCAGTGACAGCAACCTGCGCGAGCAGATGAAGCTCGCCACCGACGCCTCGGTCCTGCATGGCCTGATCGCCGGCTGGCAGTCCGCCCACGCCGCGGCCTGAGGTGAAGCCCACCGTCGTCAGCGCCGACGTCCTGTTCGAGGACCATCGCGACTCGCTCAAGTGGCAGTGGGTCGCCGGGCTGGGCGCATCGGAGCGGCGCTTCGACGAGATTGCGATCCGCCAGGCGCGCTCGGGCGCCGACCTGGTGGGTTACCTCAACTACATCCATCCCTACCGTGTCCAGGTGCTGGGCGAGCGCGAGGTTCGCTACCTGAGCAGCGACAGTGTCGAGGACAATCTGCGTCGCGTGGCGCGCATTGTCACGCTGGAGCCGCCGGTGCTGGTGGTGGCCGACGGCCAGCCGGTGCCTGAGGCGGTGCGGGCGATGTGCGAGCGGGCGCAGATTCCGATGTTCGCCTCGCCCGAGGCGGCGGCTTTCGTGATCGACGTGATGCGGGCCTATCTGTCGCGCCACTTCGCCGAGCGCGAGTCCATGCACGGCGTGTTCATGGACATCTTGGGCATGGGCGTCATGATCACCGGCGAGTCGGGTCTGGGCAAGAGCGAGCTGGGTCTGGAGCTGATCTCGCGCGGCCACGGGCTGGTGGCCGACGACGCGGTCGATCTGTACCGCATCAACCAGACCAGCATCGAGGGGCGCTGCCCCGAGCTGCTGCAGAACCTGCTCGAGGTGCGCGGCATCGGTCTGCTCGATATCAAGGCCATTTTCGGCGAGACGGCCGTGCGCCGCAAGATGCGGCTGCAGCTCATCGTGCATCTGGTGCGCAAGGAAACCATGGAGCGCGATTACGAACGCCTTCCCCACGAGCCGCTGTACCAGGACGTGCTGGGTGTGCCGGTGCGCAAGGCGGTGATCCAGGTGGTGGCCGGCCGCAACATCGCCGTGCTGGTGGAAGCGGCGGTGCGCAACACGATTCTTCAGTTGCGGGGCATTGACACCTACCGCGAATTCGTCGACCGCCACCGCGCCGCCATGCAGGCCGAGAACACGCCCTTGCGCTGACCGCGTGGGTGGTCGTTCTGCTGGCGAGATGTCAGCGACGCAGGGTGAGATCCCTGGGGGGGGTATTTCCGGTGATCCGGTGCGGGCAGTCGGTCTTGCTGCAGTTGGCGTAGAGCGAGAGGGCGTGTTCCTGCAGGATGAAGCCACGCGACTTGGCGATCGCCTGCTGGCGCTTCTCGATCTCGGGATCGAAAAACTCTTCGACGTGGCCGCAATCGAGGCACACCAGGTGATCGTGGTGCTGGCCCTCGTTGAGTTCGTAGACGGCCTTGCCCGACTCGAAGTTGCTGCGCGTGAGCAACCCGGCCTGCTCGAACTGCATGAGCACCCGATAGACCGTGGCCAGACCGATGTCCGAGCGCTCTTCCAGCAGGATGCGGTAGATGTCTTCCGCCGTCATGTGACGCAGCTTGGCTGTCTGGAACACCTCGAGGATTTTCAGGCGCGGCAAGGTGGCCTTCAGTCCCGTGCTCTTGATTTCTTCGATATTGCTCATGGCTGGCGTCGTGGCAGGCGACCGGGCAGCGGTGATGCCTGTGTCGGGATCCCACCCCGGGGCTACAATGGTCGGATCATATCGCCAGTGCGCGCCGCGTGCCATGCCGCCAGGCAATGGCCTGGGGGCGCGGGTTTATTCTTGTCCGACCGCATGCCGCACTTTTCCCATTCCTGTTCCGGCGCACGCGCGCCGAGGCGTCTGACGTCCCGCCTGGCCCAGGGGGCAGGCCTGCTGATGCTGGTCATTCTGGGAGGCTGCGCGTCGGTGCGCGACAGCCTGCCCCAGGTGTCGGGGTCCATGTTCTCACCCTACAAGATCGATATCGTGCAGGGCAATGTGGTGACCCGCGAGCAGGCGGACCTGCTGCAGCCGGGCATGCCGCGCCAGCAGGTGCGCGACATCCTGGGCACGCCGCTGGTGACCAGCGTCTTCCACGCCGACCGCTGGGACTATGTGTTCACCTTTCGCCGTCAGGGGCAGGAGCCCCAGCGACGCCGGTTGACGGTGTTCTTCCGGGGCGACGTGCTGGAGCGTTATGAAGCCGACGAACTGCCGTCGGAATCGGCTTTCGTGTCCTCGCTGGATGCCCGCAAGCGCTCCGCCCGGAACCCTGCGCTCGAGGCCACGCCGGAGCAGCTCCAACGCTTTGCCGAGCGCAATGAGCAGGCGGCGGCGACCGAGCCGCCGGCACCTGCCGCGCCGCCGCCGGTCACCAGCTATCCACCCCTCGAATCGTCCGGGGGCAGCAACTGATGACGCACCGTATCTGTATTGCAGGCGCCAGCGGGCGCATGGGGCGCATGCTCATCGACGCCGTGCTGGCCAGTGATGACTGCGTGCTGTCCGGGGCGCTGGACGCCGCTGGCAGCCCTGCGCTCGGACAGGATGCCGGCGCCTTCGCCGGCAAGACCACCGGTGTGGCCATCACGGCCGATCTGGCGGCGGGGCTGCGTGGCAGCCAGTGCCTGATCGATTTCACGCGCCCCGAGGGCACGATGGCGCACCTGGCCGCCTGCGTCGAACACGGCGTCGGCCTGGTCATCGGCACCACGGGTTTTTCGGACGAGCAGAAGGCGTCGATCGCCGAGGCGGCCAGACGCGTTCCGATCGTCATGGCGCCGAACATGAGCGTGGGGGTCAATGTCACGCTCAAGCTGCTGCAGATGGCGGCCCGGGCGCTGTCGACGGGCTACGACATCGAGATCATCGAGGCGCATCACCGGCACAAGGTCGATGCACCCAGCGGTACGGCCCTCAAGATGGGCGAGGTCATCGCCGAGGCGCTCGGGCGCGACCTCAAGGACTGTGCCGTCTATGCCCGCGAAGGCGTGACCGGCGAGCGCGATCCGTCGAGCATCGGTTTCGCCACCATCCGTGGTGGTGACATCGTGGGCGACCATACGGTGTTGTTCGCCGGAACGGGTGAACGCATCGAGATCTCGCACAAGTCGTCCAGCCGGGCCGGCTATGCGCAGGGCAGCCTGCGTGCGGCGCGTTTCCTGGCAGGGCAGAAGACCGGTCTTTACGACATGCTCGACGTGCTTGGCCTGCGCTGAGCGGGCGGGCACCAGGAGTGCACATGGGCGGCGTGTGGCAGACGGTCTGGCAACAAGGCGACGGGATCAGCCGGAGCGTGGCCCTGTTGCTGCTGACCATGTCGGTGGCGAGCTGGGTGGTCATCCTCTGGAAAAGCTGGCTGTTGCGCCGGGCCGGGGCGGGGCTGTCCCGGGCCGTGCGCCTGTTCTGGGCCGCCCCCGACCTGGCACAGGCCAGGCAGGTGCTGGCGCGCAGCGACCGCTTGCGGCTGGTGTCGCCCCTGGTGCTGGCCGCGCAAACGCTGCCGCCGGCCGGTGATGGCTCGCTGGCGGCGGCTGGTGACCGTTCCCAGCAACTGACCCGCGTGCTGCGTGACGCCCTGCATGGTGTGCTGCGCCGCTTGCAGTTTGGCCAGGTGCTGCTGGCCACGGTGGGCTCCACGGCGCCCTTCGTGGGCTTGCTCGGTACCGTCTGGGGCATCTACCACGCGCTGACCGAGATCGGTGCCGACGGCCAGTTCCGCATCGAACAGGTGTCCGGTCCGGTGGGCGAGGCCCTGGTCATGACCGCGGCCGGTCTGGCGGTGGCCATTCCCGCGGTGCTGGCCTACAACGTGCTGGGCCGCCGGGTGGCCGATCTCGAGGCCGACCTCGAAGGCTTCGCCCGTGATCTGCGCGAACTGCTGGTCAGCCGGCAGGGTGACCTGTGAGCGGGGAACAGCGACCCGCGCAGCGGCGGAGCGTGGGGGCCTTTTCATGACTTTCGGCCGCCTCGACAAGCCGACCGGTCACCGGCCCATGAGCGACATCAATGTGACGCCGATGGTCGACGTCATGCTGGTGTT
>NZ_JAQVEJ010000090.1 GCF_028698005.1 Hydrogenophaga sp.
CATGGGGGCCATGGATTCAGCGCCGGGCCGCCCCAAGCTGAATCCGCGCCCCCTCGGGGGGTAGCGACCCGCGCAGCGGCGGAGCGTGGGGGCGATGGATTCAGCGCCGGGCCGCCCCAAGCTGAATCCGCGCCCCCTCGGGGGGCAGCGACCCGCGCAGCGGCGGAGCGTGGGGGCCTTATTATGTTTTTGGCCACATCACGCCGGTGTCGGTCAGGATCGCGTCGAGCGGCACATCGTGCGGCTCCGGCTCCAGCTCGGGCACGTGGCCGAAGTCGTAGGCCAGACCGACGGTGAAGGGCTTGGGCCGCAGGCTGGCCAGGGTGCGATCGTAGAAGCCGCCGCCGTAGCCCAGGCGGTAGCCGCCGGGGCCGAAGCCGACGCAGGGCACGAAGATCAGCGTGGGCTGGATGATTTCGGTGTCCTTGGGCTTCGGGATGCCGAAGGCGTCCTCCTCCATCGGGCAGCCCGGGTACCAGCTATAGAAGGTCAGGGTCTTGTCGATCTTGTTGACCACCGGCAGGCCGATGCGGCGCTGGCGTGCCGCGCTCTGCGCGTCCTCCTCCAGCCCGGCCTCCTGCCAGCGGAACAGGGCCGGCAGCGGATCGAACTCGCCCTTGATGGGCCAATAGGCGCCGATCACGGCGTCGGGCCGGTCGATCAGCCACACCCGCATCACGCGCTGCAGCAGATCGTTGCGCCAGGCGCGATCGGCCAGCGACTGCCGCTTGTCGATCAGTGCCTTGCGCCACCCAGCCTTGCGGTGGCCGGAGGCGGGCTGGCTGGGCGCAGAATCGGGAACACACTGACCGTCTTTGTTGTCCATAATCAGATCATGAATCGCACGCGATGGATACGGGCCTTTCTGGTCATTATGGCCGCCCTGACCATGGCCATGCCTGCGCTGGCGCAAACCACGGCCGAATCGGCCCTGCTGGAAATGCGCGAGGCGTTCGGACGCCGGCAGCCGGAGCGGATCGGTGCCCTGCTGTCACAGGTGCGAGGCCACCCGCTGGAGCCGCTGGCGCTGTACTGGCACATGCGACTGCAACTGGAAACGGCAGCCCCCGAGGACATCCGCGCGACGCTCGAGCGGATGGCGGGCAGCTACTGGGAGGACCGGCTGCGCAACGACTGGCTGCGGGTGCTGGGCAAGCGCGGCGACTGGGCGCGCTTCGAGGCCGAGCGTCCCCTGTTCCGCATGGACGACGACCGCCAGGTGCAGTGCTGGGGCCTGATGCTCGACGCACGGGCCGGCCGCCTGCCGGCCACCGAGGCCGCCGAGGAAGTGCGGCAACTCTGGCTGGCCCAGCCCGACGCCGACGAAGGCTGCGCCGCCGCGGCCCGCGCCTTGCGCGACGACGGCCATCTCGGGCCGGAGGCCTTCTGGCAGCGTGCCCGGCTGGCCATGGAGGTGGGCAAGCCCCAGGTGGCGGCGCAGGCGGTGAGCCTGCTCGACGAAGACTGGGCGCACCAGCTCGAGGCCATCGCCCGCGACCCCGCCCGCTTCCTGGACGGCAAGCTCACCGCGATCCGGCCCCGCACCCAGGAGATGGTCACCCTGGCCATCATCCGGCTGGCCGGCAGCGATCCCGAAGCGGCCGCGCAGCACCTGGAACGCACCCGCTGGAAAGCCCAGCTCACGGAAGAAGAACGCAGTTGGGTGTGGGGCGTGATCGGCCGGCGCGCGGCCCAGCACCGCCGCGACGACGCGCTGGCCTTCTTTGCCCACGCGAAGGACCACTTCCTGCCCCCCCTGCACCTGAGCTGGAAGGCGCGCGCCGCCCTGCGCGCCGCCAACTGGCCGCTGCTGCTTGACACCATCGACGCCATGCCCGAGCGCATGCGCGAACAACCCGTCTGGGTGTACTGGACCGCGCACGCCATCCGCGCGCAGGGCAGGCCCGACCGGGCCAGTGCCGAGGCGCTGGCCCGGTCGTGGTACGCATCCATTGCCTCGCCGCACAGCTACTACGGCCAGTTGGCGCTCGACGCCCTGGGGCGCCCCGTGACCCTGCCGCCGGCGCCGGCCCGACCCAGCGCCGCAGAGCTGCGGGCCGCCCGGGCCAACCCCGGCCTGCAGCGCGCCCTGGCCGCCTTCCGGCTGGGCCTGCGCAGCGAGGCGGCGCGCGAATGGCACTACACGGTGGCCCTGCACACGCCGGGGGGCATGAACGATCGCGAGCTGCTGGCCGCCGCCACGCTGGCCTGCGAGCGGGCCATCTGGGATCGCTGCATCAACACCAGCCAGCGCACCCGCGAAGGCGCCGATCATGCCCAGCGCTACCCCACCCCGCACCGTGACACGGTGGTGCGCCATGCCCGCGCCATCGGCCTGGATCCGGCCTACGTCTATGGCCTGATCCGCCAGGAGAGCCGTTTCGTCGTCGATGCCCGTTCGGGCGTCGGCGCGTCCGGCCTGATGCAGATCATGCCTGCCACCGCCCGCTGGACGGCGCGCAAGATCGGGCTGAGCGGGTACCGCCCCGAGAGCATCACCGACCACGACACCAATGTCCGCCTGGGCACGGCCTACCTGAAGTTCGCGCTCGACGCCTTCGACGGCTCGCTGCCGCTGGCCGCCGCGGCGTACAACGCCGGCCCGGGCCGCCCGCGCGCGTGGCGCGACGGACCAGAGTTGCCGGCCGAGGTCTGGGTGGAAGGCATCCCGTTCGACGAGACGCGCGACTACGTGCAACAGGTGCTGGCCAACACCACCGTGTACGCGGCCCTGCTCACCGGGCAGCCGCAACGCCTGCGCGATCGCCTGGGCAGCACGATCGGGCCGCGCCCCCTGAACGCGGCCGCCGACGAAGAGCTGCCCTGAGCAGGTGCGCCGGACCCACAATGGCCCATCGTCGCAACACCACGGAGCCCGCCACCATGTCCCTGCAGCTTTTCATCGGCAACAAGAACTACTCGTCGTGGTCGATGCGTCCCTGGGTGCTCATGACCCAGGCCGGCATCCCCTTCGACGAGGTGCGGGTGCGCTTCGACTCGTTCGACGCCGGCTCCGACTTCAAGCAGGCGGTCGGCGCCGTCAGCCCGGTGGGCAAGGTGCCGGTGCTGGTGGACGACGGCCTGGCCGTCTGGGACACCCTGGCCATCGCCGAGTACCTGGCCGAGCGCTTTCCCGACCGGCACCTGTGGCCCGCCGACCTGGCGGCCCGCGCGCGGGCGCGCAGCGTCTGCGCCGAGATGCACAGCGGTTTCACCGCCCTGCGCAGCCATTGCGGCATGAACATCGAGGCCGCGCTGCCCGAGGTGGGCCGCATCATCTGGCGCGACCAGGCCGGCGTGCGTGCCGACGTGGCGCGCCTGGAGACCATGTGGGCCGAGTTGCTGGCCGCGCACGGCGGCCCCATGCTGTTCGGTGCGTTCGGCATCGCAGACGCCTTCTTTGCCCCCGTGTGCTCGCGCCTGCGCACCTACGCGCTGCCCGTCAGCGCCACCACGGCCGCCTACGTCGATCGCGTGCTCGCCCTGCCCGGCGTCGATGCCTGGGTGCAACAGGCGAAAGCGGAGCACGACTTCATTGCGATGGATGAGCCGTACCGGGCGGGACCCTGACTGTCCTACACTGCCCGGATGGACATCTATCTGGTGGGCGGCGCCGTGCGCGACGCCCTGCTTGCACGTGCCGCGGGCCAGCCCGCCGGGGGCTCGCATGTTGACCGCGACTGGGTGGTGGTGGGCGCCACGCCCGAAGCCATGGCCGAACGCGGGTTCCTGCCGGTGGGCAAGGACTTCCCGGTGTTCCTGCACCCCGACACGCGCGAGGAATACGCGCTGGCGCGCACCGAGCGCAAGACGGCGCCGGGCTACCACGGCTTTCATTTCCACACCGACCCCGGCGTCACGCTGGAGGACGACCTGGCGCGGCGCGATCTGACCATCAACGCGATGGCCGTGCCCGAGGCCGAGGCCGACGACCTGGCCCACGCCACCCTGGTCGATCCCTATGGCGGTGCGCGCGATCTGGCGCAGCGCGTGTTGCGCCATGTGACCGGGGCGTTCGCCGAGGACCCGGTGCGCATCCTGCGCCTGGCGCGCTTTGCCGCGCGCTACCCCGACTTCAGCGTGGCGCCCGAGACACTGGCGCTGATGCGCCAGATGGTCGAGCACGGCGAGGCCGACCACCTGGTGGCCGAGCGCGTGTGGCAGGAGCTCTCGCGCGGCCTCATGGAGCAGCGCCCGAGCCGCATGTTCGAGGTGCTGCGCGCGTGCGGTGCCCTGGCCCGGGTGTTGCCCGAGGTCGAGCGGCTGTGGGGGGTGCCGCAACGCGCCGAATACCACCCCGAGGTGGACACCGGCGTGCACGTGATGATGGTGCTGGACATGAGCGCCCGGCTGGGTGCCAGCCTGGCGGTGCGCTTCGCCTGCCTGTGCCACGACCTGGGCAAGGGCATCACACCGGCCGGGATGCTGCCGCGCCACATCGGTCACGAAGAGCGCAGCGCGCGCCTGCTCCGGGCCGTGTGCGAGCGCTGGCGCGTGCCGCGCGACTGCCGCGAGATGGCCGATGTAGTGGCGCGCGAGCACGGTCACATCCACGGCAGCGGCACCTTCGGCGCCGCCGCCGTGCTGCGCCTGCTGGAACGCTGCGACGCCCTGCGCCGCCCGGAGCGCTTCGCCGAGGTGCTGCTGGCCTGCGAGTGCGACGCCCGCGGCCGGCTGGGCTTCGAGGAGCGCCCCTACCCGCAGCGCGAGCGGCTGCTGGCCGCCCTGACGGCCGCACGGGCCGTGGACACCGCGGCCATTGCCGCCGCGGCGCAAGCCGCCGGTGTCTCCGGTGCGGATGTGGGCCGGCGCATCCACCACGCGCGCGCCGAGGCCCTGACACCCATCGTCGGCCCCTGAACACCGGTGGCCGGTGCGCCCCGTGCGGCCGGCGACCGCACAAATCTCCCATGGGAGTGGCAAGTCTGATAGGGTTGAGCGTGATGAGCCCCCCTGCCCTCCTGCTCAACGAGCGCACAGCGCTGTTTCTCGATTTCGATGGCACCCTTGCCGAGCTGGCGCCGCGACCCGATGCCGTGGCCGTGGCGCACGGTCTGGTCCCCCTGCTGCAGCGCCTGCACGGGCGCCTGGACGGCGCGCTGGCGCTGATCACCGGACGCGCACAGCCGGACATCGATCCGCTGCTGGCCCCGCTCACGCTGCCCGGCGCGTTCGAGCACGGCGGCGTACGGCGCACCCGCCATGGCCTGCTGACCATGCACGACCTGCCCGACCTCGCGCCCGTGCTCGCCGCGGCACGGGCACTGGCAGCGCGCCACCCCGGCCTGCTGGTCGAGCACAAGCGCACCGCCGTGGCGCTGCACTACCGCCTGGCCCCCGAGATGGCGGCGCAATGCGTGCGCACCCTGAGCGAGGCGGTGGGCAACACCCCCGGTCTGCAACTGCTGCCGGGCAAGGCGGTGATCGAGGTCAAGCAGGCCGGCGTTGACAAGGGCGCGGCCATTGCGGCCTTCATGGCCGAGCCGCCCTTTGTCGGCCGCCAGCCCGTGTTCGTCGGCGACGACACGACCGACGAGGCCGGTTTCGACACCGTCCAGCGCCTGGGCGGCGCCGGCATCAAGGTAGGCCCCGGGGACTCACTGGCCCGCTACCGGCTGCCCGACACCACTGCCGTGCAGCAGTGGCTGCGCGATTTCGCCCTCAGGTCCGACCATCCATGATGAACGACACCGCCACGTCCCCCACATCCACCGGCTTTGGCCCGCCCGCCCCTGCCTCGCTGTCGCTGGGCGTGGTCGGCAACGGTGCTTTCAGCGCCCTGATCGACCCCCACGGCCGCGTGGTCTGGAGCTGCCTGCCGCGCTTCGACGGCGACCCGGTGTTCCATGCCCTGCTGGGCGCCCGTGACGGCGACAGCGAGGGGGCCGGCTCGTTCGCCATCGAGGTCGAGCACCTGGCCCAGGCACGCCAGAGCTACGTGCCCAACACCGCGGTGCTGCACACCGAGCTGTGGGACCGCGACGGCCAGGGCCTGCTGATCACCGATTTCGCGCCGCGCTTTTTCTGGCGCGGGCGCTACTTCCGCCCCACCACGCTGGTGCGCCGCGTGCGCCCGCTCGAAGGCACCCCGCGCGTGCGCGTGCACCTGGCGCCGCGCTTCAACTGGGGCGCGGATACGCCGACCATCACCTCGGGCAGCAACCATATCCGTTACGTCGGTGAACAGCAGACGCTGCGCCTGCAGACCGATGCGTCCATCTCGCATGTGCTCCACCGCCAGCCCTTCCTGCTGACACGGCCGCTCGATTTCCTGCTCGGCCCCGACGAAACGCTGGAGAGCGGGGTCAGCGACACCGCACGCCATTTCGAACAGGAGACCCTGGCCTACTGGCGCCGCTGGAGCCAGCGCCTGGCGCTGCCGCTGGAGTGGCAGGATGCGGTCATCCGCGCGGCCATCACGCTCAAGCTGTCGATGTTCGAGGACACGGGTGCCATCGTCGCGGCCATGACCACCAGCATCCCCGAGGCACCGGGCACCGGACGCAACTGGGACTACCGCTACTGCTGGCTGCGCGACGCATTTTTCGTCGTGCGTGCCCTCAACAGCCTGGCCGAAGTCGGCACCATGGAAGACTACCTGGCCTGGGTGACCGACGCCGTGGTCGGCACCAACGGCAACCACGTGCAGCCGCTGTTCGGCATCGGGCTGGAGCGCGAGCTGCCCGAGCGCATCTGCACGGGCCTGCCCGGCTACCGGGGCATGGGGCCGGTGCGCATCGGCAACCAGGCGCATGAGCACTTCCAGCACGACGTGTACGGCAACATCGTGCTGGCCGCGGCACAGGCCTTCCACGACCAGCGCCTGCTGCGGCCGGCCGGCCTGGCCGATTTCGAACGGCTGGAGGCCATGGGCGAGCGTGCCCTGCAGGTGTTCGGCCAGCCCGATGCCGGCATGTGGGAGCTGCGCACGCGTGCGCGCGTGCACACCAGCTCGGCCCTGATGTCCTGGGCCGCCGCCGACCGCCTGGCCAAGGCCGCGCCCACGCTGGGCCTGCTGGACCGGGCCCGGTACTGGCGCTCGCACGCCGCCGCCATGCGCGAGCGCATCCTGGACGAATCCTGGAGCGAGCGGCGCCAGGCCTTTGCCGAGAGCTTCGGTGGCCACGACCTGGATGCCAGCGTGCTGCTGATGGCCGAGGTCGGCCTGATCGACCCGAAGGACCCGCGCTTCATCGCCACGCTCAAGGCGCTCGAAGCACACCTGTGCGACGGCCCCTACATGCGCCGCTACGAGGCACCGGACGACTTCGGCACGCCGGAGACGGCCTTCAACATCTGCACCTTCTGGCGCATCGACGCGCTCGCACGCGTCGGCCGCGTCGAGGAGGCCCGCGCCATCTTCGAGACCATGCTGGCAGCCCGCAACCCGCTGGGCCTGCTGTCCGAAGACACCCATGCCAGCACCGGCGAGATGTGGGGCAACTACCCACAGACCTACTCGATGGTGGGCATCATCAACGCGGCCGTGCGGCTGTCGGCGGCCTGGGATACCGTCATATGAACCGCCTGGTCGTCGTCTCCAACCGCACCGCCGATCCGCGCAAGTCCGCCGCCGGCGGCCTGGCCGTCGCCGTCGGGCAGGCGCTCCGGGCCTCGGGCGGGCTGTGGTTCGGCTGGAGCGGCAAGGTGGTCGATGGCCGCAGCCCCGGAGAAGGCGAGCTGCGGCTGCAGCAGGCCGGCAACGTGCAACTGGCCACGGTGGACCTGAGCCGCGAGGACTACAACAGCTACTACCTCGGCTACAGCAACGACGTGCTCTGGCCGGTGTTCCACTACCGGCTCGACCTGGCCCACTTCGACGCCGACTACATCAGCGGCTACCGGCGCGTGAACCAGTTGTTTGCGCAACGGCTGGCCGGCCTGCTGCGGCCGGACGACATCATCTGGGTCCACGACTACCACCTGATCCCGCTGGCGGCCGAGTTGCGCGCCATGGGCTGCCGCCAGCGCATGGGGTTCTTCCTGCACATCCCGCTGCCACCACCGCTGCTCCTGGCCGCCGTGCCCGAGCATGAGTGGCTGATGCGGTCGCTGTTCGCCTACGATCTGGTGGGCCTGCAGAGCAACACCGACCTGGGCCACTTCTCGGGCTACATCGGCGCCGAGCTGCCGGCCGACATCCTCGGCGAGCACATGTTCCGCGCCTTCGGCAAGACCCTGCAGGTGCAGGCCATGCCGATCGGCATCGATGTCGACGAGTTCACCGCGCTGGGCCGCAGCCGGGAGGCACAGGACACCTATGCGCAGATGCGTCAGGAGTACTCGCGCCGGCGCCTGCTGCTCGGTGTCGAGCGCATGGATTACTCCAAGGGGCTGCCCCTGCGGCTGCAGGCATTCCGGCAGTTGCTGCAGAACTACCCGGAAAACCTGGGCAGCGCCACGCTGATCCAGATCGCCTCGCCGAGCCGCGAATCGGTCGATGCCTACGCCTCGCTGCGGCGCGAGCTCGAAAGCCTCAGTGGCGCCATCAACGGCGATTTCGGCGGCCTGGACTGGATGCCCGTGCGCTACATCCACCGCAACGTCTCGCGCCGGCGGCTGCCCGGCCTGTACCGCGCCGCCAGCGTCGCCCTGGTCACACCGCTGCGCGATGGCATGAACCTGGTGGCCAAGGAGTTCGTCGCGGCCCAGGATCCGGACGACCCCGGGGTGCTGGTGCTCTCGCGCTTCGCCGGGGCGGCCGAACAGTTGCGCGATGCCCTGCTGGTCAACCCGTACGACACCCGGCACACCGCCGAGGCGATCCAGCGCGCACTGCAGATGCCCCTGGCCGAACGCCAGCAGCGCCACCAGGCCCTGCTGCACAACGTCCGCACGCAGGACGTGCACTGGTGGTGCCGCCGCTTCCTCGACACCCTGGCCGCCACCCCGCTGGGATAACAGCCATGCAAGGCGGGATCAGCCCCCTCGGGGGGCTGAGGACCGCGGCTCCGGCCCTGCCTGCGCAGGGCTGGACGGGACGAAGAGGCATCGACTCCGGCGATGCCGCGGCCTGCAAGGCGCGACCCGCGTCAGCGGCGGAGCGTAGGGGCCATGTCAGTCCAGTGCCCGCGCGACGCCCTGCAGCGCCGGTGACTGCGCCGAAGTGATCACCCAGGCCGGGATGGGCGCGAGGTATGCCCGGTAGCGGCCCTTGCGCTCGAAGCGCGCACGGAAGGGCGAGCGTTCGAACCACTCGCCCAGGCGCGGCACGATGCCGCCACCCAGGTACAGGCCGCCGCGCGCGCCCAGGGTCAGCACGAGATTGCCGGCCACCGAGCCGAGCAGGGCACAGAACATGGACAGCGTTTCCTCGGCCTGCGGCAGGCGGCCGGCCAGCGCCGCGGCCGTCACGTCGGCCGGGCTGCGCAGGTCGCCGGCGTCCACCCCGTCGGCCGCACACAGGAGGCGGCAGGCCTCGATCAGCCCCTGGCCACACAGCATGCGCTCGGCCGATGCCCGGCCGTGCAGGGCCGCCAGCCCCGCCATCACCAGCCGCTCACGCGGCGTCGAGGCCGGCAGGGTGACATGGCCACCCTCGCCCTGGATCGGCACCCAGCCACCGCGGCCGTCGGGCAGCAGGCCGGACACCCCGAGGCCGGTGCCCGGCCCCAGCAACGCCACGGCGGCCCCCGGATCGGCCTGGCCGCCGCCCACCTGGCGCAGCCCGGCCGGCGGTATGACCGGCAAGGCGAGCGCCAGGGCTGTGAAATCGTTGATGACACGCAGCGTCTGCAGACCCAGCGCCGCCTGCAGCTCGCGCTGCGAAAACTGCCAGTGGTGGTTGGTCATGCGCACCCGGTCGCCCGTGATCGGCGCTGCCACGGCCAGGCCGGCGGCGCGCGGCCGCGGCAATCCCTGTGCCGACAGGTAGGCGCGGATCGCGTCCGGCAGGCCCGCATGATCGGCGCTGCGCAGCACCTGCACCGCCGTGACGGCACCCTCCGGCGCGGCCTGCCAGCCAAAGCGCGCGTGCGTGCCACCGATGTCGGCCAGCAGGCGGGGGAACGGGGCTTGCATGGCGGCGCGGCGGCGGAGGCTTCAGATCTTCTGACGCACCCAGCGCACGATGTCGGCACTGCCCATGGCGCCCGGCTGGCGCGCCACCTCCCGCCCGCCCACGAACAGGGCCAGGGTCGGAATGCTGCGGATGGCGAAGCGCGCGGCCGTCTGGCGCGCCGCCTCGGTATCGACCTTGGCCAGGCGCAGGTGGGGCTCCAGCTCGCGTGCCGCCGCCTCGAAGTGCGGCGCCATCATCCGGCAAGGCCCGCACCAGGGGGCCCAGAAGTCCACCAGCACCGGCAGGTGCGAGCGGTTGATGTGCGGGTCGAACGTGGCGTCGTCCAGCGCCACCGGATGCCCGTCGAACAGGGGCCGGTGGCATTTGCCGCAATCGGGCGCCTGCGCCAGGGCGGCGGCGGCGACACGGTTGGTGGTGTGGCAGTGCGGGCAGACAACGTGCAGTGGGTCGGTGGACATCAGAGGCTCCGTGGTGCGGGTTCACTCCCCCAGATGAGGCCTTGGCCCCGTGTTTTCAATATACCACCAAGGGTATCAGATCAGGTGACTGATCAGGCTGGCCACCATGCTGAGCACGATGGTGGTCATCAGCGGGATGTACCACTCGCGCCCGAAAAGCCGGAAGCGCAGGTCGCCGGGCAGACGACCGAACCCCAGCCGGCGCAGCAGCGGCGTGAGTCCGCTGATCAGCACCAGGGCCAGGAAGATGACGATCATCCAGCGGATCATGGCGTTCCCTACAGCCGGTGCGTGCGGTCGCCCGCAGTGAAACCGACGGGCACCCAGCCGGGCGCGCTCGCCTCGGGCGCCAGCGCCAGCACCTTGAACAGTTCGCCCATCTCGTGCTCGTTGACCAGCTTGCCGAGCATGGCCGCCGCGCGCGGACCGGCATCGCGCGCCAGATCGAGCAGGCCGGCGTTGAGGAGGAAACGCCCCTGGCCGGTGTAGCCCAGCACCGCCAGGCCGGCGTCCTGGGCCGCCAGCGCGATGCCGGTGAAGTTGACGTGCGCGGTGATGTCCTTGAGGCCCAGGTCGGCCAGCGGATCGTCGTCGCTGCGGTGCGCCCGGTGGCACATCAGCGTGCCCATGTGGCGCTGCGGGTGGTAGTACTCGGCCTCGGGAAAGCCGTAGTCGATGAAGAAGCCGGCCCCGCGCGTCCAGTGCTCGGCCAGGGTGCGGACGAAGGCCTCGGCCTGCGGGTGGACCTCGGTCAGGTAGTCGTGC
>NZ_JAQVEJ010000267.1 GCF_028698005.1 Hydrogenophaga sp.
TCGATCCAGGGCGCCTTTCTGGCCGCCCTGCTCATCGGCATGCTGCAGACCCTGCTGATCGCCGTGGACCTGCGCCTGGGCCAGGCCATCGGCATGCTGGCGCGGTACGCGCCGGCCGTGCTCGCCGACGTCAAGGTCTCACAGCTCGCGCCCATCGCACCCTACGCCCTGATGGTGGCCATGCTGTTGCTGCGCCCCCGCGGCCTGTTCGGAAGGAGGGACGCCTGATGACCCCCACCACAACCCTGGCCGTCTCCGCGTTTGCCGCGGTGACGCTGCTCATCGCCCTGCTGGGCGACAGCTTCATGGTCCAGCTGGCCACGCAGGTCCTGGTCCTGTGGAGCTTCGGTCTGAGCTACCAGCTGCTGTTCGGCCGCACCGGCATGCTGTCCTTCGGGCACGCCGTCAACTTCGGGCTGGCCGCGTTCTTCTCGGCCCATGCGGCACACTGGCTGGCCGGCTGGCCGGTCTACGAATTGCTGCCCCTGGTCGGTGCCCTGGTCGGCCTGATCTGCGGCGCCGTGTTCGGCTACCCGGTGACACGGCGCAGCGGCGTCGCCTTCGCCATGGTGACCCTGGGGCTGGGCGAACTCGTGGCGGCCTGTTTTCTGATGTTTCCGGGCTTCTTCGGCGGCGAGGCCGGCGTCACGCTGCGGCGCACGGACGTGGCCTCGCTGCTGGGCATCGACTACGGCCGCACCGACACACAGCTGCTGCTCACCGCCCTGTGGTCGCTGGTGGTGCTGGCCACCGTGCACTGGCTGGCGCGAACCCCCTTCGGCATGGCCACGCTGGCCGTGCGCGAGAACCCCCAGCGCGCCGATTTTGCAGGCTTTTGCACCGCCAACGTTCGCTGGGCGTCCTACCTGGTGGCCAGTGCCCTGGCAGGTGTGGCCGGCACGCTGTCGGCACTGGCCTACGAAATCGTCACCGTGGATGCCGTGTCGCTGCACACCTCGGCCAACGTGCTGCTGCTGACGGTGATCGGCGGCGTGGGCAGCACGCTGGGGCCGCTGGTCGGTGCGGTCTTCCTGACGGTGATGCAAAGCGTCGTTTCCGAATGGACCCGCGCCTGGCTCTTCTACTACGGGTTCGTCTTTGTCGCGGTGGTGTGGCTGGCCCCCGAAGGCATCGTCGGCCTGGCCAAGGCAAGCTGGCGGCGGCATGCACACGACGGCCCGGCCACCCGGACCATGGCTCGCGCCCTGGGCATGGCATTCCTGCTCGTGATCTTTACGGAGACCGCCTATCAGCTGGCCCTGGGCGAGCCGACCAGGCTGCCAGGCTGGCAGACCCTGGGACCGGGCGCGCTGCAGGCCGTCCTGCTGGGTTCGGGACTGACCGTGGCGCTGTGGCTGGCACGCGCCCTGCACCGCGCAGGAGGTATGCGATGAGTGCCCTGGAAATCCAGCACCTGCGCAAGTCGTTCGGTCTCACGGAAATCATCCGTGGCACCGATCTCCAGGTACACGAAGGCGAGCGGCTGGCGCTGATCGGCCCCAATGGCGCCGGCAAGTCCACCTTGTTTGCGCTGATCTCGGGCCAGCTCGTGCCGGATGCCGGCCGCATCCGCCTGCATGGCATGGACGTGACGGGCCACCCGCCCTACCGCGTGGCGCGCGCCGGGCTGGGGCGCAGCTTCCAGGTCAGCAATCTGTTTGGCGCCCTGAGCGTGCGCGAGAACCTGTGCATTGCCGCCATGTGGTCACAGGGGCAGCGCCTGGGGCTGCTGTCATCGCTCGCGCGGCATCGGCCGCTGGCCGCCCGGGTGGACGAACTGCTCGGCATGCTGGAACTGGGTGCGCGTGAAGACACGCCGGCCCGCGACCTGAGCTACGCCGACCAGCGCTTGCTGGAAATCGGCATGACGGTGGCGGGCAACCCGCGCTGCGTGCTGCTGGACGAGCCGACCGCGGGCATGAGCCGGGCCGAGACGCAGCGGGTGATCTCGCTCGTGCGCCGCATCAGCGAGGGACGCACGCTGATGATGATCGAGCACGACATGAACGTGGTGTTCGACCTGGCGGACCGCATCGCGGTACTGGTGTATGGCCAGGTGATCGCCGTCGATACCCCGGCGGCGGTGCGCAGCCATCCTGCGGTACGCGCCGCCTATTTTGGCCAGCACGCGTCACAGGAGGCCGCCGAAGATGCTTGAAGTACGCCGACTCAATGCCTTTTATGGTGCCAGCCAGGTGCTGTTCGACCTCGATCTCGGCCTCGCTGAAGGGCGGGTACTGACGCTGCTCGGCCGCAATGGCGCCGGCCGCTCGACCGTCGCCCGCGCCCTGGTGGGCCGCGTCAGCCGCAGCGGCTCGGTACGCTTCATGGACCGCGAACTGGTGGACGAGCGCGCCTTCCGGATCGCCCGCGCCGGTATCGGTTACGTCCCCGAGAACCGCGAGGTTTTCGGGCAGCTCGACGTCGAGGAAAACCTTCGCCTGGGGCAGCGTGCGCCCCTGCCCGGGGCCGCCACGACATGGGATCTGGCGCGCTGCTACGAGCTGTTTCCCCGCCTGCACGAACGCCGTCATGCCCCCGCGGGTGCGCTCTCCGGCGGCGAGCAGCAGATGCTGGTGCTGTGCCGGGCCCTGATGGGCAACCCGCGCCTGCTGATCGTCGACGAGCCCACCGAAGG
>NZ_JAQVEJ010000091.1:0-4650 GCF_028698005.1 Hydrogenophaga sp.
GTCGCTTCCACCTCGGTCATGCGTTCGGCCTGCGCCAGCCGCTCCTGCAATTTGTCGCAGGTGGCGATGTTGTCCATCAAGAAGCGCTCCAGCGAGCGCCCCTGGCGTGTCTTCATGTGATAGGGCCAGGTCACCATGCCGACGCTTGTCGTGTCCTCGGTCATGGGAATGAACCAGAACCAGCCGTGTTCGAACCAGAAGATGGTGATGTTGCCTTCGGCCTCGCCCTCGTGGCGTCGTGCATGGCGAAAGTGGGCATAGACCGCGGCCGAGCTGTGGCGCGGGTTGCGGTCCTTGATGCGGAATTTGCTGGCCAGAAAGGTGTCGCGGCCCGACGCATCGACCAGAAAGCGGGCGCGCCAGTGATGCTCCTGACCGTCGTCCAGGCGCGCCGTGACGCGCACGCCGCCATCGGGTTCATCGAGTGACACCGCGGTGGCCCGGCAGCCCTCGTGCACCGCTGCGCCCTTGCGGGCCGCATTGCGCAGCAGCACCTGGTCGAACTCGGCACGCTTGACCTGGTAGGCCGACGGCAGTGCCTTGTTCCAGGCCTCGGCGAACATGAAGGTCTGCGTGTGCGCGTGGTGGGGCGAGACGAACTCGGCGCCCGGCTTGTGCATGCCGATGGCGCGGATGTCGTCGGCCACGCCCAGTCGCTCGAACAGGGGCAGGTTGGCCGGCAGCAGCGATTCGCCGATATGAAAGCGCGGGTGCCGGTCCTTGTCGAGCACGTGCACGTGGTAGCCCCGCTCGGCCAGCAGGGCGGCCGCTGTCGAGCCGGCGGGGCCACCGCCGATCACGAGGACATCGCAGGCTGTTTCGCCGGTTGCACAAGGGTCGTTCAGGGGCGGTGGCACCATGGAGCAGCAGGAAACAGGAAGTGGGGCAGGGACAAAAGGGTCTGATAATACCTGCCGCCGGCCCGGCACGGCCAACATCCCGCATCCCGATACGCAACGGTGGCATCATCGGGTCATGTTTGTCCATCTGCGCCTGCACACCGAATTCTCCGTGGTCGATGGCACCACACGCATCGACGATGTGGTGGATGCGGCGGCGGCCGACGGCCAGCCCGCGCTGGCAGTGACCGATCTGCACAACCTGTTTGGTGGCCTGAAGTTCTACCGGGCAGCGCGAGGGGCCGGGGTCAAACCCGTGCTGGGGGCCGAAGTGGCGCTGCAGGGCTTCACGGACGCGCCGCTGCCGGGTGCCGGCAACCCGGCGGCCCAGCAGCCCATGCCGCGCGTGCTGCTGCTGGTCCAGGATCATCAGGGCTACCTCAACCTGTGTGAACTGCTGGCGCGGGCCTGGACCACCAACGTGGTGCGCGAGCAGCCGCTGGTCAAGCGCGAGTGGCTGCAGGAGCTCGGTGCCGGCCTGATCCTGTTGTCCGGGGCTCACGCGGGCCCTGTCGGCCAGGCCCTGCTGGCGGGCGACGAAACCCGGGCGGCCGATGCCGCGCTGCAACTGGCCAGCCTGTTTCCGCACCGTTTCTACATCGAGCTGCAGCGCGCGGGGCGTGCCGACGACGAACGCCACGTCATCGCTGCCGTTCAACTGGCCGCCCGCCTGCGCCTGCCCGTGGTGGCCACGCACCCGGTGCAATTCCTTGCCGCCGACGACTACGAAGCGCACGAGGCCCGGGTGTGCATTGCCGAAGGCGAGATCCTGGGCAATGCGCGGCGTGTGCGCCGCTTCACGCGCGAGCAGTACTTCAAGCCGGCGGCCGAGATGGCGGCGCTGTTCGACGACATCCCCTCGGCGGTGGCCAACACGCTGGAGATTGCCCGGCGCTGCAACCTGAGCCTGGTGCTGGGCAAGCCGCAACTGCCGAATTTTCCCATTCCGCCGGTCGATGGCCGGCAGCTCTCGACCGAGGAGTACTTCCGTCACGTGTCGTACGAGGGTCTGGAGGCCCGGCTGCGGCACCTCTATCCGGACGAGGCCGAGCGCGAACGGCAACGCCCGCGCTACGTGGAGCGGCTCGAATTCGAGCTCGGCACCATCCTCAAGATGGGCTTCCCGGGCTATTTCCTGATCGTGTCGGACTTCATCAAGTGGGCGAAGGAAAACGGCTGTCCCGTGGGCCCCGGCCGGGGGTCGGGCGCCGGCTCGCTGGTCGCCTACGCGCTGCTCATCACCGACCTCGACCCGCTGCAGTACAACCTGCTGTTCGAGCGCTTCCTGAACCCGGAGCGGGTGTCCATGCCCGACTTCGACATCGACTTCTGCCAGGCCAACCGCGACCGCGTCATCGACTACGTCAAGGACCGCTACGGCAAGGATGCGGTGAGTCAGATCGCCACTTTCGGCACCATGGCGGCGCGCGCGGCCATCCGCGACGTCGGCCGGGTGATGGACTTCTCCTACGGCTTCTGCGACGGCATCTCCAAGCTCATCCCCAACAAGCCGGGCATGAGCGTGACGCTGCAGTACCCGCCGGTGCCGAAAAAGGAGGGCGACAAGAACAACTACGCCATCGAGATGGAGCCGGCGCTGGCCGAGCGCATCGAGAAGGAGGAGGACGTCCGGACCCTGATCGAGATGGCGCAGAAGCTCGAGGGCATGACGCGCAACATCGGCATGCACGCCGGTGGTGTGCTGATCGCACCGGGCAAGCTGACCGATTTCTGCCCGCTGTACATGCAGCCGGGCAGCGAATCGGCCGTCAGCCAGTTCGACAAGGACGACGTTGAGGCCATCGGCCTGGTCAAGTTCGACTTTCTGGGCCTGGCCACGCTCACCATCCTGGAGATCGCGCGCGAGTTCATCATGAAGCGCCACCAGGGCCAGGAACACTTCGACTACGCCAACGTGCCGCTGGACGACAAGGCCGTCTACGCGCTGTTCTCCCGCGGGCAGACCGAAGCTGTGTTCCAGTTTGAAAGCCGCGGCATGCAGGGCATGCTGCGCGACGCCAAGCCCAGCCGGCTGGAAGACCTGATCGCCCTGAACGCGCTGTACCGGCCGGGCCCGATGGACCTGATCCCCAGCTTCGTGGCCCGCAAGCACGGACGCGAGGTGGTCGAGTACCCGCACCCCCTGGTCGAACCGGTGCTGGCCGAGACCTACGGCATCATGGTCTACCAGGAGCAGGTGATGCAGACGGCGCAGGTGCTGGGCGGCTACTCGCTCGGCGGCGCCGACATGCTGCGCCGCGCCATGGGCAAGAAGAAGCCCGAGGAAATGGCCGAGCACCGCGTCATCTTCCGCAAGGGCGCGGCCGAGAAGGGCATCAGCCAGGAAAAGGCCGACGAGGTCTTCGACCTGATGGAGAAGTTCGCGGGCTACGGCTTCAACAAGTCGCACGCGGCCGCCTACTCGCTGCTGGCCTACCACACCGCCTGGCTCAAGGTGCACTACACGGCCGAGTTCTTCTGCGCCAACATGACCGTGGAAATGGACAACACCGACAAGCTCAAGGTGTTGTGGGAAGACGCGCTGCGCATGGGCATGAGCTTCGAGCCGCCCGACGTCAACCGCGGCGGTTACCGTTTTGAGCCGGTCACGAACCAGGTCATCCGCTACGGCCTGGGTGCCGTCAAGGGCACCGGCCAGGCGGCGATCGAGGCCATCGTGGCGGCGCGCGAGGGGCGTGGCGAGGGTCACAACGGGCACGAGCGCGGGCCGTTCACGAGCCTGTTCAATTTCTGCCTGCGCGTGGACCGCACCCGCATCAACAAGCGCACCGTCGAGGCGCTCATCAAGGCTGGTGCGTTTGACGGCATCCATCTCAACCGTGCCGAACTGCTGGCCTCGGTGGACGTGGCTTTCGAGTACGCCGCCACCACCCAGGCCAATGCCAACCAGGGCGGCCTGTTCGACATGCTGGGGGGCGACGACCACGGCTCCAGCGCCCAGGAGCCCGGCCTGGTGGCCAGGCTGCCCTGGGGCGTGAAAGAGCGCCTGACCTACGAAAAGACCGCCATCGGTTTCTATTTTTCCGGGCACCTGTTCGACGAGGTCGAGGGCGAGGTGCGGCGTTTTGCCCGCACCCCCATCGGCGACGTGGTCGACAGCCGCGAACCGCAACTGCTGGCCGGCATCGTGGGTGATCTGCGCATCATCAACGGCCAGCGCGGCAAGGTGGCGATCTTCAAGCTCGATGACAAGAGCGGCGCGATCGAGGCCACTGCCGACGAAGCCCTGATCAACCAGCACCGCAACACGCTCAAGGACGACGAGCTCATCGTCGTGCAGGCACTGGCCCAGCCCGACCGCTTCTCGGGTGGCCTGCGGCTGAAAATTCAGCACATCTGGGATCTGCCGGCGGCACGTTGCCGCTTCGGCAAGTACCTGCGCGTGGCCGTCAACGGGCAGGCGCCCGCCGTGTCCGAGATCGTGCGCGAGTTCCCTCCCCGGCGCGAGCAGACCGAGCAGGGCGATCTGGTGCGCGGGCTGCCGGTGCGGCTGCGCGTGCTGCGCCCGGGCGCGCAGTGCGAGTTGCAACTGGACGACCGCTCGCTGTTCTTCCCCACCGACGCTGCGCTGGCAAGCTGGATGGCCCAGGCGCACGAGCGCCAGGCGGAGATTGTTTTCGATTGAGAGGCGTTTATAGGCCAGGGCACCCACGGAACTGGCTTGGCCAGGCGTAGGGTGCGTCCTCCCTCCAAGCGCCGAAGGTGCGCAAGCGAGGGGGGAAGCCGCGTC
>NZ_JAQVEJ010000091.1:4750-11182 GCF_028698005.1 Hydrogenophaga sp.
AGCGAGCCGGTGCGGTCGATGGCGCGCAGGGCGGCCTCGTCCCAGTCGCGGTTGCCGCTGCTGCGCACCACGCGCCGGTCGGTGATGCGGCCATCGGGTTGTGCACGCACCTCCACCTCGGTGGCGAGGCGGGACGGGAAGTCCTCGGTGTAGATGATGTTCGGGCGGATGCGCGCCGCCACCATGCCGGCATAGCTCGACGACGGGCCACTGGCGCGCTGGGCCGTGCCGGTCGAGCTGGGTGCGCCCGTGGCACCCGCCTGGCCCAGGATGCGGCGCATCTGCTCCTCGCGTATGCGTTGTGAAGCCAGTTGCCGCTCTTCCTCGAGCTTGCGCTTGGCTTCCTCTGCCTTGCGTTTCTGCTCGGCCAGGCGTTTCTTTTGCTCCTCGGCTTCCTTCTTTTTCTTCTCCTCGGCCAGCTTGCGTTCGCGCTCCTGCTTTTCCCGGCGCTCGCGTTCGGCCTTGTCCTTCTTGGCCTTTTCCTCCGCCAGGCGCTTGCGTTCCTGTTCTTCCCGTTGCTTTTTCGCCTGCTCGATGGCGATGTCGGCCTCTTGCTTCGGCGGCGGCGCGGGCTGCGGCTTGGGCTCGGATTTCGGCTCCGGCCTGGGCGTCGGCTTGGGCTCCGGTGGTGGGGGTGGCGGGGGTGGCGGCTCCACCGCCCTGGGCGCGGCCTGCTGGGCCACCGGTGACCACAATTCGACTTCGAAGCTGGGGTTCGCGTCCTGCTTCCAGTGCACCCCCCAGGTCAGGGCCGCGATCAACAGGACGTGGACGAAGACGGCCAGGCCCATGGGGCCGAGCCATCGCCCTGATCGTGGAGGTTTGAATTCGTTGCTGTCGGCGGGGCTGTGCATGTCTGCTTCAATGGCTTCGGGTCAGCGCGAGGCCTGCACCGACAGGCCCACGCGCTCGACACCGGCCCGTTGCAAGGTGTCCATGACCTTGACCACGGTTTCGTACTTGATCGACTTGTCGGCGCTGATCACCACCGGCACGGGGCTGTTCTCGCCAGCCGCCGCCTGAAGTTGCTGCACCTGCGCGGCCAGTTGCTGGATGGTGACCGTCTGGCCTTCCTGGCTGGCGTGGCCCTCGCTCACGCGGATCAGCTCATCCTTGTTCACGACGACCTGAACGAAGGTCTTGGGCGGGGCGCTGGCCTGGCCCACGCTGGGCAATTCGATCTGGCTGGGCGTGATCAGCGGTGCCGTGACCATGAAGATGATCAGCAGCACCAGCATCACGTCGATGAATGGCACCATGTTGATTTCGTTCTTGGTGCGCCGCACACGCCCGCGGGATGAAGTGGCCATGGCGTGTTCAGTGTCCTGATGCCGACGTCGGTGCCGGCTGGTGGCCCAGGTTGCGTTGCAGGATGTTGGAGAACTCCTCCATGAAGGTTTCCAGCCGGATCGCCACGCGGTCGATATCGTGTGTGAAGCGGTTGTAGGCCACCACGGCCGGGATCGCCGCGAACAGGCCGATGGCGGTGGCCACCAGGGCCTCGGCAATACCGGGGGCCACCGTGGCCAGCGTCACCTGGGCCATCGCCGCCAGCCCGGTGAAGGCGTGCATGATGCCCCACACGGTACCGAAGAGGCCCACGTAAGGTGCCACGGAGCCTACCGTGCCCAGGAACGAGAGGTTGACCTCCATCGCATCGACCTCGCGCTGGTAGCTGGCGCGCATCGCACGCCGGGCGCCGTCGAGCAGTGTGCCGCTGTCGGCGATGCGCCGCTCGCGCAGTTTCTGGTATTCGCGCATGCCGCTGGCAAAAATGCGCTCCATCGGCCCGCCTTCTCGGGCGTTCTGGGCTGCCGCCGCATACAGCTCGTTGAGGTTGGCGCCGGACCAGAACTCGCGCTCGAAGTCTTCATTGTGCGTGACCACACGCTTGAGGGCGAACAGCTTGCGGAAGATCGCTGCCCAGCTGATGACCGACATCAGCACCAGCAGCAGGACGACGGCCTGGACCACCCAACTGGCGTGGAGCAACAACTGGACGATGGAGAGATCGTTCGACATGTGCGTGTGTGAGCGCGGACAGTGCGAGAAGTTTCAGGTGGGAGCGAGAAGGGAAGAGGTCAGTGCCGACAGTATGGCGGCGGGAATGCGCTGGGGCCGCAGGGTCAGGGCATCCACCCAGCCGATGCGGATCAGTCCTTCGCACAGCAGCACCGGCTGCTCGCCATCGTGCCGGGGCTTGAGCCATGCCCGCTGCTCAATGGTAAGGGATGCCTTGCCGGCGTCGCGGATACATGCGGTAACCAGAAGCAAATCATCCAGGCGGGCGGGCCGCAGGTAGCGCACCTCGGTGCCACTGACCACGAACATGCCGCCCACCTCGTCGCGCAGGCGCTGCTGCTCCACACCCAGGCTGCGCAACCACTCGGTGCGGGCACGCTCGAAGAACTTCAGGTAGTTGGCGTAGAACACGATGCCACCGGCATCGGTGTCCTCCCAGTACACCCGCACGGTCCACGTGAATGGCACACCCGGCAGCGGCCTGGCCCCGTTGACGGGTACCGAGTCGCCCTCGGAAGGTCGCACGGGGGTGCTGTTCACAGCGCGGCCTCCAGGCGGGCGATGGCCTCCTGCAACTGGGGCAGGGCGTTGGCGGTGGAAAAGCGCAGCCAGCGGCCGGGTTCGGCCTGGGCGAAGTCGCGCCCCGGCGTGGTGGCCAGCTGGCAACGCCGCATCAGCTCGAAGGCCAGCGCCCAGCTCCCACTGCTGGCGGGCTCGCCAGCCATGGGGATGCCCCAGCGCTGACACAGCCCGGTTACATCGGCCCAGGCATAGAAGGCACCATCGGGCATGACCGGCACCTCCAGCCCCAGGCGCTGCAGCGCCGGGATGAACCAGTCGCGCCGTGCCTTGAACTCGGCGCGCCGGCGCTCGTACTCGGCCAGGCTCTCGGGCTCGAAGCAGGCCAGCGCCGCATGCTGGGCGATGGTGCTGGCGCAGATGAACAGGTTTTGCGCCAGCCGCTCCACCGGCGCCACCAGGGCCGGTGGCAGCACCAGCCAGCCCAGGCGCCAGCCCGTCATGTTGAAGTACTTGCTGAAGCTGTTGACGCTGATGACCTGCTCGCCCAGACCGTCGGGCAGGCCGAGCGCGCTGTGGCCGAAGGCGCTGTCGTAGCTCAGGCCCAGGTAGATTTCGTCGATCAGGGTGATGCCGTCGCGCGCGCGCACCTCGCGGGCAATGGCCTCCAGCGCATCGCGCTCGATCGAGGTGCCGGTCGGGTTCGAGGGCGAGGCCAGCAGGACGCCGCGCGTGGCCGGCGTCCAGGCGGTGCGCACCTGCTCCGCGCTCAACTGGAAGCGCTGCTCGGGGCCACAGGGAATCATCACTGCCCGGCCTTCGGCGGCCTGCACGAACTGACGGTTGCACGGGTAGCAGGGATCGGGCATCAGGACCTCGTCACCGGCCTCGATCAGGGCCAGGCAGGCCAGTTGCAGGGCGGCCGATGCACCGGCGGTCACGACGATGCGTGTCGGGTCGATGTCGAGTCCGAAGCGCTGGGCATACCAGCCACTGATGGCCTCGCGCAAGGCGGGCAGCCCGGTGGCGGGTGTGTACTGGCTCAGGCCATCGCGGATCGCCCGCTCGGCGGCCGCCTGCACCAGCGGCGGCGCGGTGAAATCGGGCTCGCCGATGTTGAGGTAGATCATGGGCCGGCCACCGGCACCGGCGGCCTGTGACAAGGCCTGGGCCTCCTTGGCCAGCTCCATGACATAGAACGGCTCGACGCGCTGTGCGCGCTGGCTGATGCGCATCGTGCTCAGCCCCGGCCGCCGGTGGAGGCTTCACGGCCCGGCGACGCCGCCACCTCGGCCGGGCGCAGCCGGGCGGCCAGCGGGTGCAGCACGCCGTTGACATACTTGTGGCCGTCGGTGCCGCCGAAACTCTTGGCCAGCTCGATGCACTCGTTGAGCACCACGCGCCAGGGCACGTCGGGGCAGTGGCGCAGCTCATAGACGCCTACCCACATCACGGCGCGCTCGATCGGGGATATCTCGGCCAGCGGTCGGTCCAGCAGGGGGGCAATCAGCGCATCGGCCTCGTCGGTCTGGGCGATGCAGCCATGCAGCAGGGCGTCATAGTGGACGCTGTCGGCCTTGTGAAAACCGTTCAGGTCGCGGGTGAAGGCATCGATGGCACCTGCTTCGTTGCCGCCCACGATGTGCTGGTACAGGGCCTGCAGGGCGAATTCGCGCGCCCGCGTGCGGGCCGATTTGTCCGAGGCCTTGCGTGGCTTCTGGGAGGTTGTGCTCATGGTGATGGCTCAGCCGTGCTGTTCGAGCAGATGGGCCATCTCGACGGCCACGCGCGCGGCATCGCGCCCTTTTTCCTCCTGGCGGGCGATGGCCTGCGCCACGTTCTCCACCGTGAGGATGGCGTTGGCGATCGGCGTGTGCGTGTCCAGCGATACGCGGGTGACGCCGGCGGCCGACTCGTTGCACACCAGCTCGAAGTGGTAGGTCTCGCCACGGATGACGCAGCCCAGCGCGATCAGCGCGTCGTACTCGTCACGCTCGGCCATGGCCTGCAGCATCAGCGGCACTTCCAGTGCACCGGCCACGGTCACACGGGTGATGTGCTTGTCCTGCACGCCCAGCGACAGCAGCTCGGCGTGGCAGGCCTCGTACAGGGCATTGGTGATGCCTTCGTTGAAACGCGCCTGCACGATGCCGATGATCAGCCGCTTGCCGTCGAGCAGGTTGGTGGAAGAGCCTTTGTCTGCGCCAAACATGGTATGGGTGTTCCGTTCAGGGGTTGTGGGGTTCTTCGTCGTGGCCGAGGAAGCCGGTGATTTCCAGCCCGTAGCCGGCCATGCTGGGCATGCGGCGGGGCGTGCCCAGCAGGCGCATGCGCTGCACCCCGCATTCGCGCAGGATCTGTGCCCCCACGCCGTAGGTGCGCAGGTCCATGCGTCCGCGCTCCGGGGCCTGTGCCGAGCGGGCCTTGCCCTCGAACTGGTCCAGCAGTTGCTCGGCGGTCTCGCCGCAGTTGAGCAGCACGGCCACACCGGCACCTTGCTGGGTGATGTGGCGCAGGCTGGCCTCCAGGCTCCAACTGTGCATCGAGCGGCCCACCTCCAGCGCATCCAGTACCGACAGCGGTTCGTGCACGCGCACGTCCACGCTCTGCTCGGGCGCCCACTGGCCCATCACCAGGGCCAGGTGCAGCGCGCCGCTGGGGCCGTCGCGGAAGGCATGAGCCGTGAACTCGCCAAAGGCCGTGTTCAGCGGCCGCGTGCCGAGCTTTTGCACCAGGCTTTCGGTACGGCTGCGGTACTCGATCAGGTCGGCGATGGTGCCGATCTTCAGACCGTGCTCGGCCGCGAACACCTGCAGATCGGGCAGGCGGGCCATGGTGCCATCGTCCTTCATGATCTCGCAGATCACGGCGGCGGGCGTGCAGCCGGCCATGGCGGCCAGATCGCAGCCGGCTTCGGTATGGCCGGCGCGCATCAGAACACCGCCTTCCACCGCCTGCAGCGGGAAGATGTGGCCCGGCTGCACCAGGTCTTCGGCGCGGGCATTGGCGGCCACCGCCGCCTGCACCGTGCGGGCGCGGTCAGCGGCCGAGATGCCGGTGGTGACCCCCTCGGCGGCCTCGATCGACACCGTGAAGGCCGTGCCCATCTTGGTGCCATTGCGCGGCACCATGGGAGGCAGCTTCAGGCGCTCGCAGCGCTCGCGGGTCAGCGTCAGGCAGATCAGGCCGCGGCCAAAGCGCGCCATGAAGTTGATGGCCTCGGGCGAGACGTGGTCGGCCGCCAGGACCAGATCGCCCTCGTTCTCGCGGTCTTCCTCATCGACCAGGATCACGATGCGGCCGGCCCGCATGTCGGCAACGATGTCCTCCACGGGGGAGATGGCCACGGGGGCCAGGGCTTGGGGAGCGTTCATGCAGATTCCTTGGGTGGGGTCTGGCCGGCCGTGAGCATGCGCTCGACATAACGGGCCACGGTGTCGATTTCAAGATTCACGGCCGCACCGGCCACCAGGTCACCCAGCGCGGTGCCCTGCACCGTGTGCGGAATCAGGTTGATGCTGAATTCGGTGCCATCGGCGCTGTCCGCCACACGGTTGACGGTCAGGCTCACGCCGTTGACGGTGATCGAGCCCTTGTAGGCCAGGTACTTGCCCATCTCGGGCGGTGCCATCACGCACAATTCCCAACTCTCGCCCACCTGGGCAAAGCGGGTGACGTGGCCGATGCCGTCCACATGGCCCGAGACGATGTGCCCGCCCAGCCGGTCATTGGCGCGCAGGGCTTTTTCCATGTTGATGCGACGACCGCTGTCGGCCAGGCCCGTGGTGCGGGCCAGCGATTCGGCCGAGATGTCGATGGTGAAGCGGGAGGCGGGCAGGTCCAGTGAGGTGACCGTCATGCAGGCGCCGTTGAGGGCGATGCTGTCCCCCA
>NZ_JAQVEJ010000092.1:0-4878 GCF_028698005.1 Hydrogenophaga sp.
TCAACGGGTTGAGTGCGGCGTGATGTTCCCATCGCCCGCTCCAGATACCGAATTGGGCCATTGGGCACCGGCAACGGCAGCAGATACCCGGGCACGCCAACCAGCCCGGTGGCCGTCAGGACCGACATGCCCCATTGCACGTGTCCCGTCCACCCATGAGCGTCCATACTCGGGATCATGAACACGAACACCTTCCCCCCTGCCACACCGGCCGGCAGCCGGATGCCGGCATTGTTTGTGCCGCACGGCGGCGGCCCGTGCTTCTTCATGGACTGGCACCCCGCCGACACCTGGGACAGGATGGCGGCGTTCCTCAAGGGCATCGCCGGTACCCTGCCCGCCACGCCGCGGGCCATCCTGCTGGTGTCCGGGCACTGGCTGGAGCGTGATTTCGCCCTCACCGGCCACGAGCGGCCATCGCTGATCTACGACTACAGCGGTTTCCCGGCACACACCTACGAGCTGACCTACCCTGCCCCCGGCGATCCGGCGCTCGCCCGGCGCGGGGCCGGACTGCTCGGGGCCGATGGCCTGCCGGCGATCATCGACCCGGCCCGGGGCTATGACCACGGCGTGTTCATTCCGCTGAAGCTGATGTTCCCCAAGGCCGACATCCCGGTCGTGCAGCTCTCGTTGCGCCACGACATGGACCCGGCTGCCCACATCGCTGCCGGCCGCGCACTGGCCCCGCTGCGCGACGAGGGTGTGCTGATCGTCGGCAGTGGCATGAGCTTCCACAACATGCGCGGCTATGGCGACCCGCGCTACACACCGGTGTCCACCGCGTTCGACGAGTGGCTGACGCAGGCCGTCGAAAGCGCCCCCGCGCAGCGCGAGGCCCTGCTGACGGACTGGACAGCGGCGCCATACGCCCGCGACTGCCACCCGCACGGGGGCGAGGAGCACCTGATCCCCCTGATGGTCGCCGCCGGTGCCGGCAGCGACGCCGAAGGCCGCAAGGTGTACTCGGAGGAAGTGATGCGGACGGTGCTCTCGGGTTTCCGCTTCGGCTGACCGACGCCCTACCCGACATGAAAAAAGGCCGCACGGCGGCCTTTCTCTCTGGCGGGAAATGCAGCTCAGATCAGTGGCACGCCGGTCTTGCTCTGGATTTCCTCGCGCGTCACGCCGTCGGCCAGCTCGACCAGCTTCAGCCCCTCGGGCGTCACGTCCATCACGCCCAGATCGGTGATGATGCGATCGACCACCCCCTTGCCGGTCAGCGGCAGGGTGCATTCGGGCAGGATCTTCAGGTCGATGGTGCCGTCCTTTTTCTTCGCCACGTGCTCCATCAGCACGATCACGCGCTTGACGCCCGCCACCAGGTCCATGGCGCCGCCCATGCCCTTGACCATCTTGCCGGGGATCATCCAGTTGGCCAAGTCACCCTTGTCGGTCACCTGCATGGCCCCCAGGATGGACAGGTTGATCTTGCCGCCACGGATCATGGCAAAGGACTGGTCGGAGCCGAAGATGGACGAGCCCTTGAGCGTGGTCACCGTCTGCTTGCCAGCGTTGATGAGGTCCGGGTCCACCTCGTCATCGTAGGGAAAAGGCCCGATGCCCAGCATGCCGTTCTCGGACTGCAGCCACACCTCCTTGTCACCGGTGTGGTTGGCCACCAGCGTGGGGATGCCGATGCCGAGGTTCACGTAGAAGCCGTCCTCGAGTTCCTGCGCCGCGCGCGCGGCCATCTGGTCTTGGGTCCAGGGCATGTTGCTCTCCTTGCTTGCTTACGTGCGTTCGCGGGTGGTGCGCTTCTCGATGCGCTTCTCGGGATTCGGGTTGTGCACGATGCGGTGCACGTAGATGCCGGGCAGGTGCACGTCATCGGGAGCGATCTCGCCCACCTCCACGATGCGCTCGACTTCCACGATGCAGATCTTGCCGGCGGTGGCTGCGGCCGGGTTGAAGTTGCGCGCCGTCAGGTTGAAGCGCAGGTTCCCCGATGTGTCGGCCACTTCGGCCTTGACCAAGGCCACCTCGGGCACCAGCGAGCGCTCCATCACATAGGTCTCGCCGTCGAACTCGCGCAGTTCCTTGCCTTCGGCCACCAGCGTGCCCACGCCGGTCTTGGTGAAAAAGGCCGGGATGCCGGCGCCGCCGGCACGCAATTTTTCGGCCAAGGTACCCTGGGGTGTGAACTCCAGCTCGAGTTCGCCAGCCAGGTACTGACGCTCGAACTCCTTGTTCTCGCCCACGTAGGACGAGATCATCTTTTTGATCTGCCGCGTCTCCAGCAAGCGGCCCAGGCCAAAGCCGTCAACACCCGCGTTGTTGGAGATGACCGTCAGGTTCTTCACGCCACTGTCACGCAGGGCGTCGATCAGTGCCTCGGGAATGCCGCACAGGCCAAAGCCGCCCACGGCAATGAGCTGACCGTCGGCCACCACACCCTTGAGGGCATCGGCCGCGCTGGGATAAATCTTGTTCACGTCGCTACGCTCCAGTGGTTGAACAATGCGGATGCAACGATACTACGTACCCACATACGTAGTGTTTCGTAGAGCCCAACCCTAAGACCGCCGATGGAAGACATCGACTACCGCCTGGCCTTCGACCTGGCGCCGGTGGGCCTGGCGCTGTCGCGCCAGCGCACCATTGTGGACTGCAACCAGGCCCTGTGCGAGATCTTCGGCGCCAGCCGGGAGCGGCTGGTCGGCCAAAGCTTCCTGATCCTCTACCCCAGCGTGGGCGAGTACGAGCGCACCGGGGCGCGCATCGCCCACTCGCTCGGGCGCAACGGCACCTATGCCGACGACCGCGTCATGAAGCGCGTGGACGGCCGCTGCAAGGGCGAACCCTTCTGGTGCCATGTCACCGGGCGTGCGCTGCACCCCGAGGCGCCGCACGAGGCCGGTATCTGGAGCTTCGAGGACTTGAGCCCGCGCCGCGCCGTCAAGGCCGGATTGACCGGCCGCGAGCGCGAAGTGGCGGCCTTCCTGATGGACGGCCTGACCAGCAAGCAGATCGGCCGCCAGTTGGGCATCAGCCACCGCACCGTGGAGATCTACCGCGCGCGGCTGATGCGCAAATACCAGGCGCACAGCACACCGGACCTGGTGCACCGGCTGATCGCCGGCGGCTGACAGGGAGCCGGCGCCTGGCAGCCCCACGCCCCATCAGCCCCGGGGGAGGCTGCGCCCCGCGCGGCAGCGCAGCGTGAAGGTCAGGTTCACTGGGGCTGGTAACCCGAGTCCTTGATGATCTTTGCCCAGACCTCGCGGTAGGCCGTTTCGCGCTGGCCCAGCTCTGCCCCACTCATGAAGCCCACGGTCAGGCCCATGGTGGTCAGCCGTTCCTTGACATCGGGCTGCGCGACCACCTTCTGCACCGCGGCGGCCAGCTTGTCGAGCTCGGCCTTGGGGGTGCCGGCGGGTGCGAACAGACCGTAGTACGGTACCTCTTCGAAACCCTTGAGCCCCAGTTCGGTGAAGGTGGGCACTTCGGGTAGTGCCGCCTGGCGCTGGGTGCCCATGACGGCCGCCACGCGCAGCTTGCCGGCCTTGTGGTTCTCGATGAAGTCAGGCACCGAGCCCACGCCGGCCGGGATGGTGTTGCCCAGCATGTCGGCCATCATGGGCGCGCTGCCCCGGTAGGGTGCGGCCACGAGGTCAAGCCCGTACTGCTTGCCAATCACCTGCACCGCGAACTGCGGTGTGGACGCGGGTGCCGGGATGCCCATGGTGGCCTTGCCGCCGGCCGCCTTCACGCTATCGATCCAGGCCTTGAAGTCGCGCGCCGGCGTGCCGCCCGAGAGAGCCACCGCATTGACAAAGGTGGCAAAGCCGGCCACCGGTGCGAAGTCCTTGGCCGGGTCGAAGCCCGGGTTCTTCATGGTCAGCGGCAGGATGGACACGCTGTGGTCATGGCTCAGGAACAGCGTGCGGCCGTCGGGGGCGGCGGCCTTGAGTGCCTGGGCAGCCAGTTGACCGCCCGCGCCCGGCTTGTTGTCCACCACCACCGACGAACCCAGTTCCACCTGCAACTGCTCGGCAATGATGCGGGCGATGGCATCGGTGCCGCCGCCCGGCGGGAAGCCCACCAGCACCTTGGTCGGGCTTTGCGCGTGGCCCACGGTCAGGGCACAGCCCAGGCTGGCGGCGGCCGCATACCGGATGGCCTGCGCCATGAAATTGCGACGTGCATTCATCGAACGAACTCCTGTAGTGGAAGAGGAAAAAATGGCTGGCTCAACCTGAGAGGATAAGCTGTGAGACGTTCCCTTCCGACATTTTTGGAGACAACGATGCGCACAGCCAACGACCGCTACCCTCTGCCCGAGTTGAACACCCTGCCCGAGGACATCCGCACCAGGATCCTGGAAGTCCAGGAAAAGGCCGGCTTCGTGCCCAACGTGTTTCTGGCCTTCGCCCGCCGGCCGGCCGAGTGGCGTGCCTTTTTCGCCTACCACGATGCGCTCATGGTGCCGGAGTCCACCGGCCGGGAATCCGGCCTGAGCAAAGGCGAGCGCGAGATGATCGTCACCGCGACCAGCGCCGCCAACCACTGTCTGTACTGCGTGGTGGCGCATGGGGCGATCCTGCGCATCTACGAAAAGCAGCCCTTGCTGGCCGATCAGGTGGCTGTCAACTGGCGCAAGGCAGACATCACGCCGCGCCAGCGTGCCATGCTGGAATTCGCCATGAAGGTGTGCCAGCGCTCGGACGAAATCGCGGACGCGGACTTCGAGGCCCTGCACGCCCACGGCTTCAGCGACGAGGACGCCTGGGACATCGCGGCCATCACCGCCTTCTTCGGCCTGTCCAACCGCATGGCCAGCTTCAGCGGCATGGTGCCCAATCCGGAGTTCTACCTGATGGGGCGCGTGCCCAAATCAAAGTAATGTGGCCCCCACGCTCCGCCGCTGCGCGGGTC
>NZ_JAQVEJ010000092.1:4978-11173 GCF_028698005.1 Hydrogenophaga sp.
CCACGCTCCGCCGCTGCGCGGGTCAGCGCCCGAGCAGGGGCGGGCCGCCGGCGGATTCGATGAGGGCGCGCGCCTGGGCACTCATGGGCACCGACTTCTGCCGCGGGAAGTCGACCCAGACCACCGTGGCGCCGCCGTTGGCACAGACCGTGTCCGGATCATCGGTGCACAGCATCTCATGGTAGGTGTCGAACGAGGTCTTGCCCATCGCGCCGACGTAGGTGCGCACCAGCACGTCGCCCGGAAACTCGAGTTGGCGGATGAAATTGCAGAATGCGTTGACGATCACCGGCCCCTCGCCCTTCGGGTCGGCCGGCAGCCCCATGCCATAGAACCAGTCCAGGCGGGCAATTTCCATGTAGCGGAAATAGAGGGTGTTGTTCACATGGCCCATGGCGTCCATGTCACCCCAGCGGATCGGTACCAAGATGCTGTGCACCAGCTTTTTGTCGGCAGGCAGTTCAAGCTTCACACACGTCCCTTTCAGCGATGGGCCCGGATCGATGACACGATGCCGAGCACGAACAACAGACAGGCCAGCCACTGCAGGGGCAGCGGCCAGGTCCCGTCCCAGGCAAAGGCGTAGACCAGGCCAAACACGGTCTCGCTGACGATGAGCTGACCCGCCAGGCTCGGGCTCAGGCGCCGGCTGGCCACGTTCCACAGCACGGCGGCCACCCAGCCCGCACCGATACCGGTGAAGACGCAAACGGCGACAAAGGTCGCCCAGCCAGGCCGCGCCACCAGTTCGGACCAGGGGGAGCCCCAGCCGACCCACAGCACACAGGCCCCCAGGCCGGCGGCCACCCCAAGCCAGTTTGACCAGGTGGTGGAGCCGATCTGCGGATGCCGTGTCAGCCAGCGGGCGTTGATCAGGCCAAAGGCCGTCCAGCTCGCGGCGGCGCACAGCGCCCAGGCTACCCCTCGCCACAGCGCTGCCCCCCGCGCGGTATCGACGTCACGCGCGCCAACGACGAACATCGCGGCCATACCCGCGGCCGTGAGCAACAGGCCCGGCATCAGCAGGCGCCAGCGCAGGTCCTGCGGTTTGCCCAACAGCATGAGCCACAGCGGTATGGTGCCGATGACCAGGACCGGCAGTGCGGGTCCGGCCTCGGCGATCGCCAGCACCAGCAGCAGGTAGTACCCGGTGTAGCCCAGGACGCTCAGCCCCAGCGCCGCGATCATCTGGCCGGGTACCGGTCGGGCCACCTGGCGCTGCCCGGCAGGCAGGCGCCACCACTGCCACACCAGCAGCATCAGCGAGAACAGGCCGCAGGCCAGAAAGCGGCCCACCGTGATGTCCACGGATCCGAACGCGGGCGCCAGCAGCGGCGCCATGAAGGTGGTGCCCCAGAAGGCACCCGCCCCCAGGCCCGCCAGCATGCCTGTCACACCGGCACCACCGGGCCTGTCCGGGCCAGGCCCGGCAATGACCGCTTCGGGGCTCACGCATCGACGCCGCAGCCGGCCGCGGTGATCGTTTCAGCGGTGGTCCGCCCCCCATGACCGGCCGCCTCGGCCCGCGGGGTCCGGCCGGCCGAACACGGGGAGGTGTCCTGTATGGTCAAAATTAGCACGGTCGTTCTATTTATTGCACATCCACGTAGAATGCTGTCCGCACGACGACACCGCCCGAAACGGTGAATCCGATCTGAAGAACATTATCTGCGAGACCCCCATGACCCCAGACGAAATCCTTGCCCAGTTCGGGCCGCGTGAAGCCATGGAATACGACGTGGTCGTCGTCGGCGGCGGCCCGGCCGGCCTGTCGACCGCGATCCGCCTGAAACAACTGGCCGCCGACAAAGGCAGCGAGGTCAGCGTCTGCGTTCTCGAGAAGGGATCCGAGCCGGGCGCGCACATCCTCTCGGGCGCCGTGATGGACCCCAGGGCGATCACCGAGCTGTTCCCCGACTGGAAGGCGATGGGCGCCCCGCTGAACCAGCCGGTCACCGGCGACGATCTGCTCGTGCTGTCGGAGACCGGTGCCCAGCGCACCCCCGACTGGCTGATGCCACGCAACTTCCACAACGATGGCTGCTACGTCGTCAGCCTGGGTGCGGTCACCAAGTGGCTGGGCGAGCAGGCCGAGGCCCTGGGCGTTGAAATCTTCCCCGGCTTCAGCGCCGCCGAGGTGCTCTACCACGACGACGGTTCCGTCAAGGGGGTGGCCACCGGCAACCTGGGCATCGGCAAGGATGGCGAGCCGACCGAGAACTTCCAGATCGGCATGGAACTGCACGCCAAGTACACCGTGTTCGCCGAGGGTGCGCGCGGCCATCTGGGCAAACAGCTGATCGCCAAATTCAAGCTCGATGAAGGCAAGGATGCACAGACCTTTGCCATCGGCATCAAGGAACTGTGGGAAATCCCGGCCGAGAAGGCCAAGCCGGGCCTGGTAGTGCACACCGCCGGCTGGCCGCTGGCGGACGACACCTTCGGCGGTGGCTTTCTCTACCACCTGGAAGACAACAAGGTCACGCTGGGTTACGTGATCGGTCTGGACTACCAGAACCCCTGGATGAGTCCGTTCGAGGAGATGCAGCGCTGGAAGACACACCCGGCCATCAAGGCGCACATCGAAGGCGGCAAGCGCCTGGGCTACGGTGCCCGTGCGCTGAACAACGGCACGCCCCAGGCACTGCCCAAGACGGTGTTCCCGGGCGGCGCGCTGGTGGGTTGCGACGCGGGCTTTCTCAACGCGGCACGCATCAAGGGCAGCCACGCGGCCATCAAGAGCGGCATGCTGTGCGCCGAGGCAGCCTACGAGGCCATCACGGCCGGCCGCCAGGGTGACGAGCTGACCGCGTTCGAGTCCGGCTTCAAGGCCAGTTGGCTGCACGAAGAGCTCTGGACCTACCGCAACTTCAAGAACTGGTTCAAGAAGAGCCCGCTCATGGGCAAGCTGATGACCGGCGTGGAGCACTGGTTCCTGCCCAAGGTCGGCGTGAGCGTACCGCCCTGGACCATCCACAACACGGTCAAGGACCACACCAAGCTCAAGCCCGCGGCCGAGATGCCCAAGATCGCCTACCCGAAGCCGGATGGCGTGATCACCTTCGACCGCCTCTCCAGTGTGTTCATGTCCAACACCAACCACGAGGAGAACCAGCCGGCGCACCTGACGCTCAAGGACGCCAGCGTGCCGGTGAAGATCAACCTGGCCAAGTACGCCGGGCCGGAAAGCCGCTACTGCCCGGCCGGCGTGTACGAGTTCGTCGAAAAGGACGGGCAGGACCAGTTGGTGATCAACGCGCAGAACTGCGTGCACTGCAAGACCTGCGACATCAAGGATCCGACGCAGAACATCGTCTGGGTCACGCCCGAGGGCGGTGGCGGACCGACCTACGCCGGCATGTAATGTAATGCCCCCGACCTCCGGCAAGGCCACCGCTCGCGGTGGCCTTTTCATTTTGGTTTGGCGGCGATGCCACACCCGCAGCGGCCAAATGTAACAAAAGATATTCAATGAGCCATGATGGCCCTATGCTGTGGCACGGGGTTTTTCATGAAAACGGCGAAGATCTACCAACACCGCTGGGCGCTGATACGGGTTCCGATACTGGCCATGCTCATCGTGCTGGGCACCCTGGCCTGGTGGCAGCTCTACCCCATGCCGCCGCGCCATGTGGTGATCAGCGGCGGCATGCCCGACGGTGCCTACGAGGCACATGCCGCGCGCTACGCCGAAGCCTTCGGCCGCCACGGCATGCGCGCCAAAACCCTCGGGTCACCGGGCTCACCGGTGAATCTGCAGCGTCTGGGCCATGGCCAGGCGGATCTGGCCCTGGTGCAAGGTGGCATGGCCTGGACACCGGACGGCAGCCCCACCCTGCCACCAGGCAAGGCACCGGTGCAGACCATAGCCATCGTGGACACCGAAGGCCTGTGGCTGTTCAGCCGGCACACCCACATCCGCTCACTGACGGAGCTGTCGGGTCGCCGTGTGGCGGCCGGCCCGATCGACAGCGGCCACCGCCACCTGCTGCAGCGGCTGCTGCGCCACCAGCGCGTTGCCGACAGCGACGTTCAGTGGTCATCGCTCAGCGGCCTGGAAGCGGCGCGTGCGCTGGAGCGCAACGCGCTCGATGCCGTCTTCCTGGTCGCCTCGCCCCATGCACCGGTGGTGATGCACCTGCTGCGCACGCCGGGTGTTCATCTGGCCCGCATCGAAGGCGCCTCGGCCATCATCGAACATCACCCGTTCCTGGACGCCCGCTTGCTGCCTCAGGACAGCCTGGGCAAGGGCCTGCCGGCCCTGGACACCCCGCTGCTGACCACCAGCACCCATTTGCTGGCCCGGGGCGGGCTGGACCCCGCCGTCCAGCGGCTCGCGGCCGCCATCACCCGGGAGGTTCATGGCGGGCCCCAGGTTTTTCATCACGATGGTGAGCTGCCGAACCTGCGCCACACCGATTTTCCACCCTCACCGCAGGCGCGCCAGGTGCTCCTGCGCGGGCTGAGCGGGCCGGAAGCGTGGATGCCCTTCGTGCCGGCACAGTGGCTCCAGCGCCTGGTGGTGATCGGCCTGCCCCTGTCGCTGCTGGGTATCGGCCTGATGCACCTGATCCCCGCCTTTCTGCATTGGCGCCTGGTCGCCCGCCTCAGCAGCTGGTATGGCGAGCTGAAGTTCATCGAACACGATCTGCTGGTCAGACGGGTCGTCGATGTGGGGGGCATGGAACTCAGCCGCATCAACGCCCGGCTGGAGGCCATCATGGCGGCGACGGCCCGGATGCGTCTGCCCCCCGAACTGCAGCCGCGCTGGTACACCTTGCGGCAGCACATCGCCTTCGTGCGCTCACAACTGGAAAGGTACCGCGGGCGATGAAGCTCCTGCTGCTCTACTGCCGACGCTGGTGGATGATCTACCTGCCGATCCTGCTGACGCTGTGCATGCTGCTGGCCATCGTGACCTGGGTGTGGAAGCCGTTGCCACCCAAGCGCCTGGTGATCGGCGCCGGTCCCGCACCCAGCAGCTACTTCCTGCTGGCGCAGCAGTATGCGCAGCGCCTGGGTGCCATGGGCATCGAGGTGCAGGTCGTGCCGCACCCGCGGCCGCAGGACCCACTGGGCAAGCTGACGGCGGGTGCCCAAGGCGTGGATGCCACGTTTGCCCAGGGCCTGTATGCCCAGGAAGCCCCGCACGCGCTCGCCCTGGCGGTGATCGGGCACGAACTGGTCTGGCTCTTCGGCCGCGATGGGATGACCCACCCGGGCCAGTGGCGGGGCCGGCGCGTGGCGGCCTCGGTAGCGGGGTCGTCGAACCGCCTGATGGCCCTGCGGCTGCTGGCACACATGGGCGTGCCGGCCGATGAGGTGAGCTTCACCGACCACGTCGGCTCATCGGCGGTGGAGGCACTGTCCCGTGGTGAGGTCGATGCGGTGGTGCACGTGGCGGCGGGGACATCCCAGACGGCCATCGACCTGGCCCGGCTCGACGGGGTCCAGCTGCTCACGGTCGAGCGCAGCGGATCGCTGGCTGCCCGCGACCCGCTGCTGCGTCCGGTCGTCATGCCCCAGGGCGCCATCGAGCTGCGCGGCAACATTCCCGACCGCGACATCACGGCACTGGTCACGCCCACACACCTGGTGGTGCGCGCGGACCTGCACCCCGCGCTGCAGCGGGCACTGCTCGACGTGGCACTGGAGTTGCACGCCGTGCCCGGCTTTCTGGAGCGGCAGGAAAACTACCCGACCCAGATCGGCAGCAATTTCCCCATCTCGGAGGTGGCCCGGCAGCACGCGCGCGGTTCGCGCCCCTGGCTGGAAACCATCCTGCCCTTTGGCAAGGCGCAATGGGCGGCACTGCTGGTGCAGGGGCTGCTCCCGGTCTTCCTGCTGGGCACCTTTCTGTTGCTGCGAGCCCCGTCCATCATCGAGTGGCGGGTGGGCGCCGCCCTGCATCATTTCTACGGCGAACTCAGTTTCATCGAGGGCGATGCGCAAGCCCCGGGCGCCGAACAGACCCAGGCGCGGGAGCAACTGCTGCATCGGCTCGGCGAACTCGAGCGGCAGGTGCTGGATATGGAGATCCCCGACCAGTTTGTGGCGCGCTGGTACACCCTGCGCGAACACCTGGCCCAGGTGGCCGAACGCCTGACGCCCGGCATCCCTTCCTCAGGCCCCCTCGGCGCGGCCGGGCCCGCCAAGGCGGCCCCACCTCCCTCCCATGGCTGACTTCCATCCAGC
>NZ_JAQVEJ010000093.1 GCF_028698005.1 Hydrogenophaga sp.
CTATGCCATCGAGATCCTCATCACCCTGGCCATGGCCACGGCCGGCTACAGCCTGGCCGAGCTGGTGCACGTGTCGGCGCCGCTGGCGGTGGTCGTCATGGGGCTGGTGCTGGGCAACCACGGCGCGACGCGCCACATGAGCGAGAAGACGCGCGAGCACCTGTACAACTTCTGGCACCTGCTGGACGAACTGCTCAACCTGGTGCTGTTCGGCCTCATCGGCCTGGAGGTGATTGCGCTGGCCTTCCACGTGCGCGACATCTGGCTCGGCATCGCCGCCGTGCCGGTGGTGCTGCTGGCGCGCTTCGCCAGCGTGGGCATCCCGCTGTCGGCGCTGGGCAAGTTCCGCGAATCCTCGCCGCACGCCATCAAGATCATGACCTGGGGCGGCCTGCGCGGCGGCATCTCCATCGCGCTGGCGCTGTCGCTGCCCGCCTTCGAAGGCCGCGACATGGTCATCGGCGTGACCTACGTGGTGGTCGTCTTCAGCCTGCTGGTGCAGGCCACCACGCTGGGCGCGCTGGTGCGGCGCTACAACGGCAGCGCGCCGGGCAAGGCGTAAGGCCCCTCATTCATTCACCCACCCATCCGCCGCCTGCCACCTGATGCTGCAGGCAGGCGGTGGATGTGGCGGCTCGGGCCGGGGCGTACACTGGCCCGATCGTCTGTCTGCCCACCACCCACCCGGTTCCGAAGGAGGTCACCGCCCATGACCCAGGACAGGATCTACCTATAAAGCAGCCAAGAAAACCGGCACGCCCACTTTCACATCCACCCGGCTCTTGGACCAGCTTCGGGAGCGCATTCGGTACCTTCACGATCGCCTTCAGACAGAAAAGGCCTACCTATATTGGGGGGCTTTTCACTGGCACGGCCGGGGCGGGGTGATGCACCACCCGCGAGATGGGCGCAGCCGAGGTGGAGGCGTTCCTCAACATGCAGGCCAACGCGGCAGGTTTTGCCCTCCACCCACAACCAGGCGCTCAGCGCCATCCTGTAATGGGCTCAAGGTCGCGGCGGGCGGCACGGCCAGTCCGCTGGACGCCTTGGCGCTACAGCGTTGAGTGACCACTTTCCGGAATGTGTGCGACAGGCTGCAGCGGGTCGATAAGCGTCTCCCACCAAAAGCCCCTGCGCAACCACGGTCGCGCAGGGGCTTGTTGGCTGAGGCGCAGGGGGCTTATTTCCCCCAACTGTCCTTCAACCCCGTCACCCGGTTGAACACCACCTTGCCGTCCACGCCGTGGTCCTTGCGGTCGGCCACAAAATAGCCGTGGCGCTCAAATTGAAATTTCTGGTCAGGCTGGGCGGCGGCCAGTGAGGGCTCCACGACTGCCGTCACCACCTTGAGGCTGTTCGGGTTGAGGGCGTCCAGGAAGTTCTTGCCGCCCGCGTCGGGTTGCGGGTCGGTGAAGAGGCGGTCGTACAGGCGCACTTCGGCGCTCACGCCGTCGGCGGCACCCACCCAGGTGATGGCGGCCTTGGCCTTGACGCTGTCGGCGCCGGGGGTGCCGCTCTTGGTATCGGGGATGACCTTGGCGTGCACTTCGGTCACCTGGCCGTCGGCGTCTTTGGCGCCCACGCCGGTGCATTCGATGACGTAGCCACCCTTGAGGCGCACGATGTTGCCGGGGAACAGGCGCTTGTAGCCCTTGGGCGGCACTTCCTCGAAGTCCTCGCGCTCGACCCACACCTCCTTGCCGATCTTGAACACGCGGTCGGGCGGGGGCGTCTGGCCTTCGGCAATGGCCGAGTGGGGCAGGGCGGGCAGGGTGCAGTCTTCCAGGTAGTCGTCAGCGCCGAAGACCTCGGCCCAGTTGGTGAGTACCAACTTGACCGGGTCGAGCACGGCCATGCCGCGGTGGGCCTTGTGTTCCAGGTCTTCGCGCAGGCAGCCTTCGAGCGTGCTGTAGTCGATCCAGGAATCGCTCTTGGTCACGCCGATGCGCTCGGCAAAGAGCTGGATCGCCTCGGGCGTGTAGCCGCGGCGGCGCAGGCCGACGATGGTGGGCATGCGCGGGTCGTCCCAGCCGCTGACCTTGCCTTCGTTCACCAGTTGCGCCAGCTTGCGCTTGCTGGTGATCACATAGGTCAGGTTCAGGCGCGCGAATTCGTACTGCCGCGGCGGCGGGGCCTTGAGCAGGCCGCCTTCGCACAGGCGCTCCAGCAGCCAGTCGTAGAAGGGGCGCTGGTCTTCGAATTCCAGCGTGCAGATGGAGTGGGTGATCTGCTCCAGCGCGTCCTCGATGGGGTGCGCGAAGGTGTACATCGGGTAGATGCACCACTTGTCGCCCGTGTTGTGGTGCGTGGCGCGGCGGATGCGGTAGATGGCCGGGTCGCGCAGGTTGATGTTGGGCGAGGCCATGTCGATCCTGGCGCGCAGCACGGCGGCGCCGTCGGCCAGCTTGCCGTCGCGCATCTCGCGGAAGCGCGCCAGGTTCTCTTCGGGCGTGCGGCTGCGGAAGGGGCTGTCCACGCCGGGCTTGCCGAAGTCGCCGCGGTTGATGCGCATTTCCTCGGGCGTCTGCTCGTCCACGTAGGCGTGGCCGGCGGTGATGAGGTACTCGGCCGCGCGGTACATGAAGTCGAAGTAGTCCGACGCGTAGTACAGGTGGCTTTCGTCCTGGCCGTTGAAGTGGCTGTCCCAGTGGAAGCCGAGCCACTGCACGGCGTCGAGGATGGATTCGACGTATTCCTTTTCCTCTTTCTCGGGGTTGGTGTCGTCAAAGCGCATGTGGCACACGCCGCCGTAGTCGCGCGCGAGGCCGAAGTTCAGGCAGATGCTCTTGGCGTGGCCCACGTGCAGGTAGCCGTTGGGCTCGGGGGGGAAGCGCGTGCGGATCCTGGCCGGGTCGGGGATGCCGGCCTCGTGGTGGGCGGCGTCGCCCGGGCTGCCACCCCAGCGGCGGCTGGCGTAGGTGCCTTGCTCCAGGTCTTTCTCGATCACCTGGCGCAGGAAGTTGCTGACCTTGTGCTCGCCCTCCGCGGCCGGGGCGCTGGCGTTGTTCTTGTTCAGTGAAGAAGGGGTATTGGCGCTCATCCGAGCATTCTAGGCCGCGCGCCGGGCCCGGCAGGGGATGATGAAATCGCGGCACCGGTTGGCGGTTTTCCGGTATCGTTATGTATCTCTCTATTCCGTCGCGCTGCCGATGCCGTCGCCATGAGCCAGGACAACCCCGACACCATCATGATTCAAGACTCATCCCACTGGGAGTCCACCCAGGTGGAGGATGTGTTCCTGCCCAGCGTGCGGGTGCAACTGGCCTGGATCGACATCGAGGAGGCGGTGGCCAACGGCGCCGTGGTGCCGGCCGAGGCCCATTCCCTGTGGGCCACCTGGGCGATGCCGGGTGCACCGACGCGGGTGTCGAATCTGGTGGTGTCGTCCGCCCCGGTGGGCGCTCCCCTGCCGGGCGGGCCGGCGGCCGCTTCCCGCGTGAACGGCCAGGATGGCACCGCGCCGCTGGCGCAGCCGGGCGAGCAGGCGCCGCGCCCGCGCGCCAGGGCGGAAGTGATCGGCTGGCTGGTGGGTGGGCTGGTGGCGGGTCTGGTGCTGGGTTGCGGCCTGATGTACCTGGCCCTGGCCTGACGGGCGTGCGAAGGCGGCTCCGTGCGGGCGGTCACGGCATGCCGCTGGCGCGGGCCTGCCGTTACGCTTGGCTACGACTTTGACGCGGCATAGGGAATGCGCCGGACGCTTCGTGCATCTAATGACCACTGGGAACATTCCCTGATCACGGAGTCAACCAAGATGAACAAGTCAAACCTTTTCCGTGCCTGGTCGGCGGGCGCGCGTGGCGTGGCACTGGTGGCCGGCGCCTGGATGGCGTCGACACTGGGCGGCGTGGCGCATGCGCGCGACGTGTATTTTTCCGTGGGCGTGAACTCGCCCGGTGTGTCGGTGGGTGTGTCCAACCTGCCCCCGGTGCACTACTACCCGGCCCCCGTGGTGGTGGCGCCGCCGGTGGTCTATGCACCGCCGCCGCCCGTGGTGGTGTACCCGCCTTCGCGCTCGGTGCGTGCCTACCCGCCGGTGGTGTATGCCCGGCCGCCGGTGGTGTACGGGCCGCCGCCGGGCCATTGGCACGCCCACCGTGGCCACTGGAAGAATGCCCCGGACCGCTGGCACCGCGATGATCGCCCGTCGCGTGGCGATGGCCATCGTGGAGGCCGGCATCCCCACCGTTGAATGGATTGGAAGGGACACGCGGATTGAACGGAACTCGACGGCAATGGTGGCGGCTGGCGGCCGCCGGTGGGCTGCTGCTGGCCGGATGTGCGGCGCTGCCGCCGGGGCCGCGCACGGTGGACATCCCGGAGGCGCGCCTGGCCCGCATGCTGGCCACGCGCTTTCCGCTCGACCACCGCGTCATGGCCTTGCTGGACGTGTCGCTGACGCAGCCGCGCCTGCGCCTGCTGCCGCAGGACAACCGCATCCAGACCGAGTTGCGGTATGCACTGGGCATGCTGGGGGCGGGCACCCGTCGGGTCGAGGGCGAGATGGTGCTGAGCTACGGTCTGCGCTACGAACCGTCCGACCGCTCGGTGCGCCTGAAGGACGTCCGGGTGGAGCGCTTCGACGTGCCGGGCGCGCCCGAGCGGGCCGATCGCATGAGCCGGCTGGGCAGTGCGGTGACCGAAGCCCTGGTGCGCGACGCGGTGATCCACCACTTCAAGCCGGAAGAACTGCAGGCCGGCCAGGGCTGGGTGTACGAGCCCGGCGAGCCGGAGATCGTGCCGGGCGGCCTGCGCGTGACCCTGACACCGGTGCGCCCATGACGCGGTACGGCCGCCCCGGCGTGGCGCGGCGGTCAGTCTGATGGCGATGCCGCGTCGCCCTCGGCCGGGGCCAGGCTGAAGGAGAAGGTGGCACCCTCGCCGGGCGACGCCTCGGCGGTGATCCGGCCGCCATGTCGCTCGACGATGCGCCTGGCCGTGGCCAGGCCGATGCCCAGCCCCTGGAAATCGCCGGACTGGTGCATGCGCTGGAAGGGCTGGAACAGCTTGCCGGCATGGCCCATGTCAAAGCCCGCGCCGTTGTCATCGATGCAGTAGAACTGCGTTGCACCGACCCGCCGGCCGGACACGCGGATGGTGGCATCGGTGCGCGCCGCGGTGTACTTCCAGGCGTTGTCGAGCAGGTTCTGCAGCAGGGCATTGACCAGCGACGGATCGGCAAAGGCCGTCAGCCCCGGTTCGACGGTCCACCGGACCTGGCGTTGCGGCTCGCTCGCCTGCAGGTCTTCCAGTTGCTGGCGGGCGATGTCGCTGATGCTGATGGGCTCGCGCTGCAGCTCGCCCCGGGCGTACTGGGACAGCTTGAGCAGGCCGTCGATGAGCAGGCCCATCTGCCGGCTCGCGCCCATGATGCGGGACAGGTAGAGCACCTGCGTCTCGTCCAGGTCGGGGCGGTCTTCCTTCAGGGCCTGGGCGAAGCCGTTGATGATGCGCAGCGGTGACCGCAGATCGTGCGCCACGGCGTACGAGTAGCTTTCGAGCTCGCTGTAGGCACTTTGCAACTGCTGGGTGCGCTCGCGGATGCGCGCCTCCAGGCTGGTGTTGAGCTGCTGGATTTCCAGCTCGGAGCGTTTGCGGGTCGTGATGTCGTAGGTGACGCCCAGGGCACGGGTGGCCTGGCCGGTCTCATCGCGCTCGAACTCGGCCTGTGCCAGGATCCAGCGCTCCTGGCCGTTGACGAGCATGCGGTGTTCGAGGATGTAGGGTGCCTCGCCCTTGATGCCCTGCACCCATTTCTGTGCCATGTGCGCCCGGTCGTCGGGGTGGCACAGGGCGATGACCTCCGCCTGCGTGAACTCGGCCTTGGGCAGGCCCAGCATCCGGTGCGAATCGAACAGCGCGCGAAAGCGCATGGAGGGCACCTCGACCACCCAGGAGGCCAGGCCGGCCAGTTGGGTGGCCTGGCGGATGAGCCGCTCGCTGGTGCGCAGGGCCTCGTTGGTGGCCTTGACACTGGTGATGTCCTGCACGATGGAGATCAGGTAGTCAGGCGCCTTGTCCCCGTCGCGTACCAGGGCCACCGTGAGCTTGACCCAGACGATGTGGCCATTGCGGTGTATGTAGCGCTTTTCCAGCGTGTAGTCGGAGAGCTGGCCGGTGATTGCCTGCGCCATCTGCGCCTCATCGTCGGCGATGTCGTCCGGGTGGGTGATGTCCTGGAAGCGCAGGTGCAGCAATTCTTCGCGCGTGTAGCCCACCATGTCGCAGAAGCGCTGGTTCACCCGGATCAGGCGGCCATCCATGCCCACGTGCGTGATGCCGGCGGCGGCCTGCTCGAAGGTGGCCGTGTACTGCAGGTGGGCGTGCCGGGCCGCCTCACCGGCCTCACGCAGCCGCTGGTTCTTCTGCTGCATCCAGACGATGGAGACGATGACGCCGAACTGGGTGATCAGGTGCACGCCGCTGAGCCAGAACGCTTCGACCGGATTCGGGATGGCGAGGTGAAAGCTCCCCTGCGTGAGCGGGAAGTTGACCAGCAGGATGCCGAGCACGGCGCTGAGCGCACCGGTCGGCAGGCCGCCATAGAGCGACGAGATCGTGACCGCCAGGGTGAGGGTGACAAAACGGCCACCCGAGGTGGCCGGTGCGATCAGGCCGCGGAACCAGACGGCCAGGACGGTGAGCACGGCCGCGACCAGCAGGCGCAGCCAGAGCGGATGCCGGGAGGGCTCCCAGTCCAGGATGCGCTGCCGGCGCTGTGCCCGGCCGGGCCCGGTCGACGATGGGGTGGGGGCGCGCATGCCTGGGGTCCTGGGGATGTTGCTGCTGGTCGTTATACCGTCAACTGGGCGGCCAAGGGGGGATCAAACATGCCCGGAGCGGGCGAATTTCACGCTGGCGACCGGGGATCCATGCTGCGCAGGGCCTTCTCGATGAGCGCGGCGGTGTCCTGCGGATGCTCCATCGGGAACAGGTGGCTGCCCTCGATCATCTGCAGGCGCTCGCCCGGGTTCCTGCCCAGCACCTTGAGCGTCATGCGCATGCCGACCTGCTTCATCTCCTGCGATTGCGTGCCGCCGATGAAGGCCACCGGGCAGCGCAGCGGGTGGCGGCGCAGCAGGCGGTCGAGGTTGTGGGGCAGGGTGTTGTAGATGGCGGTCTCCACGTCGCGGTCGAACACCAGCATGCGCTGGGTGCCGCTGGGGGTCTGCACATCGACCGTGCCGTGCTCGATGTAGTCGCGCAGCACCTGGGGTTCCCAGCGGGCGAAGGCCTTCTTGTGCTGGAAGTGCTCCAGCGCCGCCTGGGCGCTGGGCCAGGTATGGCGGCGCTTGCGGCTGATCTTGCCCGGCGAGATGGAGCCCACGAGCTGCGTGCGCTTGGCCAGCGCCACGGTGCGGGCGCGCCAGCCGCCCAGCAGGGGGGAGTCGAGCAGCAGCACGCCCTTGATGCCGTGGCCGCCGAGCGTGGGGTGGCGCGCGGCGCACATGAGGCTGAGAAAACCACCGAGCGAATGGCCGACGAGCCAGGCCGGCTGGCCGTGGCGCTCGATCTCCGGCCCCGCGAAGTCGGCCAGTTGCTGCACCAGGTGCGGCCAGTTGCTGGTGACCGGGTAGGCCGGCTCGTGGCCAAACTTTTCCACCGCGCGCACGGTGAAACCGCGCGCCCGCAGGCTGCGGAACAGCACGGCATAGGTGCCGGCGGGGAAGCTGTTGGCGTGCGAGAAGATGATCAGCGACATTCAGATCAGCCTTTCCCCGGGGTGGCTGATTTTCTTGAGCGGCTGGCTGCGCGGGCTGCCGCACATCAGCGGCGTGCCGGCGTCGTTGCCGTGCCAGGCCGGCTGCTCGATGCTGTCGAAGGCCTCGCGCAGTTTCTGGCCCCAGCTCGTGCGCACCAGCTCGAAGTAGGGGTTGTGCTCGTCGATGCAGGTGATCCTGTCGGTGGCCAGCGCGTCGGCCTCGTACACCGCCAGGTCCAGCGGCAGGCCGACCGACAGGTTGGACTTGAGGGTGGAGTCCATGGACACCAGCACGCACTTGGTGGCCTCCTCCAGCGGCGTGTCGGGCTTGATCACGCGGTCGAGCACGGGCTTGCCGTACTTGGACTCGCCGATCTGGAAGAAGGGCGTTTCGGGCGTTGCCTCGATGAAGTTGCCGGCCGAATACACCTGGAACAGGCGCATGCCCTCGCCCCTGATCTGGCCGCCGAAGATCATGGAGATGTTGAAGTCCACGCCCGAGCGCTTGAGCGACTCGCCGTCGCGCGCGTACACGTGGCGCACGGCCGAGCCGAGCACGCGCGCCGCCTCGAACATGCTCTTGGCGTTCCAGATGGTCAGCGGTTCGTCGCCATCGTGGTCGTTCAGGCGCTCGATCTGCAGGATCTCGCGCACCGACTGCGTGATCGACAGGTTGCCGGCCGAGAGCAGGCACATGAAGCGATCGCCGGGTTTTTCATAGACGATCATCTTGCGGAAGGTGCTGATCTGGTCCAGGCCCGCGTTGGTGCGCGAGTCCGACAGGAACACCAGGCCGGCGTTGAGTTTGACGGCGACGCAGTAGGTCATGATGGCTGCTGGGCGAGTTTCTTGAGGGTGTAGAGCTGCTCGAGCGCTTCGCGCGGCGAGAGCGCGTCGGGGTCGATGGCGGCGAGCGCGGCCAGCACCGGCGGGATCTCGGCCTCCGGGGCGGCTGGCGGTGGCGCGAACAGGTCCACCTGCTCGCGGTGACGTTCGCTGTTGGCCTCGAGCGCGGCCAGTGCGTGGCGGGCGTGCTGCACCACGGGTGCCGGCACGCCGGCCAGGCGCGCCACCTGGATGCCGTAGCTGCGGCTGGCCGGCCCGGGCTCGATCTGGTGCAGGAACACGATGTTGCCCTTGCCGCCGCCCTCGACCGCGCTCACGTGCACGTTGACGGCCTGGTGGTGGCTGGCCGGGAATTCGGTCAGTTCGAAGTAGTGGGTGGCGAACAGCGTGAAGCAGCGGGCCTTGTCGTGCAGGTGCGCGGCGATGCCGCTGGCCAGCGCCAGGCCGTCGAAGGTGGAGGTGCCGCGGCCGATCTCGTCCATGAGCACCAGGCTCTGCGGCGTGGCCGCGTGCAGGATCTGGGCGGCCTCGGTCATCTCGACCATGAAGGTCGATTGCGCGTTGGCCAGGTCGTCGGCGGCGCCGATGCGGGTGTGGATGGCGTCGATGGGGCCGAGGCGGCAGCTTTGCGCCGGCACGTAGCTGCCCATGCCGGCCAGCAGCACGATTACCGCCACCTGGCGCATGTAGGTGCTCTTGCCGCCCATGTTCGGGCCGGTGATGATCTGCATGCGGACCTTGGGGCCGAGCACGGTGTCGTTGGCGATGAAGCTGCCACCGGTGGTCTCCTGCAGGCGCGCCTCGACCACCGGGTGGCGGCCGCCGCGGATCTCGATGCACGGCTCCGGGGCGAACTGGGGCTCGCACCAGCCCAGCGTGAGCGATCGCTCGGCCAGCGCGCACAGCGCATCCAGTGCGGCCATGGCGCGCGCCAGCCGGGTGAGCGGGTCGATGAAGGCCTGCAGTTCGTCGAGCAGGCGCTCGTACAGCCATTTCTCGCGCGCCAGCGCACGCTCCTGTGCGCTCAGTGCCTTGTCCTCGAAGGCCTTGAGCTCGGGCGTGATGAAGCGTTCGGCGTTCTTCAGGGTCTGGCGGCGCCGGTAGTCGTCGGGCACCTTGTCGACCTGGCCCTGCGTGACCTCGATGTAGAAGCCGTGCACCTTGTTGTACTGCACGCGCAGGTTGGCGATGCCCGTGCGGGCGCGCTCGCGGGATTCCAGGTCGATGAGGAAGCTGTCGCAGTTGTTCTGGATGCCGCGCAGCTCGTCCAGCTCGGCGTCGAAGCCGTCGGCGATCACGCCGCCGTCGCGCACCAGGGCGGCCGGCTCGGGCTGGATGGCGCTGGCCAGCCGCTCGGCGCAGCCGGCCGGCGGGCGCAGGTCGGCGGTGATGCGCGCCAGCAGCCCGGGCGCGTCGGCACCATCGTCCAGGCCGAGGTGCAGGGTGTCGGACAGTTGCGCCGCACGCGCCAGGGTCTGCGTCAGGCCGACGAGTTCGCGCGGGCGCACCTGGCGCAGCGCGGTGCGCGCCGTGACGCGCTCGACGTCGCTGGCGCCCTTGAGGATGCCGCGCAGGGTCTGCCAGTGGCCCACGGGGCTGCCGCCGCGCAGGTGACCGATGGCGGCCAGGCGCTCGCGTGCCTGCGTGCGTTCGCGCCGGGGCTCCAGCAGCCAGGTGCGCAGGGTGCGGCTGCCCATGCCCGTGTGGCACACGTCCAGCAGCGAGAACAGCGTGGGCGCCGTGTCGCCGCGCAGGGTGTGGGTGAGTTCGAGGTTGCGCCGCGTGGTGACGGGCAGGTCGATCAGCTCGCCGCTGCGCGCCACGCGCAGGCTGCGCACGTGCGTGAGCGCCTGACCCTGCGTGTGTTCGGCGTAGGCCAGCAGCGCGGCGGCGGCGGCGTGGGCGTCGCGCAGCTCCTGCGCGTCCCAGGCGGCCAGGCTGGCGGCCTGCAACTGCTCCAGCAGCTTGCGCTCGCCCAGGCCGGCATCGAAGGCCCAGGCCGGCCGCACCACGGCCACCAGGCGCTGCCCGCTCGGCAGGGGCTGTGCGGTCAGGGCCTGCAGGCGCTTTTCAAACGTGGGCGTGACCTCGCCGCTGTAGAGCACCTCGCCCGGCGCGATGCGCGCGATCCAGTCGGGCAGCTCGTCGCTGTCGCACTGCGCCAGGTGGATGATGCCCTGGGTGAGCGACATCCAGGCCAGGCCCAGGCCGGTGCGGGCGCCGGGATGCACCGCCAGCAGCACCGCCTCGCTCTTGTCGGACAGCAGCTCGGTGTCGGTCAGCGTGCCGGGCGTGACCACGCGCACCACCTTGCGCTCGACCGGTCCCTTGCTCTGCGCCGGATCGCCGACCTGTTCGCAGATGGCCACCGATTCGCCCAGCTTGATCAGGCGCGCCAGGTAACTCTCGACCGAATGAAAGGGCACGCCCGCCATGATGACCGGCTGGCCGGCCGACTGGCCGCGCTGGGTCAGGGTGATGTCCAGCAGCCGGGCCGCCTTCTCGGCGTCGCCGTAGAACAGCTCGTAGAAATCGCCCATGCGGTAGAACAGCAGCGTGTTCGGATGGCCCGCCTTCAGGGCCAGATACTGCTGCATCATGGGCGTGTG
>NZ_JAQVEJ010000268.1 GCF_028698005.1 Hydrogenophaga sp.
CTGACACCTTTCACGTGACCCTGGCCTACGTCCAGGACGCTCCCGACAGCGCCGTCGCGGCCGTGAACGACTGGCTGAATGTGCACATCGGAAATGATGTGCGCACGCCGGTGCTAAACGCAAGGAGCATCAGCGCCTTCGATACGCTGGACGGCCTGGCCATGCATCTGCGTATCGAGCGCAACGAGGACCTGGACTGGCTCCAGGCGGGCATTGTCAAGGTATTTGACGAGCTGGGGCTGCCCGTCAGCGCGCATCACCGGCCGGATGTCTTCCAGCCGCATATTACGCTGTGTTATGCGCCGAAAGGTACGACGCTGCCTAACCACCCGATGCTGGCCACACTCTGGCCGGAGGCGGTGCAGGTGGGCCGCGAGGACTACCGGCAGGTGTCGGACCAGCTCTTCGTCAAGGCCCTGAAGCAGATCCAGGGCGACCCCTCTGAGCAGGAGGGCGCGGTAGACGCCTACGCCCAGCGCCTGGAGCGCCTCATCCTCGACATGCAGGCCGAGGGAAAGTTCCAGGATCCGGCGCGCTACGCCGCCGACGTGGACGAGCTGACCGACCGCTACGTGGCGGCGCTGGAGTCGGGGCTATCTGAAGCGTACGGCATCGGCCTGGCCGGACAGGAGCCGAGCGGCATGGGCCTGGTCCGTTTGCAGCGGGTAGCCGATACGAGCTACCGCTTCTTCCGCGACTCCTTTGCGCCGACGCTGCTGGCCATGCTGACCGGCGGCGGGGCGGCGTCGGACGTGGCCTCGTTCGTGCCGCGCCTGCGCCAGTATGCGGGGGCCTACTGGGAATCGATGTGGGAGGGCCTCGGCGACTGGGCCGAGCAGAGGAGCCGGGCGGGCCGCCGGGGCGCGCTGCGGGTGCAGCGGGTGCTTGACCCTATGGCCGCCCACTGCACGACCTGTCCACCCAAAGCCCGCATCTACGAGTCGTTCGAGGAGATGCGCGCGGTGGCCGGTGTGCCGGGCGACGGCAGCGACGACTGCCTGACCAACTGCCGGTGCAGGCTGCTCGTCGAGCTGGAGCCGGGGTCGGGGGTCTTCGTGCCGATCACGGGCGCGCCGAGCCTGTTCACCGGGCCGCTGATCCGGGTGAGGCGGTGACGGCATGCCAAGCCTGAAAGCCATCGTGCCAGACCGTATGCCCGTTGACGCAAAGCGGATGCGCCGTGAGCTGGAAGCGGCCATCAACAAGACGCTGGACGCGGTAAGAAGCGACTTTCGCCGGACGGTGCGCACCTGGAAGGAACAGCCGGTCTTCGTGCTCGTCAAAGCGCGGGCCGTGGGCGCGCACCTGGAGGGCGAGGTGCACACGACCAATGAAATCTACCGTTACGTGACGCGCGGCACGAGACCGCACCCGATCGTGGCGAAAAATGCAGCCAGGCTGCTGTTCAAGAGTAGCGGCTTCCTGCCCAAAACGCACCGGCGCGTGATAGGGTCGGGCAGGGGTCGGGAAGGGTCCGGCTGGGCAACGGCGGACGCGGTAGACCATCCCGGCACGGAAGCGCGGGAGTTTGAAGAGGAGATCGCGGCCCGCAAGCAGCGTAACCTTGAAAACGCGGTCACGGCGGCGGTCCTGCGCGCTGTGAAGGGGAGATGACCGGCATGACTGCACTGATCGCCCGCCTCAAAGAAACGCTGGCCAGCCTGTTCCCCGGCGCCGAGCTGCCGGGACTGGGCGGTTTAGTCGGACTAAACGAGCTACGCGCGCTGACGGGACGGTCCGGCTTCAAGGCGCTGCCGCACGGCCGGTGGGTGGCCTGGTGGTCGAACAACTTCGAGGACCGCCAGAAGGAGTGGTTTCCTGAGCACGCCATCGACGCCTACGTGGCGCGCCTGGACGCCGGGGCCATTCCCCAGCCGGAATTGTGGCTGTGGCACGAGCCGGTGGTCCTGGGCCAGGCGGAGTGGACGGAGCGCATCGGCCACCTGGTGGTCAGCGTGGGCCACTTCGCGTCGAGCGACGTCGGCGTCAGGGCCTGCGCCTACTTCAGCAGCACGGACGACGAGTATGCCATGTCGCATTGCTATCTGTTCCCGCCCAAAGCGTTCAAGGACGGGCAGTACCACGCCTTCAACACATTCGAGATCACGGTGCTGCCGCCCCACGCGGCGGCCAACCCGTACACGGCTTTTGAATCGGTCTACGAGGAGGTAGGGAAGATGGCGCTCACGGAAGAGAAGAAAGCGCTCCTGGATCGGGTGCTGGGCAAGGAACTGGCCGACAGCATCGTCGCAGGCGCGGATCAGCGCTCGAAAGAGCTTGAGGCGCTCGGCGTGCGCTTCAAGGACTTTGGCGGGGCCGAAGACAGCACGGGCAAAGGCGGCGAGGCGGAGACGCCGGCAGCTGCCGCGACACCGGCGACGCCTGCTCCTGCGGACGAACCACCCGCGGTGCCGACAGAGCCTGCGGCGGTCGCAACGGAGTCAAAGCCGGAGGTCAAAGAGGCCAAAGCAGAGGCGACTCCGGCGGCGCCGGTCGTGGCGGGGGCAGTGGATGCCGACGCGCGGGCGGCCATCAAGGCGCTGGCCGAATCGAGCGCGGCGAGCGCGGCGGCGCTGAACGCCGTGCTGTCGAAGCTCGACGCCCTGGAGACGCGCC
>NZ_JAQVEJ010000094.1 GCF_028698005.1 Hydrogenophaga sp.
CCGCGGCCCGGAATCTCGTAGATGCCGCGCACGCGCTGGCGCAGCTCGCCGCTGCTGCGCCGGTACTCGTAGTCCTGGCGCAGGAAGGCCTGGCAGGCGGGCGTGAAGTGGGCCGACAGCGCGTGCAGGTTGCGCGGATAGTCCACCTCGCCGTTCGCGGGCCAGCGCTGGACCTGCTGCCACACGTAGAACGCGAACGCATAGACGCTCTCGGGCGGCACGTCCCACCACTTGCGCGTGCTGCCCGAGCGCAGGTCCGGCGGCACGTGGATGGTGAGCTGCTTGGGCGCGCTCCACCAGCCGAAACCGAGCAGCAACGCCACCACGAACAGCGCGCCGGCGCCCAGGCGCAGCGTGCGCACGTGGGCTTGCAGGTGGAGGACCTCGTTCCTGAAGCGGCTCATGGGGCACCTCGGCTGCGGGGGCGCCGGGTCGTCCTGCGCGTCGTCCAATGGCCCGAGCGGGTGATCAGGCGGTGCCCACCGAGCCAGGGCGCCAGTACCGGGTGCCGCAGGGCGAGCCGCCACTGGAGCTGCCGGTACAGCCAGGTGTCGGGTCGGCCGCGCTTCTGCCGGCGCAGGAAGCCGCCGCCGGCGAACACGCCCAGCGCGACGCCGGCCACGACCACCGTGGGCAGCATGGCGATGCTGTGGGTGAGCCAGGCCAGCGGCACGCCGGCGACGAACCCGATAGCGGCGGACAGGCCGGCGCAGATCCACAGCTCGTCGGCGGTCAGGCCCCGCACCACCACCGGCTGGCGGTTTAGCCGGTGCGGCAGGAAAGTCACCAGCGCATCGCGCGCGGTCTCTAGAGGAATGGCCATCGCCCGCCGCCCTTACAGCACGCCGGTGGCCTTGGTAAGCAGCCAGATGCCGACCACCAGCAGGATCGCACCCACGGCAACGGTCAGGCCGAACTGACCCCATGTGGCCTTGCCCGTGTGAATCTCGGAATAGCGGGTGTAGGCGTGGTAGCAGACGCCGACGAACATCGACGCGACCACGAGCAGCGCGACTAGCAGCACGATGTCGTAGCCGTAGTTCTGCAGCGTCTGCATGATGCCGCTGCCTGTGCCTCGCGACGGGTCTTCGATGGTCGGCAGGCCCTGCGCCAGGACCGACAGCGGCAGGCTCAGCAGTGCCAGCGGCGCGAGGGTGAAAGTGGTGAGGTGGCGGAAGATCGGACGGGGCTTCATGGCGATTGAACCTTTTGTGGGGGTCAGGACAGAAGGAAGTAGGTCAGCACCAGGTACATCGCGACAAAGCGCACGACGACGCCCAGGAACTGGCGTTGGGAAAGGCGTTGCTCGGCCCAGCCCGTGTACGCGGTGCGCATGGCCCATACGCCCCACAACAGTAGGACGGCGAACACGAGGCTGAGCACGACGGTGGCGACGACCGGGGGAGCAAAGCCGCCGTTGGCCTGGAAGGCGCTGACCTGGGCGGCGTTCATTCGGTACCCTCCTCGTCGGAGGGGCGGTCGGGCTGGCGGTAGTCGCCGAGCAGTTCGACCGGGTCGCGCGGCTGGGCGCGTGGGGGCGTCAAGTAGTCGCGAATGCCGGCGCGCACAAGCTTCAGGTCGGCGCCAAGGCGGGCGTAGTCGAAGTGGTAGCGGGCGGATTCGTTGCGTGGGGGCACTACGTCTTGCGTGACGAGCCGTTCGATGGCGTCGAGGTGGCGCAGCGCAGCGGCCAAGCGGGCATGCTCGAGTGTCGCGTCATCGGCGCCGGCCCAGCACGGAAAAACCGCGCCAAGGACGAGCAGCGCCAGGAGCAGCCCGACAGACGGGGGAAGGGACATCGACATTTGCCAATCCGCAGTTCGTGGAGATCGGTGCAATGCTCTCGATGTGCCGATGTTGGCGCCGCAAAAAATAGGAACATGGGCGTGGCCCGATTTGAGCAGTAGGGCACCGCGGATCGACTCGTGGGTCTTCTGCTCGTTGCCGAATGGGGCATGATTAGAAGATGGAAACGGACATGAGTGGCGGATGCACGTGAACGGGGGATGGGTTCGGAAGTTGATCCGGATGAGGGGCTTGTTTCGCCCACGTAGCGCCGTCCGGATGGCCGACCGGAGGGAGCGGTTCGAGAATGTCATGGCTATGGCGAAGGATGTGGCCGCGGCCGACCCACTCGGGCTATCCACAATGGTCCGCCTGATCGCTGCGCCATTGCAGGCGCGCGCCATGGCTTCGGCGGCGTATCAGCCGCTGCATAAGGCGCGGAGCGCATTCGACTTGTCCGATTTCATCGGCCTGTCGTCCGTGACACCGGAGGGTTTGAGTGCCGACAGCTTGATCCGCCGTTCGATACCTGGGCGTTACCGCCTGCGTCTGGGGCGGGACCCCATTCTCTCTGTGCCTTGGAAACGTCCTTGCTTGGCGAATGCCGTTGCCAACATCGGTCATGCACGGCGTTTGGGTCAATGGCGTGCGCGTTCCAACCACAAGGTCGAGCTTCTGTTGCCGTTCGGTCTCGGCTTGGTGCATGGCGGCAACCATTCGCTGGCCGCCGGGATTGCCAATGCTGAGGGGACGGTCATCGCACAGGATGTGACCGACCTGTCACCGTTGTACGAGCATTTGCGCTATGACGGCATGAGTGTGGTCAGAACTCACGATGGTTTCCGGTTGTGGGAGCCCATTGAAGAAGAGTTCGGCATCCTGTTCGAGATTGGGCGCCTGATGGTGGAGCAGGGCGTACGCTACGACGTACAGGTGGTTGCCGAGGATGAGGACGAGGGGAGTGCGGAAGGGGAGAACTTTCCAATCTGTTATCGCGTTTCTTTCGATGGCAAGGACACGGGATATTCGCTGTCCAGCAGTGGGGCCACGCGGGCACTGTTGCAGGCCGGCGTGGAGTCCGGCAGTGCCGAAGCGCGATCGGTCATTCTCGACGGAAAGGCCTTCACGTACAGGCATCGGGAGGGCAGACAGGTGCGGGTGGAGCTCGAACACTATGGCCGAAGGCCGCTTGTGAATGACCTGAAGCACGTCAATCACATGCCGAGGAGCGGGGACGATTGAGGCACCAGACGCCGTCGTCTCCGGCGCTCAGAGGTACTTCTTGAAACTGCTCGCGGTGATGTTTACGGCCAGCCCCAGCAGCGCTGCGCCCGGCAGCAGGACCATCAGCGGATGCAGTGACACCGGCAGCGCAAGGTAGATCACCCACGGCAGCACCACCAGCGGCATCAGCGCAGCTTTCGCCCGGTGGTAGACGAACCCGGATTCCCGACCGGCGCCGAACTTGCGGATGTCGCGCCGCGCCAGCCCATCGACCAGACCGACGAAGGCCGCGAGCAGGAACAGCGGCAGTGTCAGCACCAGGACCAGCAGGCGGACGAGGAAGGTCAGCGTGGTGAAGGAGGCGGCGATCAGGTAGCTCTCGGTCCAGACGTAGACCTGGCTGAGGTAGTAGCGGAAGTCGCGGCCGCCGCCCCGGCTGGGTGTGCTGGCCTGGGCCGAGGCGTCGCGCATCCATTCCAGCAGGCCGGTCTTCACGAAGATCCACTCGTAGGCGCCTTCCACGAGCCAGCGTGCCGTGCGGCCGGGTTCCTGCACCACGGCGCTGCGCGTGAAGTGGGTGGAGAGCTGGTCCAGCTCGTATTCGAGCATGCCCTGGGCGTGGCGCCACCCCTGGTCGGGCCAGAACAGGTGCATGCCCACGCACTCGATGACGATGGACAGCAGCAGCGAGGCACACAGCACCCCGAACAGGCGCCACGGCAGCGTGACGAGGCTGACGATCAGGCCGCGCTGGCGCGCCTGCTGCTGTTGGGCCGTGGCCGCCGGTTCCTTCACGGCCGCGCCTCGCCATCCTGGACGTCGGCCGTGGCCGGTTGCGCGTCCTCGGCCAGGTCCCTGGGCAGCGCATCGTCGTCCTGCAGCCCGGGCTGCCCGTTGCTCTCCCACCACTCGCCGGCCTCGGCGTAGTGCTGGCGCATGGAGCCGGCGAGTTGCTGGAGGTCCCTGGGCATGACCTCGTCCGGATCGGGCGCCGGCAGCGGCATGCGGATCTTCCACAGGTTGCCGCCCTCGATGAGGGCGAAGCACTGGCCCTTCGGCAGGCCGACCACGTGCGCGGGTTCGATCAGGGGCACGCTCGACGTGCTGATGCGGTCCTGCGCGTTGGAGGTGAAGTCGGTCGGGCCGTGGATGTCCGAACTGTCCGTGGCGCCGCTCACCAGGGTGGTCGTATAGACCTCGACCTTCGGCAGTTGCCGGGTCAGCAACTCGGCGGTGGCGGTCTCGCGCACGCGCAGCATGAACAGGTTGTTGAAGTTGCCGATGACCTGGCCGGCCTTGGCGCGATTGCCGATGCGCGCCTCGATGTCGCTCAGGGTCTGCGTGTAGGCCGTGACTTGCATGCCGGCGCCGCCGCCCTTGTTGATGAGCGGGATGAACTCGTCGCCCATCAGCTCGTTGAACTCGTCCGCGTGGACGTTGATCGGCACCTTGGTATTGGCGGCCGCGCCCGGCAGGCCGTCATCGATGCCATGCTTGTAGATGTGGCCGGCGACCGACACCAGGTCGCTGAACATGCTGTTGCCCACCGCGGCCGCCACCTCGGCATCCGACAGCGCGTCCAGGCCCACATAGACCACCGCGCGCTTGCGGATGATCTGCATCCAGTCGAAGATCGGCCGCGGGTCGGCCAGGTCCGAGTAGTTCGGCGCCAGCAGCTGGGCGATCTTGCCGGTGGTCAGTTTCTCCAGCAGCGGCAGCAGTGAGGCCACGATCTTGTCGAAGTAGGTGCGGTCGTAACGGACCGCCGACCGCAGGCCGTCGAGCACCGGGTCGTAGGTGCGCGTCTGCGACAGGTACTGCTCGAGCGCCACCACGCGCTTCTCGCGCCCGACCATGTGGCGCGGGATGGTCTTGTCGTTCAGGCGCCCTTCGAGCTGGACGATGATCTCCCAGGCCTTGGGTTCGGTTTTCGCGAAGAATTGCTGGGCGTACTCGATGAACAGGCCATCGATGTTCACCACGTGCCGCTGGATCAGCATGTAGTCCGGGCGCTGCCCCAGCTCGACCAGGGCGCGGGCGATGATGTTGACGAAGCGCCACGCGAACTCGCGAAACGCCGCGCTGTTGCCCTCGCCGGAGAGCTGGCCCGCGATGCGAGTGGCCACTTCCGAAATGCGCCCGAAGCGGCCGACGGCGTTGTAGCGGGCGCTGATGTCGGGCCAGCCGAGGTGGAAGACGTAGAACTCACCCTCGCGCCCGGCGCGGCGGGCCTCGACGTACATGCGCTTGAGCAGGTCGGCATCGCCCTTGGGGTCGAACACGATCACGACCTCGTGCTCGCCGCCCGCCTTGCGGCGGATGTCCTGGGTGATGAACAGCTCGGCCAGGCGGGTCTTGCCGACCCGCGTGGTGCCCAGCACCAGGGTGTGGCCGACGCGCTCGCCTAGCGGCAGGGTGACGTCGACCTCGTGCGGTTCGATCCCGTGCAGCCGAGGCAGACCGCCCACCGGCGGCAGCGGTCGGGCCGGATTGAGCGGGCTGTCCCAGGCCAGCACGCGCGCCAGCTTCGACAGCGGCGACGGCGCGAATTCCAGCCGCTCCTCCAGTCGCCGGGCCATCCGGTAGAAGGCCGTGGGCTCGGTGTAGCGGCGGAACTCCGGACGGTAGGTCTGCACCAGCCGGTGGGTGTGCCGCTGCTCCCAGCGGAAGCCCCGGCCGATGAACAGACGGTGCTGGCTCACCGGCACATCGCGGCTGGTCATCACGTAGCGCGGCAAACGACGGATATTGCGCCGGTAGCGCAGGATCGCCCAGGCATCGCGCAGCCGGATCGCGCCGAAGGCCCCGAACGCCAGCGCGCTGCCGAAGCCGAGCAACGGATTCAGCGCGAGCGACCACGGCGCCACCACGCACACCACCGCGGCGCTCGCGCAAACGGCAACGGTGTATAGCTCCACCGCTGGCCGCAGGAGGACCTCGACGGCATGCGGCTGGGCCATGGCGACCGCCTCACTGGTCGATGCCGGTGGCGGTGACCAGCACCGGGTAGTGGCGCAGCCCCAGGCGCTGGGCCAGCTCGTCGCCGGAGGTCGGCGCCAGGGTCAGGCCGGGTGCCAGGGCGCGCAGCGCGGCCAGGGCCTGCGGCGACTCGACCTGGACCACGAGGCCCACGGCGCCGAGGTCGCGCAAGGTCGGCGCCCGCTGGCGCAGCCAGGCGCGTGAGCGGTCGTCGTCGCCGACCAGAAACACCGGGGTGAGCCCCGGCGCCTGGATCACCCGGCGAGCCACGTCGCCCGGCGACAGGCGCTCCGAGCGCACCGGCAGCATGTCGGCCTCACCGAAGCGCCGGTCGGGCGGACGTGGCAGTTCGACCCGCGGCGGTGGCGCATCCCCTGCGTGCGGCTGGAGGTCGAGGGCCTGGTAGTACGGCAACGCGGAGACGCCTTCGCGATCCTCGACGACGATCAGCCGAGGCGGCTGCGCGAGGACGGCCGGCACAGCGGCGAGCGACAGCAGGCCAAGCAGCCACGGCGCGGCCGCGCGGAAATGAAGGGGTTTCATGGCAAGGTTCTCCGGGTGTCGGCGTCCAGCCGTGGCTCGCCGAGCACACGGGCGAGGTGCCGGCCGACGCTGTGGCGGTAGCGCGCGGCGGGTGCGCCGCCGGCGGGACGGTGGTAGCGGCCGATCGTGATCAGCCAGTCCTGGCGCGGTGCGTGCTGCTCGCGCAGGATCTCGGCGGCGAGCGCCAGATTCCGGTAGGGATCGAGCAGCTCGCAGGGGCGGTCGTAGCGGTGGCGCTGGTAGCCCAGGTTGATCTGGCCCAAGCCGGCGTCGATGCGGGTGGGCGAGACTGCGCGCAGGGCCTGGTGCAGTCCGGCGCAGGCCTCGGCACGGGTGGCGAAGCGGCGCGAGGCGCTGGCCACGTTGAGCGTCCAGGGCCAGGGCACGAGGCGGCCGTTGAAGCGGGTGCCGCTTTCCTGCAATGCCACGGCGTAGAGCACGGTCGAGGGGATACCGGCGCGCCGAGCCGCGACCTGGTAGGCCGGCGGCGGGACTTCCTGCGCCGGCGCGGCGCCGGCCAGCCCGCTCCCCAGCAGCACGAGCATGGCGTGGCACCGGGTCAGGGCTGCCGCTGCCATTGCCCGCCGACCGGGCGCACGACGGCGGGCAACTCGCCCTGCAGGCCGAGGGACAGCCAGCGCCCGCCATCGTGATTGAGGGTGATCTGCCGGGCGCGCACCTTGGCCGGGTCGATCCGAGCGCGTCGCGCCCAGTCGCGGATGCGTGCATCGTCGGCGCGGCTGCCCACGACATAGAGGTCGAACTCCGCACCGGAAGCCTGCAGCCGCTGCGCGGCCTGGTCGCAGGCGGGGCAGCCGTCCTTGACGAAGACCGCGGTGCGGTCGCTCCCCTGCAGGATACCGGCAGTCAGTCCGGCCGGTGTGGCGCTGGGCAGGTTCACCCGCGGCATGCCGGGCGCGAGCCGCTGCCAGGCCGCGTCGTAGGCCCGCTGGTAGGTGAGCATTTTCTCGACGCGACGGGCCTCGGCCTGCACCTGCAGTTCCGCGTAGCGACGGCGTTCCTCGTCGGAGCGTGCCTCGATGCCCAGCGCGGTCAGTGGATCGAGGTTGGGCGAATACACACCCTGCGGCCCCTGCATCAGCTCGCGGTAGCGCGCCCATTCGTCGGGGCGCAGTCCCCAGTCGCGCGCCTGCTGTTCGTCGCTGCGGATGGTGGTCGCCGGCTGCTCGCGGCTGGGGACGGTGGCTGACGGGGTGGCGTGCTGGGCGACGGCGGCGGGAGCCGCGCCGGCGAGCAGCGCGGCAATCAAGAACGGGGCGACCCTGAAGCAGCTCACGCGCCTTCTCCTACCGTTCGGGAACGGTCAGGCGGCGGGTTTCGTCGCCATGCCGGAAGACGGCGGCGCCGCTCTCGATCGCTTCAAGCCGCCAGCCGGCCTCGGCTTCGCCGGGCCGCAGCAGCCGAACCTGTGCGAGTGCGGCCGCATCGATGGGGAGGATGGCCAGGAAGCGTTCGCCGGCGCGCAGCTCGACGCCGATCACCCGGAATGCAGGGTCGATCGGGCGGGGTTTCACCGGCGCTGGTACGCGGGGACGGACAGACGCCGAGGGCGTCTGCCGGGCGGTGGCGAGGCGCGCTTCCATCCGCTCGAGGCGGGCCAGCAAGGATTGCAATGCGTCAGCGGTCGGGCGATCGCCGAGTGCCTGCTCGACCACGGCAATCCGCTGATCGAGTGCGAGGCGCTCGGACTCGTAGCGCGTCTGAGGCAGCGCGGTCGGCCGTTGCCGGTGCTGCTCGAGCTGCTGCGCGAGATCGTCCATCCGCCCTTCGAGTACGGCGATCCGCACGGCCGACGTGGGGTCTTTGGCCTCTTCGGCCAGGTTCGACAGGACGACGTGGTCGATCACGACCGTGGCGCTGACGAGCAGCAGCCAGGTCGCCACGGTCACGTGCAGCAGTTGTAGGCGCCGATATTGTGCTGTGCCCGGAATCGCGGTCATGGCTGCGCCTCCTCGACGAGCGGGATGGTCTCGGCTGGCGTTTCGGCATCCTTGAACTGAGCCGGCAGCGGGGTGAGTGGATCGACGGGTGTGACGGCCGGGATGAAACAGACCCGGCGCGCGCCGTCATCTGCGTGCAGTTCCCAGGCTGGACCAGCGAGCGTCAGCAGCGCATCGCGCAACGCCATCGGCCCGAGCTGGTAGTGGGCTACCGGCAGCGGGAGAGCGTTCAGCGCATCGGTCTCAGGACCGCTGCAAAGCCGGTAGCCGGAGCGCTGAAGTACATGGCGCAGCGCGTCGCCCACCGTCGCGTGCAGGGTGTCCGGCACGGCCACGTCGACCACTTGCAGCAGCAGGTTCCGCTGGGCCTCGGTCGGTGCGAGTTCGACCAGGGTGTAGCGGCCGTAGCGGACCACCGGGACGTCAGCCTGTGGTGGGGGCGCGGGTTCAACGGCTGGCGACGAGGTGGATAGGGGCGGCGACGGTGCGGTGGTCGCGCAGCCTGCGGCCAGGGCGGCGGTCAGCAACAGGCCGCGGCGCGCCGTCCAATGGGACGGTAGGGCGGATTGCATGGATCGGCTCTCGGCGATGTCGAGCCGATACCATCGCCATCCGGGGAGACCGTATCAGCAAACAAAGTGAATCGCCGCGTTGCCGATTTCAGGAGGAGCAGGTAGCCCGTTGGTCGAAAATGCGTCACAGCCCTCGGGGGCCGAAACGTCAGGCGGTGGCGGACTTATCGAGAGGGTTATCCACAGTTTCTGTGGAGAAACGAGGAAACGGACTGCCGGCTGGTTCGGCTGCGTTCGAATGCTTTCTTGGGCGATTGGCGAGCTTGAAACGGGGGAGGGCCGTCTGACGACGGCCCTGCTCAGGACCCTGCTCAGGACCCTGCTCAGGCGGCCCTTCTGCAGGCGGCTACCGGCACGGGGGCAACATCCACCCGTTCCCGCAACTCCTTGCCCGATTTGAAGTGGGGCACGTATTTTCCGGAGACATGCACCGTCTCACCGGACTTCGGATTGCGGCCCACGCGTGGCGGCCGGTAGTTCAGCGAAAAGCTGCCGAAGCCGCGAATTTCGATTCGGCCGCCATGGGTGAGCGCATCGGTCATGGCGCCGAGGATCACCTTCACCGCCTCATCCGCATCCCGTGCGACAAGCTGGGGGAAGCGCTGCGCGAGACGGTCGATGAGTTCTGATTTTGTCATCGGGCGATTATATCAATTGAAACAGCGGCTTCGCGTGCAAGCAAAACCCCGTGCTTGGAGCCGATCAGCGCATGGGGGTGGTCGTGCTCCGCCTTTCCGGTGAGGCGCGTTTCGACGATAGGGGAGAAGAAAATGCCGACGACCCGATGGGCCGCCGGCAGCGTCAGTGAATCAAGCCGCAACCAGTTGCCTGGCAAGCGCGACCTCGACGGAATCCCCGTCCTGGTTCAGCACGTCCAGGCCCGACTCGGGCACGTCACCCGAGGTGCTCTGCGACACCATGATCTTCCTGGCCATCAGCCCCAGGCAGGTCATCTGCGAGGAGTTGGCGTAGCCCAGGTAGATCACGCGCACCGGCTGCTTCTGGCCGATGCGCCAGGAGCGCCGGGCGGCCTGCTGCAGCGAATACACGTTGTAGCCGGACTGGAGGAACACGATGGTCGGGAACTCCAGCAAGTCCAGGCCGGTTTTCACCAGCTCGGGATTGGTGATGAGCACGTCGATGCCGCGGTCCAACTGCTCGGCGATCCAGTCCTCGCGGCGGGCGGCATCCACGCTTGCGCGCAGCACCGCCACCTTGAAGCCTTCCTGCTCCAGCAGCACCTTCAGGCGCGACGTGGTATCGCGCGTGCCGGTGTAGACCGAATAGACCAGGGTCTTGCGACCTTCTGCTTTCTCCTGCTTGCAGATCTCGATCAGCTCGCGTTCCTTGGGCATCACCTCCAGCTCGTTGAACTGAGCTGGAACGAACGCCAAGGTGTTGCGCGTGCGCGGATGCACCACGGTTTCCGACCGGAAGCAGCAATCCGGCCAGGCCAGCAGCACGTTGAGGACTACACCGAGCAGCATCGTGTCGCGCTTCGCCAGGGCCTGCTTCAGCTCCTGGGTCAGCCGACCCGCCAGATCGCGGTAGGCCGCGGCTTGCGCCGTGTCCATCGCGACTTCGCGGAACTCCTCGTCGTAGGGCGGCAGCACGTTGCCACCGATGTCCTTCAACTTGAGGAAGACCGTGAACGGCAGGACGCAACGCAGTACGCCCTTGGGACCGAAGCCCGGCGCCTTGACCGTGCGCACCGATACCTTGGTGCCCTTGGCCGTCTTGTGCGCCGTGCCGGTGCTCTCGGAATAGATGTCCTTCAAGACACCGTGATCGCGCATGAACGCCATCGCGGCCGACGTCATGCTGCCGCTCTTCGTCGGCCGGTAGCCGTCTTCGATCATCCGCCCCGGCAGGGCTCGGAACAGCAGGTGGAACAGGTCGTCGCCGTAGCCGCCCATCAGTGTGCCGGTGAGCAGCAGCGTCTTGCGCGCCTTGGCCGCCAACACCCCCATGGCCTGGCCCTGTGCGGAGCCGCCGTTCTTGTACTCGTGTGCCTCGTCGGCGATGAGCAGGTCGAACGTGCCTTGGG